>JAKZTB010000356.1:0-4682 GCA_047517345.1 Alphaproteobacteria bacterium
CCCACGTCACCGGCGTCTTCAGCAACACGCCGTCGACCGGTCCCTATCGCGGCGCGGGCCGGCCGGAAGCGGCCTATGTGCTGGAGCGGGTCATCGACACCGCCGCCGCGGAGCTCGGTATCGATCCGGCGGAACTGCGACGGCGAAACACCATCCCGGAAGCGGCGATCCCGTTCCAGACCGGTCTCGTCTTCAACTACGATTCCGGCCAGTTCGAGCGAAACATGGATACGGCGCTGGAAATGATCCGCTACGACGGCTTCACGGCGCGCCGTAATGCCGCCAAGGACTCTGGAATGCTGCGCGGTATCGGCATCTCGAACGTCATCGAGCAGGCGGCGGGCGGCTTCTCCGAATGGGCAGAGATCCGGTTCGATCCGTCCGGCACGGTCACCGTGGTCATGGGTACGCACAATCACGGCCAAGGGCACGAAACGGTGTTCCGCCAGATGCTGGCGGACAAGCTCGGTCTCGAGTTCGAGCAAGTCTACTACCAGCAGGGCGATTCCGACCACGGCATGGCGGGCACCGGCACCTTCGGGTCGCGCTCGACCGGTGTCGGCGGCGCCTCGTTGATGCTCGCCGCCGATAATATCGTCGACAAGGCGCGCCGGATGGCATCGCACCAATTGGAAGCTGCCGAGGACGATATCGCGTTCGCCGACGGCACTTTCACGGTCGCGGGCACGGACAGAACGGTCACGCTCACCGAATGCGCCAAGCTGCTGCAGAACTTCATGACCGCGCCGCCGGGGATGGATGTGGGTCTGAACGAATGGGCTTCGTGGCGTCCGCCGGCCCCGACATTTCCGAACGGTTGTCACGTCGCCGAAGTCGAGATCGATCCGCAGACGGGGACCTTGGAAATCGTCCGCTACGTCGCCGTCGACGATGTCGGCATCGTGCTCAACCCGCTGCTGCTCGACGGGCAGCTGCATGGCGGCATCGCCCAGGGCGTTGGACAAATTCTGATGGAGGACGTGGCCTGGGACCGCGAGAGCGGCCAGCTTATTACCGGCTCGTTCATGGACTATGTCATGCCGCGGGCGGACAACCTTCCGAACTTCGAAACCGCCGTGAACGAAAACGCCCCGACTCCGACCAACCCGATGGGGATCAAGGGCGCCGGCGAGGCCGGCTGCGTCGGCGCCATGCCGGCCTTGATGAACGCCATCGTCGATGCCCTGCGCCCCGCCGGGGTTCGCTCGCTCGACATGCCGGCGACGCCGCATCGGATCTGGCAGGCACTGCAAGAGGCAAGCGCACAATGAAAGTCTACGAAGCGGTCCTGGATCAGCTGATCGGCGGCGGCGTCAAATATTTCGCCGGTATGGTCGGTTCGACCAACGCACCCTATGCGGGCACGCTCGCGATGCGCAACGACGCGCGCTATATCGGCGTGCGGCACGAGCAGGTCGCCGCCGCGATGATCGACGCCACGGCGCGGCTCAGCGGCCGGCCCGGCTGCGTGATGACGCATGGCGCGTCGGGCCTGCTCGCGGCCAGTCTCGGCATCGCGTCCGCCGCACTCGACTCCGTGCCCATGATCGCGCTCAGCGCCACCCAGGAAAAGCAGGCGATGGAAAAGGGCTGGTGGCAAACCACCGAAGTGCTGCGCCCGCTCAACGGTATCGCGAAATGGCAGATGCGGATCGAGCGGCCGGACCAGGCCATTGGCGCGGTCCGGCGCGCGTTGCGCGAATCCGTGACCGGCCGCCCCGGCGTGGCGCAAATCGATTTGCCTATCGACGTTTCGACGGAACAGTTGGGCGACACGCGTCTCCCCGACTGCGTCCCACACGCGGCACCCCTGTTCCGGCCTTGGCCGGATCCGGCCGCGGTCGAGAAATGCGTCGAACTAATCCAAAATGCGGCGCAACCGGTGTTGCTGATCGGCGGCGGCGCGGCTTTTTCAGGTGCCGGCGAGGCTTTATTATCGTTAGTCGAAAAACTTCATATGCCCGTCGTCAACACACCGACGTCGCGAGCGGTCCTCCCTGAAACGCACGAGCTTGTGCTGGGGCCCTCCGGCATCGTCGGGTACGAACCGATTGGCGACGCGATCCGCGAATCCGATCTTGTCCTCGCCACCGGATCGCGTCTGTCCGACCTGCAAACCTCGCGCGGCGAACTACTCCCGCCCGACGTGCCCATCGTTCAAGTCGATATCGACGGCGCGGCGATCGGCCGCGAGCCCACGCCGGCGCTCGGCATCGTCGCCGACGCGCGCGCCTTCAGCGAGGCACTCAACGCGGCGCTTTCGAAGGCGAACCTTCCCGTTCCCGACGCGCGCAAACGCTGGGTCGACAGCCTGGTAGCGCGGATCGCCGACTGGCGCGCCGACTGGCACGACGCCACGCCGGACAATGGTCTGGTTCAGCCGCAGGAGCTGGTCGCCGCCATGTGGAACCTGCCGTCGGATACGATCTTCACGCACGGCGCGGGCGATCACGGTTTCTACGGATTCATGGTGCCGGTCGCGCATCCCGGTGCGCATTTGGTGTCCGCGAAGCTGGGGGCGATGGGCTGCGCCTTGGGCTCGGCGCTGGGCGCCAAGCTGGAACGCCCTGACCAGACGGTGATCGCCTGCATCGGCGATGGCGACCTGATGCTGCAACTCGGCGATATCGAAACCATGGTGCGCGAACGGCTTTCCGTGGTCGTCGTCGTATTCAACAATTTCCGGCTCGGTTCCCAGCGCAAGCGGGTCGAGGCCTACGGCCCGGTCATCGGCGTCGATCACGGCAATCCGGATTTCGCGAAGCTGGCGGAACTGTTCGGCTGCCGCGGCTACCGCGTCGACCGGCCGGATGATTTCGATGCCGTGCTGCGCGACGCCGTGGCGCGCGGCGAGCCGTGCATCGTCGACGCGATCATTGACCCGGAATCGCGGCCGCCGCGCACCGCGATCAGCCGTGAGGCGCGCTAACCCGTTTCAGTTTGAATTGGCTTGGATAACGGTTGAAGATATTTCGCGTGGCCGTCGAGGGCCAAATTGCCCGCCAACCAAATCCAACTCGCTAATGCACTACGCCGGTGACAACTCGAACTTGGTCGCTTCGATCAGTTCGCGGCGTGCCGCACGAAGTTCGGCAAACGCATATTCCAAACGCTGCGTCAAATCCTCGGCACCCTGGTCACTGTCGTCGCGTAAATCTTGCAGATGCACGTTTACCGATGCGCTGAGGGTTTCGATTTCCCCGATGATCGCCCTAATCGCGTCAATCCGTTCCGCTTCCATTGTCCCATTTCCTCACCTAACGCTCCCACTCTCATTAACGTTAATGACAGGGAATCAGGTGGGTCGCTGTGACAGGCATCACAGGGGACGAATTTATTCCAAAAGCGGTGAAATCGGGGGCCTGAGCCACTTCAGTCCGGCGCCATCCCTTTTTCGGCAAGCTCGTCCAACGCGCCCTGGGTTTTCACCAATCCTTCGAAGCCCATACCGCGCAGGACATGCGGCGCTTTGGTGAACTGAATATTCTGATATCCGACGATTTCGATGCGGTTGCCCCAAGGATCGAGGAATTCCAGGAACCGGCCCGGCAATAAATCGACCGACATTTCCTCCAGGCGCTGGCGAACTGCCTCCTTGTCGTCGACGACCAGACCGACATGGCACCTATCGTCCGGTGCCTGCTCCCGGCCTTTGGAGAAATTGATAAATTGGTCGCCGAGATCGATGAAGGCCGCACGTTCGCTCTTGCTGCGCAGCTTGAACTCGAAAAGCTGGCCGTAGAATTTGAGCGCTGCGTCGATATCGCCCACTTCGAGAGCCACGTGGTTGAAACCGATCACGCGCGGCTTTTTCTCTGCCCTCATCGTCTACTCCTAGGTTCCGAAACATGAGTATAACGTTTCATCGCGCGCGCAAAATTCAAGCGTAAGGCGGCCGATCGTCGGAAAAAGTCGTGCGATATAGCAAGCGGTCGAACCCGTCATAATCGTTCACCGCAAAGTGCAGGGTCGAGCGATTGTCCCAAATCGCCAGATCGCCGGCGCACCAGCGATGGCGACAACTGAATTCGGGCCGGGTTGCATGCCAGTACAACCGGTCCAGGACTGGTTCGCTCTCCGCCTCCGACAGGCCTTCGAGCCGCGCCGTATAAACCGGGTTCACGTACAACGACTTACGCCCGGTTTCCGGATGGGCGCGTACCGCCGGGTGTAAAGTTTCGCGGTCGGCCTCCGGGTCGTGCCGAATCATCTTGATGGTGCTACGCTGATTGCCCTTCGGCGCGAATTTGACGCCGTGCGGCTTGCCGACATGGACCGCATTGCCCCCATCCACCGCGTCCTTCAGGTCATCCGGCAGGGTTTCGTAGGCAGCAATCTGGCTTGACCAGACGGTCTCGCCGCCGACTTCGGGCACATCGACGGCGCTCAGCAAGGAACCTGCCGGCGGATGGTCGAGAAAACTGAAATCGGAATGCCAGTTGCCGCCGAAGACGCCGACCTTACGGTCCGTCGCCTTCTTTCGGACGCCAATAACGAATGGTTCGTCGGCAAGCGATTCAACGTAAGGAAGCCGCTGCAGCGGCCCGAAAATCTCGGTAACTTCTTTCAGTCGTTCGATATCGAGATGCTGATCGCGAAGGAAGACGACTTGATAGTCCCATAGCGCTTGTCTGAGTTCGGCTTTAACGGGTTCGTCAACCGCTTCCGACAGATCAACACCT
>JAKZTB010000357.1:0-6666 GCA_047517345.1 Alphaproteobacteria bacterium
GTTCATGAAGCCAAATGTGCCTTACGAAGCGTTGGAAGTTTTGATTTACAACGTCAACGCGCGGGAAAATTCACGGGTTACCGTACAGATCCGGTAGCTCTATCTGCCCAAGCGGAAGGTTTGGAGCGTACGAACACACAATAATTCCGCACCTCAGTCTGGGCACCCGAAGTTGAAGGAACATCTGGCGGTCGTCATGGCGCTCATGCGGGCCGCTCCAAACTGGACCCGCTTTATGGGCATGCTGAACCGGGCTCTTCCCAAGAAGAACGAGACGATCCCACTGGCACTGGACGATTGAGGAAATACAAATGACCGAAGATTGGCTTGAGGCATTACTTGGCAAGCCTGACGAAAAGTGGAAATTGGCGAAATTGAAAGAGGAACATCCTTACGTCGCGGACTTGATTGGGTTATTGCTGCCATACAGGAACAACGGCATGAGGCGATCCATGATTCTCCGTACGTTGGAAAAAGAACGAAAAAATGCCGGACTGCCCATTCCCCCCACGTTTGAGCAATCAGTTCAAAGTGCCTACAACGGGCACTGTTCCGATTCGCTTACCTTCAGACGTCCAGAATCGGAAGCACTATTCTATTCGCCCGAAGGCAAGGGCTCTGGCAAATGGGCGGTCAATGCCGAACGAGCCCAGGCTTGGCTTGAAAAACGCCTAGGCGCAATCTCCAATGAATTACCAAGACCTTAAACTAGGCAGTGCGCTCAAGCCGACCGCCTGGGCCCTTCACCCCGAACGCTTCGTCCACGGCACCCCGAAACCAGCCCCGCTTCCCGAAGCCGTCTGGATCAACCCACCCGCCACTTCCACAACAGGAGAAACGAGTCAGTAAATAGAAACCATCGGTGTCTCAAAGTCGTTGACAGGTTCCGGCGCGGATGCATTTTTTGGGTGGCGCTAGACTTGCTCTTGCGGCAAATTCCGACTGATTTTCTGGTTTCCCCGGGGGGGTCCCCAGTTGGCTACGAATACAGCCGTCTCTGAAATCGCCAATCGCTATGCGACAGCGCTGTTCGAATTGGCGGATGAACAAAGTTTGCTCGACGATGTCGCGGGCGATCTTGCGCGTCTCGTCGATGCAATCGACGAAAGTCCGGATTTACAACGGCTTGTGCGCAGTCCGGTCCTAAACCGCAACGAACAAGGCAAGGCCATGGCGGCGATACTGAACGCGATGGAAGTCAGTGAACTGACCAAGAGATTTGTCGGCTTGATTGCCCAAAACCGTCGGTTGTTCGCGCTAAACGATATGGTTCGAGGCTATTTGGACGAACTCGCCAGACGCCGTGGCGAAGTCACGGCAGAGGTTACGGCGGCGAGATCGTTGAGCGAAAGCCAGGTCAGCGCACTGCAGGAAACGTTGCAGCGCACGCTCGGCGGTAAGGTTTCGATCGCACATACGGTCGATCCGGCGCTGATTGGCGGCATGATCGTCAAGGTCGGCAGCCGGATGGTCGATACATCGCTGCGTACGCAGCTGAACAAAATGCAAATTGCAATGAAGGGGGTGAGCTGATGGATATCCGCGCAGCCGAGATATCTTCAATCATCAAAGAACAGATTGCCCGGTTCGGCACGGAGGCGGACGTCGCCGAAGTCGGGCAGGTCATCTCCGTCGGTGACGGCGTGGCACGCATCTACGGTCTCGACAACGTTCAGGCCGGCGAGCTGGTCGAATTCCCCGGCGGTGTCAGCGGAATGGCGCTGAACCTGGAATCCGACAATGTCGGTGCCGTGATCTTCGGCAACGACCGCGACATCAAGGAAGGCGATACGGTCAAGCGCACCGGCGCCATCGTCGACGTACCGGTCGGCAAGGGACTGTTGGGCCGTGTCGTCGACGGGCTCGGCAATCCGATCGACGGCAAAGGAGCGATCGACTCCGACGAGCGCAACCGGGTCGAGGTAAAGGCGCCGGGCATTATTCCACGCAAGTCGGTTCACGAACCCGTCCAGACAGGACTGAAGGCACTCGACGCGCTGGTGCCGGTCGGCCGCGGACAGCGCGAACTGATCATCGGCGACCGCCAGACCGGTAAAACCGCGATTGCGATCGACACCATAATCAACCAGAAAACGGTCAATACCGGCGACGACGAATCGAAGAAGCTGTACTGCGTTTACGTCGCGATCGGCCAGAAACGTTCAACCGTGGCCCAGGTGGTCAAGACGCTGGAAGAGCACGGCGCGATGGAATATACCATCGTCGTGTCGGCGACAGCGTCGGACCCGGCGCCCTTGCAGTTTCTCGCGCCGTATACCGGCTGCACGATGGGCGAGTATTTCCGCGACAGCGGCATGCACGCCGTCATCATCTACGACGATCTTTCGAAACAGGCCGTCGCGTATCGACAGATGTCGCTGCTGCTGCGCCGCCCGCCGGGACGCGAAGCCTATCCGGGCGACGTCTTTTACCTGCATTCGCGCTTGCTGGAACGTGCGGCGAAGATGAACGAAGATCATGGTTCGGGATCCCTTACCGCGTTACCGATCATCGAGACTCAAGCCAGTGACGTATCGGCCTACATCCCGACCAATGTAATTTCGATCACGGATGGCCAGATTTTCCTGGAAACCGAACTGTTCTACAAAGGCGTGCGTCCGGCGATCAACGTCGGACTGTCCGTCTCCCGCGTTGGTTCCGCAGCGCAGATCAAGGCGATGAAACAGGTCGCCGGCTCGATTAAACTGGAACTGGCGCAATACCGCGAGATGGAAGCCTTCTCGCAGTTCGCGTCCGACCTCGATCCGGTAACCCAGCGCCTGCTGGCGCGGGGTGCACGGTTGACGGAACTGCTGAAGCAGGACCAATTCTCCCCGCTGGCGATCGAAGAACAAGTCATTTCGATCTACAGCGGCGTGAACGGCTATCTCGACAGGTTGAATATCGATGCGATCAAACGTTTCGAGACCGCATTGCTTGAGCATGTCCGCGCGGAACAAGGCGGACTGCTCTCCGCAATCCGTGAGGAAGGCGAGATTTCATACGAAAGCGATCAGAAGCTGAAAGACGTTATTGAAGCGCTCATCAAGAATTTCGTCTAAACGCGAAAATATGCGATAGCGGCGACGCCGTAGGGGGAGACGGGCTGCAACGATGGCAAGCCTTAAAGAACTTCGAAATAGAATTGCGAGCGTCAAGTCGACGCGGCGTATCACGTCGGCCATGAAAATGGTCGCCGCCGCGAAGCTGCGGCGTGCTCAGGAACACGCAGAAGCCGCCCGCCCCTATGCGGAACGCATGGAGCGCATGTTGGGATCGCTGGCAGCCAGCGTGGCGGCCAATCCGGAAAGTGCGCCTCCGATGTTGGGCGGCACCGGTCGGGAAGATACCCATCTGATCTTGATGATCTCTTCCGACCGTGGACTGTGCGGCGGATTCAACAGCTACCTGGTCCGCCACGCGAACAAGATGATCGCCGAGCTGGAATCCGCCGGCAAATTGGTCAAGCTGCTCGTCGTCGGACGTAAGGGCGTCTCGGCCATGCGGCGCGAGTCAAGCAGCCGCTTGGTGGGAACCTACGAAGATCTGGCCAAACCGATGCCGGCCTTCAATCAGGCTGAAACCGTTGCCAGCAAGATCACCGAAATGTTCAAAGCCGGCGAATTCGACGTCTGCACGGTTCTTTACAACAAGTTCGTGTCCGCATTGGAGCAGGTGGTTACGCCCCTGCAGCTTATTCCCTTCGCGACGGAAGGAACCGAAATCGACAGTGCCGGCAACGGCGCGGCCTATGAATTCGAGCCCGACGAGGAGGAAATCCTCTCGGCGTTGCTGCCACGCAACTTGGCCGTTCAAGTTTATCGCTCGATGCTGGAATCCTTTGCCTCCGAGCAAGGCGCGCGCATGACCTCGATGGACAATGCGACGCGTAACGCGGGCGACATGATCGAAAGCCTGTCCCTCGTCTACAACCGGACGCGGCAGGCGGCTATTACCAGCGAATTGATTGAAATTATCTCCGGCGCGGAAGCGCTTTGAGAGCAGGTTTGAAGCGGGAGCAAGACCGATGGCGCAAAACTTAGTAGGCAAGGTATCCCAGGTCCTGGGCGCGGTTATCGACGTCCATTTCGAGGGCGATCTGCCGTCGATTCTGAACGCCCTGACATTGGACAACCAAGGCTCCAAGCTGGTGCTGGAAGTGGCGCAGCATCTCGGCGAAAACACGGTCCGCTGCATCGCGATGGACACGACCGAAGGTCTGGTGCGCGGCCAGGAAGTCAGCGATACCGGTTCGCCGATCATGATGCCGGTGGGACCCGAGACGCTCGGCCGCATCCTCAACGTCATCGGCGAGCCGGTCGACGAACGCGGCCCGGTCGAGACTTCGACGAAACTGCCAATTCACCGCGACGCACCGGATTTCGTCGACCAGTCGACGGAAACCGAGCAGCTCGTGACCGGCATCAAGGTCGTCGACCTGCTGACACCCTATCCGAAGGGCGGCAAGATCGGACTGTTCGGCGGCGCCGGCGTCGGCAAAACCGTGATCATCATGGAACTGATCAACAATATCGCAAAGGCGCATGGCGGCTATTCCGTGTTCGCCGGTGTCGGCGAACGGACACGCGAAGGCAACGACCTTTATTACGAGATGATTGAATCCGGCGTCATCGTGCCGGACGGCGAGTCGAAGGCGGCGCTGGTCTACGGCCAGATGAACGAGCCGCCGGGCGCGCGCGCGCGAGTCGGTCTGGCCGGGTTGACTTTGGCGGAGTATTTCCGCGACGAAGAGGGCCAGGACGTGCTGTTCTTCGTCGACAACATCTTCCGGTTTACGCAGGCAGGCTCCGAAGTGTCGGCGCTGCTTGGCCGTATTCCCTCGGCGGTCGGCTACCAGCCCACCCTGGGCACCGATATGGGCAATCTGCAGGAGCGGATTACGACGACGAAGAAGGGGTCGATCACTAGTGTGCAGGCGGTTTATGTCCCGGCCGACGACCTGACCGATCCGGCGCCGGCGACGACATTCTCTCATCTGGATGCGACGACGGTTCTGTCGCGACAGATCGCCGAATTGGGCATTTATCCGGCCGTCGATCCACTCGACTCGACCAGCCGAATTTTAGAGCCGCGCACCGTCGGTCAAGAACATTATGATATTGCGCGCGAGGTGCAGCGCGTGTTGCAGAGTTACAAATCCCTACAGGAAATCATCGCCATTCTGGGCATGGACGAACTGTCCGAGGAAGACAAGATGACGGTCGCGCGGGCGCGCAAGATCCAGCGCTTCCTCTCGCAACCTTTCTTCGTCGCCGAGGTGTTCACCGGATCGCCCGGCAAGTTCGTCGAGCTCGAAGACACCATCAACGGCTTCAAGGGTATTCTTGCCGGCGAGTACGACGATCTTCCCGAAGCCGCCTTCTACATGTGCGGCAGCATCGATGAGGCTGTTGAAAAAGCCAAGGTCATGGCCGCGGAAGCGGCTTAGAAATCTGCCGCGCCTTTGGGAGCAATAGGCCATGGTCGAACCCTTCGAACTTGAGCTTGTGTCGCCGGAAAATCTGATTCTTTCCGAACCGGCTGAAATGGTCGTCGTGCCGGGCGAAGAAGGTGATTTCGGCGTTCTTGCCGGACATGCGCCGATTATTTCCAACATCCGGCCCGGTACGCTGGCGGTATTCGAAGGCGGTTCGGTGAAACAGCGTTTCTTCCTCGCCGGCGGGTTCGCCGAAGTGACCAAGGAGCGTTGCACCATCCTCGCCGAAGGCGCTGTTCGGGTGGAAGATATCGATCGGGCGGAAGTCGAGCAAGAAATCCGCAATCTGCGCGAAGATGTCGGATCGGCGGCGGATGACGGCGAACGGTCCAGGGCCGAAGCGGCGTTGAACATCGCTGAAGCGAAAATGCAATCGGTCGACGCGCCGCCCTACGCCGGCGGACACTAACTCGCTTTAAGATTTGCCTGAGTTTTTAGGCGACGAGGTTGAACAGCTCGCCGGCTTCCAGCGTGCCCGTATTCATTTTCAATTCGCCCTGCCGGCCAGACCCGTCCCCAGCGGCGAGCCGATCCCGCCCACTGACGGTTTGAAACGCGCTTCCGGATCGAAGATCGGGTCCGTCTGCCCGATTCTGGCGCCATCGCCGCCTTGTTGTTCCGCGCGCTTCTCCGCTTGTTCGGCCTGTTCTTCGCGTCTTTCCACCGTAATTTCCTGGCGCGCCGCCTGAATCTTTCCTTCGGCTTCCGCCGCGACACGGTGATCCTGTCCGGAAGGATTGCTCGGCGCTAACGCCGCGCGTTTGACTTGTTCCATCTTACGGATCGTGGCCTCAGGATTCCCCGATACGGGGCTCGCATCGATAGACACCTCACCGCCGACCGCGTATTGCCTGCCATCCGGTCCGGTGGTGAAGGTGAATTGCGGTTGCCCCGTAATACCGCCGCCTGCGGTCGCATGCGCACGCTCGTGCGCTTTGACTTCGCGGTCTCGCGCTTGCAGTTTTTGAACTTCCTGCTGCTCTGCTTCCGTCAGGCCTTCCTCATTCACCTTTTCGCCGTCTTCGTTGGTTCTTTCCTTGCCTATCCGGTTAACGCCCATGACCGCTACATGTAGGGTGCCGCCACTCTCCCGAGTAAAGCTCGGCATAGGTTGGAGCAGAGGTGTCGCCCGCGATGCCGAGCAATGAGCGGAAGGCGTTGAACGGGTA
>JAKZTB010000358.1:0-8637 GCA_047517345.1 Alphaproteobacteria bacterium
GATCCGAAGCCTCAAAATCTTCCCGCAAAGCAATCGCCGCACCCATGGTAAACCTCCGATAAACCGATTCACCATGATTGATTCAGAATATCTCTCCCTTGGGAATCCCAAAATGAGTCTCAGTCACCGATGTTTGGTATCAGACGCTTCTAATTTTCCTAACCTGTCGGCCCGGACCTGATCCGGGGCCCAGACCAGAAACGATCGAAGGCGAAGACTGGGTCCCGGCTCAAGGCCGGGACAACAACACTAAGGATAGATCGGGTGCCACTACCGATTCGTCGGCATCGTGAACTGCGCGCCCTCTTTGATGCCGCTCGGCCAACGGGCTGAGATCGTCTTCATCTTGGTGAAGAAGTTGATCGATTGCGGCCCGTGCATCTGCGTGTCGCCGAATTTGGAGCGCTTCGATCCGCCGAAATGGTGGAACGCCATCGGCACCGGGATCGGCACGTTGACGCCGATCATGCCGACATCGACCCGGTCGCTGAAAGTGCGCGCCGCGTCGCCATCGCGGGTGAAGATCGCGACGCCATTGGCGTACTCGTGCCCGTTCACCATATCGACCGCCGTATCGAAACTGTCCGCTCGCGCCACCGACAGCACCGGACCGAAAATCTCGTCCTTGTAGATCGACATGTCGGTGGTCACCTTGTCGAACAAAGTGCCGCCGACGAAGAACCCGTTCTCGTAGCCCTGCAGGCTCGCGCCGCGGCCGTCGACGACCAGCTCCGCGCCCGACTCGACGCCCTGATCGATGTAGTTCTCGACCTTTTCTTTCGCCTGCGCCGTCACCAGCGGGCCCATATCGGCGGACGCGTCGTTGTACGGCCCGATCTTGAGCGTACGGACACGGGGCGCCAGCCGTTTGACCAGTTCTTCCGCCGTATCCTCGCCGACCGGCACGGCCACGGACACCGCCATGCAGCGCTCGCCGGCCGAGCCGTAGCCCGAGCCCATCAACGCATCGACCGTCTGATCCATATCCGCGTCGGGCATGACGATCAGGTGGTTCTTGGCGCCGCAGAAGGCCTGTACCCGCTTGTTCAGCGCGGTGCCGGATTGATAGACGTGCTCGCCGACCAGGGTCGAGCCGACGAAGCTGATCGCCGGCACATCCGGGTGCTGAATCAACGCGTTGACCGCTTCCTTGTCTCCATTGACCACGTTCCAGATACCGTCCGGCAGGCCCGCCTCTTTCCACAGCTCCGCCAGAAACAGCGGTGCCGACGGATCGCGCTCGGACGGCTTGTTGATGAAGGCGTTGCCGCAGGCGACCGCCATGACGCCCATCCAGCACGGGATCATGACCGGGAAGTTGAACGGCGTGATACCGGCGACGACGCCGACCGGCTCGCGCATCGAATAGGTATCGATCCCGCCGCCGACATTGGTCGACAGCTCGCCCTTCAGCAGATGGGGTATGCCGCTGGCGAATTCGGTCACGTCGATGCCGCGCTGGATCGACCCTTTGGCGTCCTCGATCGTCTTGCCGTGCTCGCGCCCGACGATTTCGGCGAGCGTGTCCATGTTCTGCAGGATAAGTTCGCGGAATTTGAAGATCACAGCCGCCCGCCGGGGCGCCGCGGTCGCGCGCCAGGCCGGCTGCGCCGCCAACGCCGATTGCACCGCCTTGTCGACATCCGCCGCAGACGCGTAGGGACAGTTCGAGGCGACCTCGCCGGTCGCCGGATTGAAGATGTCGCCGAACCGGCCGCTGCTGCCAGCTTCGCGGGCACCGTCGATGAAATGATAAAGAGTTTCAGCCATGTCATTATTCCCTGTGTTTCACTAGGACCCTGCCCAAGTAATGCTTCAATAGCCGCTGATCACGTCGCGGATGGTTCCGATCATCCGTTCGATATCCGATTGCTCCGACACGAAGGGTGGGGCGATCAGGATCGAGTCGCCGGTCACCTTGGTCAAGACGCCGGCCTTGTAGAGATCCTTCACCGCCTTGCCGCCGCGCAGTCCCGGCGTGCCGTTTTCATGCGCCAAGTCGACCGCCGCCAGCATGCCGATGCCGCGCACGTCGGTCACGATGTCCATGTCCTGCAGGGCGAAGACCTGGTCGAGGAAAAAGGGTTCCATCGCTGCCGCGCGGGCGAAGAGGTTTTCCCGTTCGTACAGCGCCAGCGTCGCGATACCCGCCGCGCAGGCCGCCGGATGCGCCGTGTAGGTATAGCCGTGATAGAACTCGATGCCCTTCTCCGGCGCGGCCTCTGTGATCGTCTTGTAGACCTTGTCGCTGGCCGCCACCGCGCCCATCGGAATTGCGCCGTTGGTCAACGCCTTGGCCATCGTCATCAGGTCCGGTTCGACGCCGAAACGGTGCCCGGCAAAGTTCGTACCCATGCGGCCGAAGCCGGTGATGACCTCGTCGAAGATCAGCAGAATACCGTGCTCGTCGCAGATTTCGCGCAGCCGCTCCAGATAGCCCTTCGGCGGGACGTAACAGCCGATCGACCCCGCAACGGGCTCGACGATACAGGCGGCAATCGTGTCGCCGCCGTGGACTTCGCAGAAGCGTTGAAGGTCGTTGGCGAGTTCGACGCCGTGCTCCGGCTGGCCGCGGCTGAAACGGTTCTCCTCCAGCCAGGTATGGCGCATATGTACCACGCCCGGCACGCCGAGCCCGTACATCTCGCGGTTCCGGACGATGCCGCCGACCGAGAATCCGGCGAAGTTCACGCCGTGGTAACCGCGCTCGCGCCCGACCAGCCGCATGCGCTGTCCCTCGCCGCGGACGCGGTGATAGAGCAACGCGATCTTGAGCGCCGTCTCGACCGCCTCGGAACCGGAATTGGCGAAAAAGACGTAATCCAGCGTGCCGGGCGTCAGGCGCGTGATCTGCCGGGCCAGCTCGAATGCCGCCGGATGTCCGTGCTGGAAGGACGGCATGTAGGACAGTTCGAGCATCTGCTCGTGCACCGCATCGGCAATCTCCGTGCGGCTTTGCCCTGCCGGCGAACAGAACAGGCCCGACACGGCGTCGATGATCTCATGGCCTTCGTGGCTCGTGTAGTAGAGCCCTTTGCCTTCGACGACCAGCCGCGGGTTACGCTTGAAGTCTTTGTTCGCCGTGAACGGCAACCAGAAATTTTCCAAATCGTTGGTCGGGTAACGCATATTTTGTCTCCGTATTCGCGCGCAGGCAAAGGCCCGTTAAATTCTGCCTGTTCCATAGCAGATATTGCAACCAGCGAGGGGCTAAATTTCCTCGCCTTCGAACCAATTGCGGCCTTCGCGGTCTTCGATTTCAACGACCCAGAGGTCCGGGTCGCGCGCTGTCTGGCGCGCAATATAGGCATCCGCTTCCGCTTCCGGGGCCAGCGTGCCGTCGAGCGCCGCCATCCAGCCGAGCTGACCATCGAGGTCGCGCGCCTGTGTCAGAACCCGGCAGCCGCTGTCCAGCGTGTTGATTTTTACCAACACCATCCCGCGCTCATTGTCGCCGCGGCGCACGACGAAAGCCGGCACGGCGGCAATCGCGCAACGTCGCAAATGGGCATGCACCCAATATTCGGTCTTAATTCGCGCTTCCATTACGAATGCAGCCTACATCAAGCCAGAATTTTGGAACGCTACCTCGCCCGCGGATGGGCCGCCCGGTATTCCGCCAGCAGATGCGAATCTTCAACCTCGGTGTAGCGTTGCGTCGTCGACAGGGACGCGTGGCCCAGCAGCTCCTGGATCGAACGGAGATCGCTACCACCGGCGAGGAGATGGGTTGCAAAGGAATGACGCAACGCATGCGGCGTCGCGGTATCCGGCAGGCCGAGCCAGCCACGCACCGTCCGCATGCTGCGCTGCGCCACGCCGGGATTGAGCGGCCCACCGCGCACGCCGCGGAACAGGGCAGTGTCCGGTTCCAGAAGCAGGGGGCAGGCCTCGATATAGGCGGCGATCGCCTCGCGTACGACCGGCAGGACGGGAACCATACGTTCCTTCGAACCCTTGCCCATGACGGTCAGCGTATCGCCCTCCGGGGCATCGGCACGTGTCAGGCCGAGGGCTTCCGATATCCGCAGTCCGCAACCGTATAGTAACGTGAAGAGCGCGATATCGCGTAACCCGATCCACGGCTCTTTGGCCAGCTCACCGATTTGCGTCACGACAGCGGCGGCATCCGGCGTTGAGAGCGGCCTGGGCACCGTATGCGGCAGCTTCAGCGACCTCACGGACTGAATCGCATGATTGGCGAAATGCCCGTTGCGTTCGCACCAGCGAAAAAAACCTCGCACGACCGACAGCGCCCGCGCGGTGGACGTCCGGCCCAGCCCTTCTTGAGATCGCCTCGCAAGCCAGGCGCGGAAATCCGCAGGCCGAAGATCGGAGACAGCGGCGACGGACGGCAGCTCTCCCAAATGCGTAACAAGGAAGCGGAAAAATCCGAACAGGTCGGTTTCATAGGCGACAAGCGTATTAGGCGATAATCGCCGCTCGTCCGAAAGCCAGGCGCGCCAAGCGCCGATCAACCCGGCAAGATCATCCGCCACGCCGATCGAGGCGGAGTCGAGGTTCGTCAGTCCGGAAGCGACAGCCATAGCCGAACATTGTGTTCAACGACCCGTCCCAGGAAACTGAGGAGCTCCGTGCCTTGGCCAGCGTGGAATTTACCCGGCCGGCGCGCGCCGAACGCGATCAAAGCCGGCGGCGTATACTCGGATATATCGAGACGGATAAAGGCGGCAGACCGCACCAGCGCCGCCCCGCCCCCGAATATTTCCGGATCCGCCGGGGCATCGCTGCGCAACCGCACGCGCTTGTTCTCGCCGATCGTCGCATCCACTGCGCCGGCCGCCAGCATGCGCAACCCCGTCGTCCGCAGTGGCGCGGGCGCGCCCTCCTCCGCCTCCACGCACAATGTCACCACATCGAGGTCGAGCATGACGGCGAAGTCGGTCGTCGCGATCTGCATGGCTTGCTCGAAGGATTTCGCCGCCAACAGCGCGATCACACATTCGTGGACGCGGCCCTGCGTGTTCAAATTGGCGCGGCTTGTCAGGATGATCTCGTCCTGGAGCGCGTTCAATCGCGCGATCTCGGTGCGAAGCTGGCCGATCATTGCCGTTTGAATATCGCTGACGCCGTCGCCGAACGCGCGATCCGGCGCGGCAAGCATTCTCAGAACATCGGGATTGCGCGCCAAAAAGTCTGGATTGTCCTGCAGATAGGCCGCGACACGTTTGCCCGTCAGATCTTCGTCTTTTGGATCGGTTGATTCTTGCGTCATGCCTTTTCCGTCTGCATTTTAGAGTATCGACTGCCCGGTTTTCTTCCAGTCCGCCAAGAACGCGTCGAGCCCCTTGTCAGTCAAGGGATGTCTGAATAACGACCATAATACGCCGGCCGGAACCGTCGCGACATCCGCGCCCAGTTTCGCTGCGTCGGCGATATGCATCGGCGAACGCACCGATGCAACAAGAACTTCAGTGTTGAAATTGGGGTAGTTCGCGTAGATTTCGCAAATTTCGGCGATCAGGTTCATGCCGTCGGCGGCAATGTCGTCCAACCGGCCGATGAACGGCGAAATGAAGCTGGCCCCCGCCTTCGCCGCCAGAATCGCCTGGTTGGCGGAAAAACACAGCGTGACATTGACCATCGTACCGCCCTGTCTGAGAACGCGGCAGGTTTTCAGCCCCGCCGGCGTCAACGGAACTTTGACGGCGATATTGTCGGCAATTCCAGCCAGTTTGCGCCCTTCTTCAAGCATAGTTTCGTGGTCGATCGCAGCGACTTCCGCACTGACCGGTCCTTCGACGACCTCGCATATTTCCGAAATTACTTCGAAGAAATCGCGGCCTGACTTCGCGATCAGCGAGGGGTTGGTCGTCACCCCATCGAGCAATCCGGTATCCGCAAGCTCACGAATTTCGCCGATGTCGGCCGTGTCTACAAAGAACTTCATATATATGCCTCCGATCCCGCGCGGTGCCGCTTCGGTGTGGCGCGCCGACAACGACTCTCCTAGTGGATACAATCTAACATATGGTACTTCTACGACGGCTTCCCGAACCCACCGGTTAGGCGCGCGATACGCGGTGATGCGGGGCCATTACAAGTGTCGCGCAACGCGGCCGATGGGCTCGGGAAGCCGGGATACGGGATCGTAGGGGTACCATATGTTAGATTGTATCCACTAGACTCGCTTCCTATGACGCGCCGCCAACCGACTCTCCCCGAGATATCATCCCCGCCGAAACCACGGGTCAAGATTCTTTTACCGCTGCCGTTGGGCGACGCCTACGACTACGCCATCCCCGATGCGCTCGAACTGGCCCCGGGGGATTTCGTAAAGGTTCCGTTGGGGCCGCGGCAGTCCATTGGCGTGGTATGGGATAAGCCCTTGCCAGATACGGAAAGCGCCGTTTCCGACGACCGATTGAAGGAGGTTCTGGACCGGATGCCGGCGCCGCCGATGCCGCCGGAAATCCGCAAATTGGTCGAATGGGTTTCCAACTATACGCTGGCCCGGCCCGGCGCCGTTTTACGGATGGCGATGAGCGTTCCAGCCGCACTCGAACCGGCAAAACCGCGAATCGCCTACGCGCTTGCAGACACAATCCCGGAATTTCGCATCACTGCGGCCCGGCGGCGCGTCATCGACCTGTTGGAAACGGTACCGTCAATGGCCGTTGCGGACATCGCACGGGAAACCGGGGTCAGTTCGGGCGTCATAAAGGGTCTCGTCGGAGTCCAGGCGGTCGTGCCGGTCGAACTGCCGCCGGCGGACCGTTTCGCCGCCCCGGATCCCGAACGCCCCGGTCCGACGTTATCTGAGGCGCAGGCAACCGCCGTCGAAGCGCTGCGAACCGGCGGCGGCGGCTTCGCCGTCACCTTGCTCGATGGGGTAACCGGCGCCGGCAAGACGGAGGTTTACTTCGAGGCGATCGCCGATGCGCTGCGCCGTGGCAAGCAAGCGCTTGTCATGTTGCCGGAGATCGCGCTCGGCGCGCAATGGCTCAACCGTTTCGAAGCGCGTTTCGGCGCACGACCCGCGGAATGGCATTCCGACCTGACTCAGACGCGGCGGCGCACGACTTGGCGCGCGGTCGCGGAAGGCGACGCGCGGGTCGTGGTCGGCGCCCGGTCGGCGCTGTTCCTGCCCTATCCCGACCTCGGCCTGATCGTCGTCGATGAAGAGCATGACGGCGCGTTCAAGCAGGAAGACGGTGTCGCCTACCATGCCCGCGACATGGCCATCGTCCGCGCGCAAATCGGTGAGATTCCGATCGTTCTGGCGTCGGCAACGCCCTCGTTGGAAACCGTCACCAATGCCGATGCGGGCCGATACGCACGGCTGCGCCTCCCCAAACGGCATGGCGGCGCGACCCTGCCCGACATTCAATTGCTCGATCTGCGGCAGGACAGACCGGCGCGGCAAAGCTGGATTTCACCGACCATGCGACAGGCGCTCGCCGACACGCTCGCGGCGGGATCGCAATCGCTGCTTTTTCTGAATCGTCGCGGCTACGCGCCTTTGACCCTGTGCCGCGCTTGCGGGCATCGCCTCGAATGCCCGAACTGCACCGCCTGGCTGGTCGAACACCGGTTTTCAGCCAGGCTGCAATGCCATCATTGCGGTTATTCGGGTCAGCGTCCCGAAGAATGCGGCGCTTGCGGTGCGGCCGACAGCTTCGTCGCTTGCGGCCCGGGCGTGGAACGGCTGGCGGAGGAAGTGGCGAACTTCCTGCCCGACGCGCGGCTGTGCCTTGCCACCAGCGATTCCATCCGTCGGCCATCCGAAGCGGCGGTGTTCGTCGCACAAGTCCTGGAGCGCGAAGTCGATATCGTGATCGGCACACAGATCGTCGCGAAAGGTCATCATTTTCCCGATTTGACTCTGGTCGGCGTCGTTGACGCGGATCTCGGTCTGTCCGGCGGCGATTTACGCGCCGCGGAACGGACATACCAGCTGCTGCATCAAGTGGCCGGCCGGGCCGGACGCCACGACAAGCCGGGCCGCGTATTCCTGCAGACCTATCATCCCGACCACCCAGTGATGATTGCGTTGGCGGAAGGCGAGCGCGACAGTTTCCTCGAAGCCGAGGCGACCGCGCGCAAAGCCGGCGGGTGGCCGCCCTTCGGACGCCTTGCCGCCCTGGTCCTGTCAGGCATTGACGGGGAAACCGTTGCGCGGATCGCCCGCGACCTCGCCTTCAGCGCACCGACAGGCGAGCGCGTGCGGGTTCTCGGACCCGCGCCGGCCCCGCTCGCCATCCTGCGCGGCCGGCATCGCTGGCGCTTGTTGCTGAAGGTCGATCGCGCGGTTTCGATCCAGGACGTGCTGCGCGAATGGCTGCCACGGGTAGCCGTCCCGAACGCGGTTCGCGTCCACGTCGATATCGATCCGCACAGCTTCCTCTGAGCGCCGCAGATGGCCGCCTGCCAAGCGCGACAAAATCGCGCTGTTGGGCAGCTTGAAAGGGCTTAGACCGTATGCTACACACCGTTCGCTTCTGCGCTGAAACTTGCCGCGCCCTCTCTGCCAACATCACTGAGACACCGGCCCCGCTTGGAATTACTGTAGGGCGGTGGAGGTGAATACCAATGACCGCAGAGAGAGAATCGATGACATTGCAAGAGATGGGCGCTCCGGCCCTGGGGGTCGAGGAGCGTCGCGACGAGGCCCCC
>JAKZTB010000359.1:0-14208 GCA_047517345.1 Alphaproteobacteria bacterium
GTCGCTGGAACTCGGGTAGCGAATGCGGGAATGGGAGATCGGCGCGGTCGAGAACATCCATGGCGCGCTCCCCTATATCCGGTTTGCGCCCATTCTAGCCCTAGTGGGTGTGGGTGTAAACCGGATAGGCAAGGAATCAACCAGTGCGAAGACAACGTCGTCCATTCGACCGCTACGAAACTACCGATAGCGAGCTCGAAACTTCGCAACGCGCCCGTTACGCGACGCAGAGCCTCATGGAATTCGACGAATGTAAATCGACGATCCCCATCGATTACCGCTATCGCATCGGGACGGTGCCCGGCGTGATAGGCGATGTACTCCGTCGTCGCTGGCAACCCAATTAAGTCCATCGCGTCATTCGGATTATGGTCGTTCGTTCCGTTAACCACCGACCGTGATATCCCATTTCGCCGCTTTCGCTGAGACCGCGGCCAATTTCTCACAAATTTGCGCTTTCACAAACCGAACAAAAATACGCGGCAAGCGGATTGAGGAGCTTATCCAACCTCGGAACGCAGCCGTTCATGAAGCGAATGCAGCACCTCCAGCATCGGTTCCACACCCCGCGCACCGGACTGAAAGACCGCAGTCGCGTTGAGCGTTACGTACTCGAATCCCATTTCCTTCAAATCGACCGCACGGGCGGCGACCCGGTCTGGTTCCGCATAAAACGCCTTGCCCGCTTCATCGCCCGGACGCGGCGGCGGCGCAATCATGCTTTGCCAGCCTAATTTGTCGGGGTCGCGCTCCGCTGCGACCGCTGCCTCACGGATCGCATCCATCGACCGTTTGGCGAATTCGGCATCGGTCACGCGGCTTGCCAGCCAACCGTCACCATACTTCCCGCAACGCCGGAAGGCAGGCGGCGTGTTGCCGCCAACTCAAATCGGCAAACCGTCGCCCTGTGGCGATTTCGGTTCCATCGCCATGGCAACTGACCTGTAGTATTCTCCGTCGAATTCGACACGTTCCTCTCGCCAATAGGCCCGCAACAGCTCGATCGCCTCGTCGGTCCTCTTGCCTCTATCGTCGAAAGTTTCGTTGAGCGCCTCGAACTCCGATTCCTGCCAGCCGACCCCGATGCCGAGCCGCGCTCTTCCGCCGGACAGCAAATCCAATGTGCTGAACTGTTTTGCGACCAAAACAGGTTGGCGCTGCGGTAAAACCAAGACTTCGGTGCCCAGCGTGACTCTTTCCGTCACCGCAGCGATGAAGGAAAGTGCCGATACGACTTCAAGAATCGGCATCTTCGGCGAATAGAGTGATTTTTCCCGGCCCTCTACGTTGTATCCCATGACGACGTGATCGAAGATATCGATATGGTCGTATCCGATTTCTTCGATACCCCTCGCCATGCGCGCCACCATTGCCGGGCCTTCGCGGTACGACACGCTGGGAAATTCAACGGTCAGTTTCATACTTCATTCCTTCGTCACCTGTGCGATCAGCAGGACATTACAATCCAATGCCTGCGTTCCAAACCGGAACCCGCGAGGCCTTCCGGCGGCATGCATGGATTTGCCCCCCAGCCCCCTGTAAGCTTTGCACCGAACACTCAACCCACCTGAAACGCGTCATGACATGCCTTTGACTATGCAAGATATCCAACGTCTATTCCGCGGCAGCGCAACGCCTCCGGTCGGTATCGTACCCGGCGGTCCTCCATTCACCTCGCGGCCGGAATTAGCCGGAACTTTTGGCATGGTCGCATCGACCCATTGGCTCGGAACGGCGTCGGGCATGGCATTGCTGGAGAAAGGCGGCAACGCCTTCGACGCAGCCGTCGCGACAGCGTTGACGCTGCAAGTCGTCGAACCGCACATGGCCGGCCCCGCCGGCGACGCGCCGATAATCCTGTGCGACGGCAAAACCTGCCGCGTGTCGGTTGTTTGCGGACAAGGAGTCGCACCGGCTGGGGCGACAGCCAGCGCCTATAAGGGCCTCGGCCTCGATATCGTACCGGGCGCCGGTCTGTTGCCGTTGGTCGTCCCTGGCGCTTTCGACGCCCTTATGCTGTTGCTGCGCGATTGGGGCACGATGCGTGTCCGGGACGTACTCGAACCCGCCATCGGGCAGGCCCGGAACGGCTACCCGATCGGAGCGCAAGTCGTCGCGAATATCGGTATGTTAAAGGAGTTGTTTGTCGACCATTGGCCAAGCTCGGCGGCAGTCTATTGTCCGGATGGCAATGTTCCGAAGCCAGGCCAGCTTTTTTCGAACCCGGTTCTGGCGGATACGTTCGAGCGCATCCTGCGAGAGGCAGAATCAGCGAGCAGCGATCGCGAGGCCCAGATCGAAGCGGCCCGCAACGTGTTTTACCGCGGGTTCGTCGCCGAAACGGTCGATCGGTTCTGCCGCGACAACGAGTTTCTTGACACGTCGCGCCGGATGCATGGCGGCTTCCTGTCGGGCGACGATCTCGCACGTTGGTCGGCAAATGTGGAAGCGCCGTTGTCTCTCGATTACCAAAATTATACCGTCTTCAAATGCGGTCCCTGGAGCCAAGGGCCGGTTTTCCTGCAGCAACTTGCCCTTTTGCGCGGATTCGATCTCGGTGCGATGGATCCAAACGGTGCCGACTTCGTTCATCACGTCACGGAAAGCACCAAGTTGGCATTTGCGGACCGGGAAAAATTCTACGGCGATCCGGATTTCGTCGACGTCCCGATCGATACTCTGCTGTCCAAGGATTACAACACGGCACGACGCGCGCTTATCGGTGAAAATTCATCCGATGCCATCCGACCCGGCAGTATCGCCGGATTTGGCGGTCCGGTTGTCTATGGGCTCCCCGATGGGCGGCGGCTGTCGGTTCTAGACGACGGCACGATTGTCTCCGCGTCCGACCCCTCGCCTGCCGTATCGATCCCCACCGGCGATACGGTACATCTCGACGTTGCCGACCGGCATGGAAATATGGTGTCGATCACGCCGAGCGGCGGCTGGCTGCGCAGTTCCCCGACGATCCCCGAACTTGGTTTCGCCCTATCCAACCGGGGGCAGATATTCACGTTGGAAGAAGGCACTCCCGGCGGTGTCGCCCCGGGCAAACGCCCCCGCACGACCTTGAGCCCCGGCTTCGCGATGCGCGACGGCAAGCCGTATATGGCGTTCGGTACGCCGGGCGCCGACAGGCAGGATCAATGGGCGCTTCAGTTTTTCCTGCGCCATGTTCATCACCGTCAAAATCTCCAGGAGGCGGCGGACGCACCGGCATTCAACACGTCGCACTTTCCAGGTTCCTTTTACCCCAAACATGCGGCGCTGCGTTCTCTGGATGTCGAAGGCCGCTTCACAGGAGAAACCGTCGCCGAACTCCGCAAAAAGGGCCACGACGTTTCGGTCGGAGAAGATTGGTGGCAGGGCAGAATGTGCGCTGTCACACGGGAGGGCGATCTCATCAAGGCTGCCGCCACGGCTCGCAATACGCAAGGGTACGCCTTCGGACGCTAAAGCAAATCAGGATTGAGGAAGCCATGGGCAAAACACTGTTCGAGAAAATTTGGGACGAGCATGTCGTAACGGCGCGCGACGACGGCGACGTGCTGCTCTATATCGATCGGCATCTCATACACGACCTGCATTTCCGCGCCTTCGACATGCTGAAATCCAAAGGCTTGCAGATTCGCGAACCGGACAAGCTGTTCGGCACCCCGGACCATAGCATCCCGACCACGGCGAAGGTCCTGCAGGACATTCCCGAAGGCGAAATGCGCCAGACAGTCGAGGTCCTGGAAAAGTCGGCGGAAGAATTCGGTTTCACGCATTTCTCGATGACCGATGACCGGCATGGCATCGTACATGTCGTCGGCCCCGAACAAGGCATCACCTTACCCGGACTCACCCTCGTCTGCGGCGACTCCCACACGTCGACTCATGGGGCCCTCGGCTGCATCTCCTTCGGTATCGGGACGACCGAACTTCAGCACGTCCTGGCGACACAGACATTGTGGCAACGCAAGCCGAAGACCCTGCGAGTCAACGTGACCGGACGGCTGGGGTTCGGCGTCAGCGGCAAGGACGTCATCCTGGCCGTGATCCGTGACATCAGCGCTGCGGGCGGTACGGGCTACGCCATCGAATACGCCGGTCCGGTTATCGAAGCGATGTCGATGGACGGCCGCATGACCGTATGCAACATGACGATCGAAGCCGGTGCGCGTTCCGGTATCATCGCCCCCGACGACAAAACGATCGAGTACTGCGCCGGCCGGCCTTACGCCCCGAAAGAAGCGCTGTGGGACGAGGCGGTCGCCTTTTGGCGCACCCTGCCATCGGACGACGATGCGCGCTTCGACCGGGAAGTGACGCTCGACGGTAACGCCATCGCGCCGATGGTGACCTGGGGCAATAGCCCGCAATGGGCGCTGCCCGTTACCGAGGCTGTCCCCGATCCTGCCAACGAGCACGATCCACTGGTCCGCGCCGATATGGAATCCGCGCTCGACTACATGGATTTGAAGCCTGGTATGGCGTTGACCGAAATCGCGGTCGATACGGTGTTCATCGGCGCCTGCACCAACAGCCGTATCGAAGATTTGCGCGCCGCCGCACAAGTTGCAAAGGGACGCCGCGCCAAAGTCCGCACGCTCGTCGTACCGGGATCCGGACTCGTGAAAAAACAAGCGGAAGCCGAAGGACTCGATCGCATCTTCACGGATGCCGGCATGGAGTGGCGTGAACCCGGCTGTTCCATGTGCGTCGGCATGAACGGGGACATGCTGGCGCCGGGCGAACGCTCCGCCTCGACCAGCAATCGCAACTTCCGCGGCCGGCAAGGCCTCGGCAGCCGCACCCACCTGGTCAGCCCCGCAATGGCGGCCGCCGCTTCGGTGACCGGGCATTTCACCGACGTGCGCAGACTGGTCGAGGAGGCTTGATCATGCCGAAGACGTCGGACTTGGTGCCATTCACCACATTTGCCGCCGCCGCGGTACCGATCGATATCGCCAATTGCGATACGGACCAGATCATCCCGGCCCGGTTTCTGCGGCGCCCAGGGAACGACCCGGACTACCACACCTTCCTGTTCCACGATCTGCGATTCAACGAAGACGGATCGGAAAAGGAATTCGTTTACAACAAACACGAATTTCGCGCCGGGCGCATCTTGGTCGCCAACGTCAATTGGGGTTGCGGTTCTTCGCGCGAAAACGCGGTGACGGCGCTCAAGGCGAACGGCATCCGCTCCGTCATTGCGCCCAGTTTCGGCGATATCCACTACAACAACTGTATCAAGAACGGCGTGCTCCCCGTACGCCTGCCTTCGGCGGACTGCGCGACGCTACGCCGGCAATTGCACGAAAGCCCCGGGGCCGAAATCGCCATCGACCTCGACACGCAGAGCCTTACCGGTCCCGACCAGACCACCTACCGCTTCGAGATCGACGCCTTCGACAAGCACCGGCTGCTGAACGGCCTCGACGAGATCGGTCTGACGATGCAATACGAGGACGAGATATCTGCCTTCAAGGCGCGTTACGAAACGCGCCACCGCTGGGCGTCCTAAGCGGCCTTCGGTCGCTCGATCCCCTTGATGACGACACGCCACAACTTCCGCTCGTGCGGGAAGTAGTCCGCGACCGGATAGTGCAGACAATGGACGTTCTCCCACACGATCAAGGTCTTCGGCCGCCAGACCACTCGGAAATGGAACTCGGGCCGTTGTACGTGGGCGTATAGTTTCGCGAGCAGCGCGTCGCCTTCCTCGGTCGGCATCTCCGCGATGCTGCGGCAATAGATCGGGATGTTCACGAACAGAAATCTGCGGCCGTTCGCCGGATTGAGACCGACCAGCGGATGACGCACCGTCGGCGCGCTGTCCAACGCGTCGATCTCTTCCTGCGTGTGACGCCGTTTCGTATTCTGCGTCTGCGTGACCTTGTGCAGCGCGTGCAGCCCCTCGATCCGCGCTTTCATCCGGCCGGACAACCCCTCATAGGCCGCTTCGAGGCTGGCGAACAGCGTATCGCCACCGCTGGGCGGCAGAATATCGGCATACAGGCTCAAAACCGGCGACGGCAGATCGCGAAACGAGTGATCCATGTGCCAGAAGTTGATCCGCTGGCGTTCGTCCCGCTGAATGTGGATGGCGCCCACTTCCGGCGGATCGCCGTCTTCGGCGACCATATCTTCTTTGACGGTCTCGCCGAATATCCGCATGAATTCGGCGAATTGCGCCGTCGAGATGTCTTGGTCGCGGAACACAAGCGCCTTGCGGTCTACAAGTGCAGTCCTTAACGCATCCGCCTGCACATCTCTCACGCGTGTAAGTTCGACACCGGATATTTCCGCACCCACATTGGGCGTTATGGGATGTACGCCGATCGGCTCAGCTTCCAACTCATGCTCCTAAGAATGACCGGTCACTCAGGCCTTGAAAATTGTTGGGAACTCAGGAATCCGGCCAAGACGCAGTGCGCTTCTCGACGAAAGCCCGGCCGCCTTCCTTGCGGTCGTCGGAGTTCATGACACGGTTCTGCGCGACCTCCGTGACCTGATCGATCGCCGCGTAATCGAGATTGCTGGCCTGGACCATCATTTCCTTCATCCCCTGCACCGCCACCGGGCTCAATTCGGCAAGCCGGTTGGCGATCCGCTCGGCCTCCGCCATCAATTCGTCATCCGGTACGATCTTGTTGATGAGGCCGACTTCCCGCGCGCGTTCGGCATCGACCCGTTCCGCCAACAGCAGGAGTTCCGAAGCGATCGCCCAGGGCATCATCTTCGGAAACCAGCCCGCCGGGACGGTCGCGATGCCCCATTGCGGTTCCGGCAACCAGAAAGACGTGTCGGCTGTCGACACGCGAATATCGGTATCCATGGCGATCCACATGCCGTACCCGACAACATGGCTGTGCAGGGCTGCAACGATGGGCTTATAGACACGGCGGGAGCGCGAGATATCTAGGAAATCGCCGCTATAGCGATAGGTATCCGGTGCGCCACCGGAGAGATCCGCGCCAGCGCTGAAGCAGCGTCCGTTGCCGGACAGAATGGCGGCACGCAAGGCGGGATCGTTCTGGAAGTCCTGCCAAACCTCTCCGAGTTCCCGGTGCATCGCGGCGTTCATGGCGTTGAGCTTGTCAGGCCTGTTAAGCGTGACATAGGCGATGTAGCCCCGCTTCTCGTATTCCACCGTGGTAAGATCCACGCGAACTCTCCTTCAATGAATTGCGGCGGCGCTACTTGTAGTCATCACCTGGATTGAAACCCTCGCCATCTGCCAAGACGCCCTGTCCCGGGACGTAGTTCACTTCCACGCGAATTCCGTCGGGGTCTTCGCACAGCACGTAGTAATAGCCAGGCGCCCAATGACCCTCTTTGGCGGGGCTGACGATATGGGCGCCCATATCTTCAAGTAACGCCGCGACCTTATCGACGTCTTCGCGCGACCGGGCGCGAAAGCAGATATGGTGCAGACCCACCCGGCCCTGGACGAAGCGCTCGCCGGCATATTCCGGGTCACAGGGCTGAATGCCCAACGCGGTACGCCCTCCGACGAAGTAGCACATTTTGCTACCATCGAAGACGTTCTCCAGCCCCAACGCCGGCATCAGACGGCCGTAGAACGCCTTGGCCGCTTCAAACTGACTGACGGTCAGGATGACATGCGCCATGCCGTTGATATCGATCATCGCCCCCCTCCCAAGACTGGTCTACTCCGCTGCCCAACCGCTGACCGACTTGACCTCGAGAAAATCCTCCAATCCCCAGACCCCGCCTTCGCGGCCATTGCCCGACTGCTTGTAGCCGCCGAACGGCGCGCCTGCGCCGCGCGACTGGCCGTTCATCTCGACCATACCCGAGCGCAGCAGGCTCGCGACCCGCTGGGCTTTGGCGCTATCCTGCGTCTGGACGTAGTTGGTCAGGCCGTAGGACGTGTCGTTGGCGATCGCGACTGCTTCGGCCTCGTCGTCGAACGGAATGATCGACAGAACCGGACCGAAGATTTCTTCACGCGCAATCGTCATGTCGTTGTTCACGTCGGCAAACACGGTCGGACGCACGAAGTAACCGCGGTTGACGCCCTCCGGGCGGCCGGGGCCGCCGGCGACGAGCCGCGCGCCCTCTTCCATGCCTTTTTCGATCAGTGCCTGAATCTTGTTGAACTGGGTTTCCGAGACCACCGGTCCGATATGGCGCCCTTCTTTGGAAGCGATGTCGACCGTGGTCTGATCTGCGACTGCCGCTGCCGCCTCGACCGCCTCGTCGTAGACCGCGCGCTCGACCAACATGCGAGTCGGCGCGTTGCATGATTGGCCCGAATTGTTGAAGCAATGGCGCGCTCCGCGAGTTACCGCTTTCTCGTCGGCGTCGGCGAAGATCAGGTTGGCACCTTTGCCGCCGAGTTCGAGGCTGACACGCTTGATCGTGTCCGCTGCATTCTTGGAAATAGCGATGCCGGCACGTGCGGAGCCGGTAAAGGAAATCATGTCTATGTCGGGGTGGCCGGACAGTTGCGTGCCCACACCGGCCCCGTCACCGTTTACAAGGTTGAATACACCAGCCGGGAAGCCCGCCTCGTCGATCATCTCGGCAAACAGTAAGGAGGAAAGCGGCGCAATTTCCGACGGCTTTAATATTATCGTGCAACCGGTCGCCAACGCCGGAATAACCTTGAGCGTGACTTGGTTCATCGGCCAGTTCCAGGGTGTAATCAGGCCGCAGACACCGACCGGCTCCATCAAAATTCGGTCGTTCGGCGCATGCGGTCCAAGCTCCCGGTCGAACTCGAACGCCTTGAAAGCTCGGATGAAACTCTTGATATGCGCAGCGCCGGCGCCGGACTGCGCTGCCTTGGCCATGGCGATTGGTGCGCCCATTTCCAGCGAGATCGTCTCGCCCATCTCATCCGCGCGGGCAGCGTAGATATCCGCGAGCTTTTCGATGTAGGCCAGGCGCTCTTCCTTCGGTGTCGCCCGCCAGGCATCGAACGCGGCGTTTGCCGCGGCAACCGCTGCATCCGTATCCGCCTTTCCCCCGAGCGAGATGACCGCGCAAGGCTCTTCGTTGGAAGGATTGATGACGTCGAAGTCGTTCGCCGCGGCCGGCGCCCGCCACTGACCGTTGATGTAGAACTCGCGTTTCTCTAACACCGGATACTCCTGTTCCTATCGATTGGATATGTCTGTTTGGGCACTTCGCGCCGCCGCGCTGCCGTCCTCTTCTTGCTGCGCCGCAAAGATCGAACTGTAACCACCCGAGAAATCCGGCGGCATGAGGCAGGGTTCTGAATCGTACTCAACCCACCGCGCGCGCTTGCCCCGCACGATCTCGTCGGCCAAAGGTCCCGGATACGGATGTGCGCTAACGGTAAGCGCGTCCGCCGCGGAATAAGCATTGACCAGCAGCGGACGGCCGCGCGGAGAACCGTTCGGTACGGAGCCGTGAACCATCCGGCAATGGTGCACGGTCACCGATCCCGCCGGCCCCTTGAGCCAGACCACCTTGTCGAGACCGACCCGCCCGTAGTCCTTCTCGTCTAACGCGCCGACCCATTGGTCCTTATCGTTGTAGTGGTTGAATATCTCGCCCTTATGGCTGCCCGGCACCACGCCCATCGGTCCCATCTCGTCATCGACATCTTCGAGATAGATGCCGATCGCCAGAACCCCGTAATTCGTGTGCGGATAGAACGGGATATCCTGGTGCCACTTCACCTCTTCGCCGCCATCCGACCATTTGAAGTTCAGCTTCGAGTGATGGACCTTGAGGTTCGGCCCCAACAGGTCCTGCGCCACGTCCGTGATCGGACTGTCGCTGGTCAGTTCCCAATAGGCCGGATCCTGGCGATAGGGCATGTTGAGCCGGCGCACGCGCGGCGCGTCGGCGGTATGGTCCGGCTCCAGGTCGAACATCGCGTTCGACGCTTCGCATTCCCGGGACTTCTCGACAAACGCCTTCGTGACGTCCTGCAGTTTCTGGAGGCGCTTCCCGGTAATGAACCTATCCAACAGCAGGTAGCCGTTTTCGAAATAGAACTCGCGCTGTTCCTGCCTGAGAATCTTCGGCGCTTCCGCCAAAACTTGTTCGATCTTCATCGCTTCTCTCCCGGTTTGCCCGTTCAATCCAACGGCAATGCAATCCGCTCCATAACAAATGTGCCATTTACCGGAGCCAAAGCGCAAACCTGTATTCGGAAATCTCCGACCCGTAAAATCTTCGACCATTAATTGCTATCGAGTTTCCCCGCGAAATTCGCGACAATTCGGACGGCACACCTACTGAAGGATCAGACAATGGAATTCTCCAATTACCAGCGGCTCAACTTCGAGCGCCGCGACCGCGTCCTATGGGTCACAATCGAGGCCGGCAAGATGAATGCGGTCGACTTCGAGATGCACGAAGAGCTGGCGCGGGTCTTTCCCGAACTGCAACGGGATCCAGACAGCGACCTGATCGTGCTGACCGGCGCCGGCCGCGCCTTTTGTGCCGGCGGCGATATGGCGTGGTTCCAGGCGATGATCGACGATCCGGCGCTGTTTCGCGGTATCGCCAATGACGCCAAGAGCATCGTCAACGGGTTGCTTGAGCTGGAAAAGCCCATCGTCTGCCGCCTGAACGGCGCGGCGGCAGGCCTCGGCGCCTCGATCGCGCTGCTGTGCGACGTCATCATCGCCGACGAGAAAGCCAAGATCGGCGATCCGCACGTCAAGGTCGGCTTGGTTGCCGGCGACGGCGGCGCGGTGATCTGGCCGCAATTGATCGGTTTCGCCCGCGCCAAGGAGATGTTGCTGACCGGCGACATGCTGGAAGCCTCCGAGGCCGCCGCCATGGGCCTGATCAACCACGCCGTTCCCGCGGAAGAACTCGACGCGAAGGTCGATCAGGTCGTCGGCAAGATTCTCGGCAATCCACGCTGGGCGGTGCGCTGGACCAAGACCGCCGTCAATCTCGTGCTGCGCGACATCGCCAACCGGGTCATGGATGCCGCAATCGCCTATGAAGTCAGTTCCAATACCACGCGCGACCGCCAGGAAGCGGTCTCGGCGTTCGTCGAAAAACGCGCACCCAACTTCACCGGAGAGTAGGAGCCCGTCTGAAATGCCTAAACAGTTGACCGCGTTCGAGCGCGCCGCCAAACAACCGCTCATGCTGGGGCTGTTCATGCCGCACCAGGAGGGCGCCTGGAGCCCCTCGAAGGCACCGCGCAAGACGTCCTGGGATTTCGGGTACAACGCCAAATGCGCGCGCAAGGCGGACCGGCTCGGCTTCGACATCGTCTTCGCGCTGGCGCAGTGGCTCGGCAAGGGCGGCTATGGCGGCGACATCCGGTTCCGCGAGAACGCCATCGACCCGTTCATCACCTCCGCCGGGCTGGCGCCGATCACCAAGAACGTGCTGCTGGTCGCCACGGTGCATATCCTCTACGGCTGGCATCCGCTGCATCTGGCCAAGTACGGCGCGGTGATCGACCATATGAGCGGCGGCCGATGGGGCCTCAACGTGGTTACCGGCTACAAGGAGAACGAATTCCGCATGTTCGGGCTGAACCCGATCGAGCACGACAAACGCTATGCGATGGCCGCCGAATTCACCACCATCATGCAGCGGCTTTGGTCGGAAGACGAGGAGCTGACCTTCGAAGGCAAGTACTGGCGGACTCAGGGCGCCTTCGTCGCGCCGAAACCGGTGAACGGTTCCGTCGTCTTGGTCAATGCGGGCTCCTCCCCCGCCGGTATCGACTATGCGACGAGCCATTCCGATATCATTTTCGTCACCAGCCCCGGCGGCGCCGATCCCACGGCGGCTTGCAAGACTCTGCGCCCGCACACGAAGATGATCCGCCAGGCGGCGCGCGCCAAGAAGCGCCGGATCAAGATCATGATCAACCCGCACGTCATCTGCCGCGAGACTGAGAAGGAAGCCTGGGCGCAATATCACCGCATCCTGGATCAACGGGACGAGGCAGCCTTGGACAGTTTCGTCGGCGCCTTCATGGGCGGCGACCAGACGTCATGGCGCGGGCACAAGAAGGAAACCTGGGCCGTTGGCGGCAACGTGCACCTGGTTGGCACGCCGGAGCAGGTCGTCGACTGGTTCGTCAAGCTGAAGCGCGCCGGCTGCGACGGCATGCAGGTCAATTTCTACGACTTCCTGCCGGACCTCGACTTCTTCGGCAAGCGGATCATGCCGCTGCTGCGCCAGGCCGGACTGCGGATCGACATTGCCTAACGATTATTGGCCTTGCGCCACGCGGCGTACTTCACGCGGGTCTCGTCTTTCGTCGCGGGATAAAGGCCGACGGTCGAAGCACCCTTGCGCACCTCTTCGGTCACGAAGTCCTCGAACGCGGTCATCTCGAACGCTTCCTCCGCAACCTCGTTCGCCATCGCGGCCGGGATGACCACGACGCCTTCCTGGTCACCGACGACTATGTCCTTCGGGTAACCCGGCACATCGCCGCACCCGATTGGCACGTCGATATCGACCGCGCTGTGCAACGTCAGGTTGGTCGGCGCCGAGGGGCGCTGGTGGTAGGCGGGGATATCCAGCCCGGCGATCTCCGGCGCGTCGCGGAATCCGCCATCGGTCACGACGCCGGCGACGCCGCGTTTCATCAAACGCGTCACCAGGATTCCGCCGGCCGACGCGGCTCGCGCATCCTTGCGGCTGTCGATGACGAAGACGTGCCCCGGCGGACAACTCTCGACCGCCTTGCGCTGCGGATGTTCGGGGTCGGCGAACCCTTCGAGCAGGTCCAGATCCACGCGCGCGGGGATGTAGCGCAAAGTATAGGCCTCGCCGACCATGTTGCCGCCCTTCGGGCTGAGGCGGTGGACGTTCTGGACGAAGGTATTGCGCAAGCCGCGCATGAACAGCGCTGTGGTGAGCGTCGCCGTACTGACGCCTTTGAGGCGTTCGCAGTTATCAGATGTGAGGGTGTCGGTCATGAGCGTGCCTCTGCCTCAGAAAATATCCGGTTCGGCCACCGGCGCGCCGTAGTCTGTTTTCAGGAAATCGAAATCGCAGCCGTCCGGCGCCTGTTCGATGTGCTGGGAAAAGACGTAGCCGTAACCGCGTTCGAAACGCGGCGGCAACGGCTTCCAGGCGGCGCGGCGGCGTTCCAGCTCGGCGTCATCGACTTCCATCTGGATCAGCCGCCGTTCCACATCGACCGTGATCATATCGCCGGTCCGGACCAACGCGAGCGGTCCGCCGATGTAGGATTCCGGCGCGACATGCAACACGCAGGCGCCGTAGCTGGTGCCGCTCATGCGCGCGTCGGAGATGCGCATCATGTCGCGCACGCCCTGCTTCACCAGCTTGGTCGGCACCGGCAGCATGCCCCTGCCCGGCCCGCCCTTCGGACCCGCATTGCGCAGGATCAGGACGGTGTCTTCGGTGGCGTCGATATTCTCGTCGTTTATTGCCGCCTTCATCGCCGGATAGTCGTCGAAGACCATGGCCGGCCCGGAATGTTTGAGGAAGCGGCTGTCCATGGCCGAGACCTTCATGACGCAGCCGTCCGGCGCCAGATTTCCCTTGAGGACGACCAGCGCGCCGGATTCGTAAATCGGGTTGTCCAGCGGCCGTATGATATCGTCATCATAGACCTCTGCATTGGCAATGTTCGCGCCAATGCTCTCGCCGGTCACCGTCATGGCGTCGCCGTGCAGATGCTGCTCGATCCGCTTCAGCATGCCCTTGAGCCCACCGGCGTAGTAGAAGTCCTCCATCAGGTAGGTGTCGCCGTTCGGGCGGATATTGGCGATGACCGGTACCCTGCGGCCGATCGCCTCGAAATCCTCGAGGCCGATATCGAAGCCGGCGCGCCGCCCGATCGCCACGACATGGATGATCGCGTTGGTGGAACAGCCCATCGCCATGGCGGCGGCGATCGCGTTCTCGAATGATTGGCGGCTCAGTATGTCGCTCGGCTTGAGGTCTTCCCACGCCATCTCGACGATGCGCCGGCCGGTCTGGGTCGCCAGCCGCGCGTGGTTCGCGTCGGGCGCCGGAATCGACGCGCCGCCGGGCAGGACGAACCCGAGGGCTTCGGCGATCGAGGTCATGGTGCTGGCCGTGCCCATGGTCATGCAATGCCCGAAGGAACGCGCGATCCCCTCTTCCACTTCCGTCCAGTCGGCCTGCGTGATCTTGCCTTCGCGCAGATCGTCCCAGTATTTCCAGGAATCCGATCCGCTGCCGAGCGGCCTGCCCTTCCAGTTGCCGCGCAGCATCGGCCCGGCCGGGAAGAAT
>JAKZTB010000360.1:0-25136 GCA_047517345.1 Alphaproteobacteria bacterium
GCGCAGCTCTTCCGCGCGCGCTTCGGCCGCGTCCGCCCGCGCCCGTTCCCGCTCACACTGTGACCGCCAGTCGCGCGGCGCGTGCTCCGGCACCGACACGGGGGACAACCGGACCCCGCCATTACCCTCGACCAGCGTCAAGCCGGTGCCAAAATCCTCGTCCAGAACCGCCATGCGCACGACGATAGCGCATGGCAAATCGCGTTACCAGCAGAAAGACAGCACCTTGTGGGGCCTCGCCTCAACGTGGGAAATGCGCTTGACGGCACCCATTCCACGGCCTGAACGAACGCTTACGATGTAGGAGAGTTCTTCCGCCAGTTCCTCGATCATGTCGATAACCATATCGGCGTCGCCGTCGCCACCGCCGATTTCCTTAGCGGCCTCTGAAAATGCCTGGTTGATCTTTTCCTTAACGCCCGGATCGTCGGCAATCTGTAAAAGTTGGTCCGGGTCCGTTATCAGGTTTTCATCGCCGGACATCCAGGAAACGAGTTGCATGCTGATACGCTGGCGAGCGATATTTCGATGGGCGTCGGTGATTTCCCAAGACGCTTCGCCGGTTAGAAGTTCCGAGGGCAGATCGTCGCCGGGCATCAGCACTTTGACATAGTCGAGACCGCTGGAGACGAGTTCCAGCATCTTGTCGTCAGCCGATTCTTCTTCGATGTGGAACTCGCGGCGGATACCGGGAAACGGCAGCAAAATCTCTTCGCCGGCCAGATTCATCACGAAAACCGGTTCGTTCGAGTGTTTCGATTTGCGGAAGTACGACCCTTCCACAGCCGTGAAGAACTTCTGATCGAAGTTTACCGTGCTTTCTTGGTTTGACTCCATCGCCAGACTCGTCTCTCGACTGGATACGCCTCATGCCGGGCGCCGACATTCGTGCATGGGGTGAATTTTCCACGCGCCGTCGGACCCCTGGCAATTGTATAAAATTTGCCTTAACCAGAGTTTAACGGCGCTTGCATTCGCGCTATCCGCGCCGGATTTTTATACGAGGATGTTGAGATAGAAGCCGCGTGGGACATTCGTCGGCGGTGATTTCCCGTCGAACGCCAGCAATTGCGCCAGTCGCGCCAGCGCGGCTTCCAGGTCGAATGGATCGAAAGCCTCCCGGACCTGCCGCCTCGGTTTTTCGACCAGCGCCGGCGTATCTTCGCGCGGCGGCGGTTGAGACAGCGGGACACCGACGCCGCTGGGTGTCGGGGCGGGAATACCGGGATCGTCTATGGACATATCCCGATTCTAGAAACTGTTCGCGATTCTGGCAACGCGGATATGAGCGAACGAACCGCCTCGGAATCAGCGGGTTATTGACTAATCGACCGCGGCGCTGACAGCCATTTCGACCAGCAGTTCTTCCGGTGCAGTACGCGGCTCGAACGCGATGCCGACGCAGACCCGGGCGCAGGGGTTGTCATGGTCGGCCCAGGCGATCCAGACATCGTTCATTTCCGACTTCCGGGCCATGTCGGCCAGATAGACCGTCGCCGTCACCAGCTTCGACTTGTCCGTACCGGCCTCGGCGAGAAATTCGTCGATCCAGTCGAGGCATTGTCGGGTCTGCCCCGCCATCGTATCGGTCTTGTCAGGGGCGGAGACCACGACATGAATGAGGCCATTGTGCTGAACCGTCCGGGTCCGGCCGGGGTAGCTTTCCGGTCCGCGTTTGATTGTCACCGTTCGTTCTCCGTTACGTTGTCGAAACGATCGATCCGGAAGGGTTCGATCGGCAGGTTGGTGTTGCCGCCAGTCACGAGATCGGCGATCAGGCTACCGACGATGGGGCCAAGCTGGAATCCGTGACCGCAATAGCCGAAGGCATGGTAGGCGTCTTCCGCGGCGCTCGGCCCGATGACTGGGATACCGTCCGGCATGAACGCTTCCATGCCGGCCCAGCAGCGGACGATGCTCGCTTCCGCCATGATCGGAAACAGCAGGCTGGTGGTCCTGGCGCTGATCGCGAGGCCGTCGAAATCGATCACCGTCCTGTTCTGGTCGCGATAGGGCGTGCCGCAATGGCCGCCGCCGATGATCACCGTCCCATTCGCCGACTGCTTGAAGGAGAACTGGCGGCCCTGCGATCCGACCACCGGTTCGACGAAGCGCGGCATCGGCGCCGTGACCATCATCATCAAGGCCCTGACCGTCAACGGCACGGCCTCGCCCAGCGCGGCGGCAATCCGGTCGGCCCAGGCGCCACCGCAATTGACCAGCACCGGCCCTTCGAAATCGCCGTCCGACGTCGTCACCCGCCACACGCCATTCTCGCGTTCGACTCCGGTCGCCGTGAAGCCTTCGAAGAAACGGACGCCCATTGCTTCGCCTTTTCGCCGGAAGGCAGCGGTAGTTCGCGCCGGATCCGCATAACCGTCCCCCGCGACATGCATCCCGCCGATACAATGCGGCGCTGCGGCGGGCAGCATTTCGTGCAGGGTTTCCTTGTCGACGATCGTTTCGTGATCGAAACCGAGTTCGCGGACCTGCTGCGCCCGCGCCGACAAGGCGGCGAGTTCCGCTTCCGTTTCCGCAATTTTGACTTGGCCGGTCGCGTGAAAGCCGCAATCGTCCTCAACCAGATCTTCGATGCCGTGCCAAAGTTCCATCGACGCGGCCGACAACGGTATTTCGGCAAGGTCGCGGCCCAGGCGCCGGACACCGCCGGCGTTGACGCCCGAGGCATGCCGGCCGACATGATCCTTCTCGATGACCAACGGTTTGACGCCGCGCCGGGCCAGATGCAGGGCTGCCGAACAGCCGTGCAGGCCGCCGCCGACGATAACCGCATCCGCTGTTTCGACCATTATCAGTGCTCGTTGGTATTCAGTCCCTGCACAGGGGCGGCCTGCCAAGCCTTTGCGCGCCGTCGCCGAGGACGTTTTCGAAGGCGAGCGCGACGGCCAACGCGCGCTCGTCCTCGTCGAGCGGCGTCATGATCTGCAAACCCACCGGCATGCCCGCCTTGTCCAGCGCCACGGGCATCGTCACCGCGGAGAGCGCAAGCATGTTGCCGGTTCTCGTGTTCCGCAGCGCGGCCATGTTGTGGGTCCGGTAGCCGTCCCCGTCCGCAACCGCGTCGCAGGTCGGCGGCGTAATCGGTACCGTCGGCCCGACCACCACATCGACCTCGGCCATCCGGTCTTCCAGCGAGAGCGCGAGAGCGCGCAGCCGGTCGCGGCGCAATAGGTAATCGACCGCAGTAATCGCCTCCATGCTTTCGAACCGGGCGGCGACGTTCGGGTCCAATGTCGCCTTGCGGTCGGCCATCTCGCCGTTGATGAAAGCCGCGAACTCGGGCGCCGCAAGACCGCCGCGCATGAAAATTTCGTCGGCCGCCGCGGCTTCGGGCAGATCGATCGCCGACACATGGGCGCCCGCCGCGGCCAGTTCGTCGAGTGCCGCCTGGACCCCTTCCGCCACGCCGGGATCGCATCCCTCGAATAAATGATCGCAGACGCCGATATGGACATCCGCCGCGACCACATCGGCGAACCCCGCCAGCAGCGCCGCGCCGGGCAGATCGGTCAGCGGATCGATCGTTGCGAATGCGAGTATCGCGTCGGAAACATTGCGGGCCAGCACGCCGGCGGTATCCAGGCTGGGACTCAACGGCACGATCCCGTCGACCGGCCAGCGGCCGATACTCGTCTTGACCCCGACATTGCCGGTAAAGCTGGCCGGCACGCGGACCGAACCCGCCGTGTCGCTGCCCAGCGCCAGCAGCGCCGACCCTTCGCACAGGCTGATCCCGGCGCCGGCGCTCGACCCGCCGGGCACGCGATGTGCTTCAGCGTCCCAGGGATTACGCGGCGTTCCCCAATGGGCATTGGTGCCGAGGCCGCCGAAGGCGAATTCGACCGTATGGGTCTTGCCCGAAATCGGCGCCAAACTGCCGCGCAGCGCGCCGACGACCGAACCTTCCAGCTCCCATTTTTCCGGCAGCGCGGCCGGGGTTCCCGCGAAGGTCTGGTAGCCCGATACGCCGTACAGATCCTTGACCGAAACCGGTATGCCCTGCAGCGGACCGAAATCGATACCAGCGGCGAGCGCCGCGTCGGCCGCCAGCGCTTCGGCGAGAAACCGGTCGTCCCTGCGGCATTTATAGGCATCAAACGCCGCCCCCCAGCGGTTGTGATTGTCGATCGCCTCCTGGGCCAATTCGACGCTTGTCGTCTTGCCATCGCGAAGCGCGGTGCCGATCGATTGAATGGATTGCTGAAGCATTCCGGACATGAGAATTCCTCTGAACTGCGGTGCTGCATGTTACCGCAAGAACCGACAAGCGCAATTCGTTACAAGCCCTTAAATTGGCTGCCCTATAGTGGAATCAGGGCCGAAACGTCCTCGGGCCCGACTTTCAAGTTCGCGCGCTTCCCGAGGAGAAGGAGTGATGCAATATATGTCATCGGAAGAAACCGATTTCGAAGCAATCGCCGATACGGTGCTGTCCCGGCGGGGTTTCCTATCCGGTGGGATCGCCTTCGGAACAACCGCCGTCGTCATGGGCGGCTCTATTTCGTCCACCCGCGCGGCGAGTGGGTTGAGCTTCGAGCCGGTGGCGGCGAACACCCTCGACACTGTGACGGTGCCAAAGGGTTACAGCTGGCAGATCGTCGCCAAATGGGGCGACCCGCTATGGACGGGCGGCATGGCGTTCGACCACGCGACACGGGGCACCGGCGAGAGTCAGGAGCGCGCCTTCGGCCACAACAACGATGGCATGTCCCTGTTTACCCGGGACGGCCGTAATATCCTGACGGTCAACAACGAATTTGTGAACCGACGCGTCTTCTACGGCAACCGAAAATCCAAACGGCCGGAAAACGCCGACGATATCCGCAAAGGCAAGGCCGGCGTCGGTGTCACGGTTTGTGAGGTTGTCCAGCGAAACGGCACATGGTCCATCGTTCAGGACTCGCCCTTCAACCGCCGGATTACCGCCGACACGCTCATGGAGATCATGGGTCCGGCGCGCGGCCACGAATTGCTGCGCACCGCGGCCGATCCAAGCGGCACGAAAGCGAATGGCACGTGGGCCAATTGCGGCAACGGCCGCACGCCTTGGGGGACCTATCTTGCGTGCGAGGAAAATTTCAACGGCTATTTCACCAGCAGCGATAAAACGCTCGACCCGGGCCCCGCTTTCCACCGCTACGGCGTCGGCGTGAAGGATTGGGGCACCGCCTGGGCGACGGCCGACGAGCGCTTCGACATCGCCAAACATCCCAACGAGCCGAACCGCGCCGGCTATATCGTCGAAATCGACCCCTTCGACCCGATCTCGACACCCAAAAAGCGTACCGCGCTCGGCCGCTTCAAGCACGAGAACGCCGAGATCGTCCTGACCGACAGCGGCAGGATCGTGGTTTATATGGGCGACGACGAGCGCGGCGAGTTCCTTTACAAATTCGTCAGCGAGGGCCTCTACGCCGAAGGTGGCGATAACAGCGGCCTGCTCGACGAAGGCGTGCTTTTCGCCGCCAAATTCGAGGCCAATAACCGCGGCGAATGGCTCGAACTCACGCCCGCGTCGACCGGCATGATCTCGCAGGCACAAATCTGCATCCATACCCGGCAGGCGGCCTCGGCGGTCGGTGCGACGACGATGGACCGTCCGGAATGGGTCGCAGCGAACCCGAAAAAGGCCGAAATCTATTGCGCCCTTACAAACAACAAGCACCGCGGCAGGAGGCCGAATAGAGGGGGCGACGAAACGCCGGTCGGCGGGCCAAATCCGCGCGCGCGCAACAAGTACGGCCAGATTGTGCGCTGGACGCCGGACAAAAACGATCACGAAAGCAACGCCTTCGCCTGGGACCTGTTCGTGCTGGCCGGCAACCCGACGGCGCATTCGGACGCCTACGCCGGATCGAAGAACGTCACGCCCGACAACATGTTCAATTCACCGGACGGGCTGTCTTTCGACGCAAACGGCCTGCTGTGGATTCGGACGGACGGCAAGACCACCAACAAGGGCGACTTCGCCGGCATGGGCAACAACCAGATGCTGGTCGGCGATCCCGAATCGGGCGAGATCAAACGCTTCCTCGTCGGGCCTCGGGAATGCGAAGTCACCGGCCTCACTTGGGGCGCCGACCGCAAGACCCTGTTTGTGGGCATCCAGCATCCGGGCGACAGGGGCGGCGGCCATTTTCCAGGCGGCGGCGATACCGCACCCCGTTCCGCCGTCGTCGCCATCACCAAGGACGATGGCGGATTGGTCGGCTAATACCGTTATTAGAAAACACGCCCTCGCGCGACCTCGTGACTGAACTCGAGCAGGCCCTCCGCCAGCGTCCCGAATTCCATGAACCGCGGATCGCCGGCGCCGCCTTCCCGGTAGCGCCGGTGCAGCTGCTGGAAAATTACCGCTACACGGAAGCTGGTCAGCACGCGGTACCATTTGAATCCGGATAGGTCGCGGCCGGTCCGCGCGGCGTAGTCCGCTGCGACCGCTTCCCGCGTCGGGAAGCCGTACCCGCCGGTCGGCATCTGGCGAAGCTGCTGCATCGCGTCGGGATCGCCCGACTCCGTCCAATAACCTAGCATGACGCCGAGATCGACCAGCGGGTCGCCCCGTGTGCCCAAATCCCAGTCGAGCACCGCGACCGGATCGAGGCTCTCCGGGTCGAGCACCACATTATCGAGCTTGAAATCGTTGTGCAGGAAGACGGTCTGTTGTTCCGGCAGTTTCCGATCGACGTTCAGCCAGGCTTCGATTTCGTCCACGACCGGCGGCGGCGCGTCGTCCCAGGCCAGCCGCGCGCGCTTGACCCAACCGGCTGCGGTGCGCTCGCGGAATCCTTCCGGCCGGCCCAGATCGCCCAGCCCCACCGCCTCCGGGTCGACCCTGTGCAGATCGTGCAGCAGCGCGATGAGCGTCTTGCCGATCCCTTCGCCCGGCGTTCCGCGCGCCGCGACCGCCGCCGGCATCTCGCCGCCGATCACCAGACCGGGCCGGTACTCCATGATGAAGAACGGCGCGCCGAGCACGGCACCGTCGTCGCAGAACAGCAGGCATTTCGGCGCCAGCGGGAATTCGCGCCACAGGCCGGTCAGGATCTTGCTCTCGCGCGCCATATCGTTGGCGCCCGGCGGCACCGGCCCGGTCGGCGGCCGGCGCAGCACGCGCAGCGCGCCGTCCATTTCGAGCAGGTAGTTGATATTGCCGAACCCGGAGGCGAACTGGCGCGGCGGTTCGCTTCCGGTCAGCGCATGGCCGTGCCGTTGGAGATGGCGGTCGAGCGCGTCCCAGTCCTGCTTGACTTCGTCTTCGCGCGATTTGAACGCGGGTTCCGCCACCGGTTCGAACCGCTACGCGGCAAGCGACGGATGCTGTTCGGTCCAGCGCGTCGCTTGTTCGTAGGCGTGCGCGACCTGGTAGATAACCGCCTCGTCGAACGGTTTGCCGACGATCTGCATCGACAGCGGCAGGCCGGCCTTCGAGAACCCGGTCGGCACCGCAAGCGCGGGCGCACCGAGCACGTTGAACGGCGCACGCGCCTGGCGCCCGTATGTCGCCTCGGTCGCCTCCCTGTCCTCGATCAGACAGGCCGGATCCATGCTGGACGCGGTGATCGCGATGTCGAAATCGGCCATGGCTTCGTCATAGGCGCGCACCAGCTGCGCCTTGACCCGGGTCCCGTTGACATAGTCCGCGGCGCGGATGAAGGCGCCGCCCATGATCCGCTGCCGGGCGAGTTCTCCGTAGTCATCCGGGCGTTCCTGGAACCATTTCTCATGGATCGCAAACGCCTCCGACAGCAGGATGACCCGGTTGGTCGCAGCGTACTGGTCGAGCGGCGCCAAGGTCATGTCGCGCACCTCCGCGCCCAGTCCGCGAAGCACGTCGAGCGCATCCTCGATAGCCTTCGCCATCTCCGGATCGGCCTGCATGTCGGTCTCGAAGAAATGCCGGATCACGCCGATCCGCATGCCCTTGATGTCGCGGCCGAGGCGCGCCGTGAAATCCGGTTTCTCAAGCGGCGCGCTAGCCGGGTCGAGCGGATCGTGCCCGGCGATGACGTTGAGCAGGATCGCGTTGTCTTCGACCGTGCGGGTCATCGGTCCGACATGGTCCAGGGTGAAGGAAAGCGGGAAGACGCCGCGGCGGCTGACCCGTCCGTAGGTCGCCTTCATGCCGACGAGGCCGCACAGGGAGGCTGGATTGCGCACCGAACCGCCCGTATCGGTGCCGAGCGCAGCCGGCACGAAGCCTGCCGCCAGCGCCGCCCCCGATCCGCTCGACGAGCCGCCGGTGAAATGCGCCGGGTTCCAAGGGTTGCGCGCCGGCGGCCAGGGCAGGTCGAAGGACGGCCCGCCGATCGCGAATTCGTGCGTCGCCGTTTTACCGATCAGCAATGCGCCGGCAGTGCGAAACCGCGCCGTGACGTCGGCATCGGTTTCCGGCAGGCTATTCTTCAGCATGACCTTCGAGTGACAGGTGGTCGGTATGCCCGCCACGTCGATAATGTCCTTCAGCGCGTAGGGCACGCCATGCAACGGCCCGCGCCAGTTGCCGGCCATGATCTCCGATTCAGCGGTGCGCGCGTCGTCGAGCGCTTGATCGGCGGCGACATGCAGGAAGGAGTGCAATGGGCCGTCATGCGCCGCGATCCGGTCGAGCAGCGCCTGAGTGTATTCCACCGGGGAAATTTTCCGCCCGTACAGTAGGTTGGCGGCATCCGCGATTGTCAGATAGGCGAAGTCGGTCATCGATCGCTTCCCCCGGCGCGATAGACGTGGGCCGGTTCGTCCGACGGCGCGACATCGCAGGTCATCCGGTCATGCAGCGATTTGGCGAACTCGAAGGCGCGGACGACGTCCTCCGGGAACTGTGCCGCGATTTGGTCGAGTCCCGCGGCACGCGCCGCCTCCAAGGCCTCTGAATTGTCATTTCCCGCCATGTCGCCCTCCCGTGCGCGCCCTGCTTCGGCACCCGGATGAAGCCATTCGGGATCGGCGCTTGTCAAGCGAGCGCGAACCGCGCGGCATAGGCCCCGGCGACGATCGGCCACCGCCGAGAAACGCCGCCGAGGATCGAACCGGCAGCGCCGTAGGGAATGCCGTGCACCGACTCCAGGCGGAACCTCGTCTGGGCGGCAAGAATTGCCAATTGGCGCGGCGTGAAATGGCGAAACGGTGCCCCAACCCGCGCTGCTCGCGACGCGCGCGCCAGGATGACGCCGGGGTTAAACGGGTGTGGCATGATGACGACCAGCCTGCCGCCCTCTTCGAGCAGGCGCGCGGCGGCGGCGAGTTGCCGCGCCGGTTCCGGCGCATGTTCCAGCGAGCCGACGAACATCGCCAAGTCGAACCCGCCCGAATCAGCCGGCACGGCCGATTCGATTGCGCCCGTACGGAATTCGATATTTGACGCATCGCTGCGCGCCGCGTTCCGTTGCGCCCGCGCAATCATCCCGGAGGAAATGTCGAGCCCGACGCCGGTCTCGATACGATCGGCGAGATCGATAAGCTGGCGTCCGGTACCGCAGCCAAGATCGATGACCCGCGGCCGGCCGAGCACACCGCAAAGTTCGCGCAGATAGGCCGCGCGGGCGGCGAATTCTTGCGCCCGCGGCGAGTCGGGGCCATGCGCGGCATCCCAATCGGTGGCCTCGCGGTCGAAAATTTCGGCAAGTTTCGGCGGGCGGCTCAATCGGGGCTGATAGACGCGGGACCGCTCAGCAAAAGCCGGATCAGGCCGGACTGACGCTCGGTCGTGGTCTTGGAAAATATCCGTTTCACATGGGTCCGCACGGTGTGCTGGCTGACCGACAGTTCGTCCGCTGCGTCGGCGAGGCTCAAATCCTGGGCCAGCAAGGACGCCAACCGCGCTTCCGCCCGGGTCAGCCCGTAGAGCCTACTGAGTCGGTTTTCGTCGAACTCCGGGTGCGTTTCCGGATCGCCGATGAAGATCAGGGCCGCCGGCCGGTCCTTGTCGAAATAATGGGATTCGGTTCTGAACGACGTCACCAACAGCGGCAGCGGCCGGTCGCCCGAGGGGCGTTCCAGCGAGATCGCCCCGGTATCGTCGTCTTTCTTGCCCTTTTTGTTGCGACCGGTACGCCAAATGACGTCTTTCAACTTTACGAGTTGGCCATCCGAAGCGCCTTGCAGGCCGTCGCGGCCGAGCGAGAGGCCATCGTCGGCCTCCAGGATCGCGTTCGCGGCCCGGTTCATGCGGATCGGCCGGGCAAACGCGTCGACAACGATGACGCCCAGCGGCAGACGGTTCAGCGCATCGTCGAGCGCCAGGTTTTCCACCTGCAGCTTGGCCATCAGGCAATTTTCGCTCGACAGGACGAGGAACACCGCGTTGCGAATCCGGCTCGGCATATCGGTGAACAGTTCGGGGTCGGCACGCGATTCCAGATGCGTGCTGTAAACCCGCCGTGCCGTTTTATCCTCGATCACCCACAAAAGACGGTCGACCCCGCCATCCTGCGCCGGAATCGGCGAGATAGTTTCCGCGGCCCAAAACAAAGCGCCGTTCTTGCGGCGGTAGTGGGTTTCACCGAACCATTCGTTGCCCTCGCGGATGTGCTCGTGCTTTTCCTCGCGCTTGTCCTTCGGCATATCGACCAGGTTCCAGGGCGAGATCCGCTTCAACTCTTCGAGATTGTACCCCGTCGCCTCCTGGAACTTCTCATTCGCATATTCAATTTCGCCTTCCGAGTTGGCGATCATCACCAGAACCAGGCTTTGTTCGAGCGACTCGAAAAGTTTCTCGAATTCCGAGTCGGCTCGCGGGTGCCGGGTCACATCCTCGGCGATGCCCTGCATGCCCCGGAACTCGCCCGTGTCCTGGTCGTAAACGGGAAGTCCGCTGACCAGGAACAGGCGTTTCTGACCCTCCCGGTTCGGCACCTCGAAGAAAACGTCTCGGAATGTGGATTGGCTCTCACCGCCGGCGGGAAAGTCCTCCAGCGTCACGAAGGAACCGATATCCCGCAATCGGCGCCCGATCATTTCCTGCGGATGCAGTCCCAGCATATCGAATACACGGTACGACACATCGGTGAGCCGGAATTCCGCGTCGGCTTCCCAAATCCAGGCCGACACGAGACGGCCGAGGTTATACAGGCGATGCTCCGCCGCCGCGGCTTTTCCGATGGCGGTCGCCGCGATTGCTTTATCATCAGTCACCGATTTCAACTCGCCAGTCCGACGCTTTGCTTCCGCCATTCAGCCCGCCTCAGTGGATACAATCCAACATATGGTGCCTCTACGACGGTTTCCCGAGATCACCGGTTAGGCGCGCGATGCGCCGTGATGCGGGAGCCATCACAAGCGTCGCGCAACGCGGCCGGTGATCTCGGGAAACCGCCCTACGGGTCCTCTCTCCCGGCCTCTCGATGCGTCGAAGGTCCTTGCCGATGGCCCGGCATCGCCGGCGGACATTCTCCTGCCGAGAGGCCGAGAGAGGGGATCGTAGGGGTACCATATGCTGGATTGTATCCGCTATCGCTTCATCGTATTCATCGCGGCGTTGTTCGCCTGCCAGCGCCGGACGGTTTCCATCGCCTTGTCCCGCGACGTTTTGTTGTAAACGGCGAGGCATTGCCGTGTTTCCTTTCGCAGGGCGTCTTCGTCCGTATTCTGCTTGTTTCGTGTCAACGCAAAGATCGAGGCGAAGATCGCCTTTCCGATGCCCGCTGCCTTGCAGGAGATCGCTAGCGCATTGCCGCCATGTTCGAACAGCATGCGCCGTACGAATATCTCGTCGAGCGCGGTAAACTTTGTGAACATTGAGATAAACAGAGCGACTTCGCCCTCCCGCAATACGTTCAGCATAATTTCCGGCGTCATTTTGTCGGTGGCTTCGAGATCCTCCGCGAGCTGCTGCGATTTGGACAGTTCCCGCGCATCGTATGCGGCAGCCTGGACTTCGCGCGCCGTCGCGCGCTCCAACAGACTGTCTATGGTTCCCGCATCCAGATCCCAATCGTCGACGATGTATTGACGCAATGCGGACGACACCCAGGCGAACATGTTCGTGACGAGTTCGGGATCGAGGTCGCGCCGATGCAGGATCGGTTCCTGGAACGAATCGACTCGTTTCGACTGCTCGACCAGATACTCCATCGTAATACGCGATATTTTTGCGTCGGTGTTTTTCAACAAGGAACGAATGACGTTCTCGTTTCCCGTTTCGACCAAAGCGTCGGATACGGTTTCGTTTATATTGCTGCGGATCGTAATGGCGAGCTGATGTTCCTGCGTACGATGGTGAATCACTTCGATCAGATCGTCGTCCTGCAAGACGCCGCTGTTGGTCAGCACGGGATAAGCGATCTCGATATCGTCGTTTGCCAGCAACCGGACCAGATCGCGCGGCGCATCGGGCAATTCCGCGAGACAGGCGCTGATGGTCCGCCGCACCGACATTTCCGTTTCATGGACGAGATGACCCAGGATATCGAACATCAGGCCACGCTCGCGGTCGGTCAGCGGCGAACCTTCGTCGTCCGAAAGCGCCCCGATCGCCTCGACCAACGCCTTTCGCCCATCGGCCGACTTGTCACGTGCGAGCGCGAACAGCGCGTCACCGCCCATTTCGCTCATGCTTAACCTTTCCAACTGTCAATCGCCGTTCGTGTCTGGCCACACGAACGTTTAAGAACGCTTGGCCAACGCCAATACTATAGCATAATCTTAAAGTTTCGTTTTGATTTCTCTAACGACATCATGTCGAGAAGGAAGCAACCGCAATCGAATCAAAGTAATAAAGGTTGTTGTATATCTTTGCAGACTTGCCTACCACAATAATACCAACGAGCGCTTGGACATACCCACCGAAATTCAGGAGAATCCATTGGACGATCCGGTTCAAAGACACCCGACCCGCGGCGAACAACTCGATATTCTCGCCACCCTCATCGCAGAGAACGTCCCCGACGGCAGCGCTGTCCTCGATCTCGGCTGCGGGGTCGGATATGTCGCGCATCTGATACACGCAAAGCGGGCTGGATTGCCGATCGTCGGTGTCGACCGGAAAGCGGATGCGCTGGTTCAAGCCGGCAGCAACCTCGCCGAGGGCATGTTCACCGCTGTCGAGGGCGACCTGGAGAAAATTTCCGACGTTGCGATACCGGATCGACCTTACGGGGCGATCTATACGGCGCTCACCTTTCACGATCTGCCGGATACCGCGAAACAAGCGGTCATCGGCTACGCGGCCAAGCGGCTCTCAGCGGGTGGAATCTTCCTTCTGTATGACCGGATCCGCATGACCGAACCGGCCTTGTTTCCGCTGCAACAGGGGATCTGGTCGCGGATCGAGCGGGTTCACGGCAGGGCGATGCGCACCGCGGAGAGTTTCCAGGCCTATCGAGAAGACCTCGGTACGAGCAACCGTCCGGCGAGCCTCGCCGACTACCTTGCCTGGTTCCCTGCCGCAGGCTTTGCCCCGCAAGTCCTGCACCTGCACGGTAATGTTGCGCTGATCGGCGGCGCGCGCGGCTAGAGGAATTCGTACACGCCCTGTCCGGTGGCAAAGGCGTCGCCCATGGCGGCGTCGACGATTAGCACCCCTTTTACCGATCCTCCGCCGCAGCGCAAGTGAGACACCGACGGTAATCGCTTGTATAGGCCGCGCTGGATTGCCAAAGTTGTACCGGAAACAACGACGGCGGGAGGCATTCGATGGCGGCTTACGATCTGGTCATACGCGGCGGTGAGGTTGTCACGGCGACGGACAAGACTGTCTGCGATGTGGGCGTGCGCAACGGCAAGATCGCCGCGCTGGGCAGCGGGCTGGACGCCGGTGCGCGCGAGATAGACGCTTCCGAAAAATTGGTCCTGCCCGGCGGGATCGACAGCCATTGCCACATCGAGCAGGTGTCCGGCATGGGCATCATGTGCGCCGACGATTTTCACAGCGGCACCGTCGCCGCGGCCTTCGGCGGCACGACGACGATCATTCCCTTCGCCGCCCAGCACCGCGGCCAGTCGGCCCGCGCCATCGTCGAAGACTACCGCGCCCGCGGCGACGCCAAGGCGGTGATCGACTACGCCGTCCATCTGATCATCACCGATCCGACCGAACAGGTGCTGGGGCAGGAACTGCCGGCGCTGATCCGCGACGGTTACACCTCCTTCAAGGTCTATATGACCTACGACGGCACCAAGCTCGACGACTACCAGATGCTCGAAGTGCTTTCGACCGCCAGGCGCGAGGGCGCCTTGACCATGATCCACGCCGAAAACTGGGACATGATCCGCTGGTTGGCGGGACGCCTGATCGACGGCGGCAACCGCGCACCGGTCTATCACGGCGTCAGCCACGCCGAAGTCGCCGAGGGCGAGGCGACGCATCGCGCGATCTCGCTCGGCCGGCTGCTCGACACGCCGCTGCTGATCGTCCATGTCTCGGCCGAGGAGGCGATGGAGGAGATCCGCTTGGCCCAGGCCAAGGGCCTGAAGGTCTATGGCGAGACCTGCCCGCAATATCTCTTCCTCACGCTCGACGACCTCGACCGCGACGGGATGGACGGCGCGATGTTCTGCTGCAGCCCGCCGCCGCGCGACAAGGCCGGGCAGGAAGCGATCTGGCACGGCATCCAGACCGGCGTCTTCCAGGTCGTATCCTCCGACCACGCGCCCTACCGTTTCGACGAAACCGGCAAGCTGAAAGCCGGCCCCAACCCGTCCTTCAAGGAAATCGCCAACGGCGTACCGGGCATCGAATTGCGCCTGCCGATGCTGTTCTCCGAAGGCGTCGGCAAGGGACGCATCGATATTCACCGGTTCGTCGACATCACCTCGACCGCCCACGCGAAGATATACGGCCTCTATCCACGCAAGGGCACCATCGCGGTCGGCGCCGATGCCGACATGGCGATCTGGGATGCGGACCGAAAGGTGACCGTTACCGCCAACATGCTGCATGACAATACGGGCTACACCCCCTACGAAGGCATGGAACTGACCGGCTGGCCGGTCACCGTGCTGAGCCGCGGGCGGGTCGTCGTCGATAACGGCGAATTGAACGCCGAGAAAGGCAGCGGCGTGTTCCTGCCCTGCGACAAGCCGGACGCCGCCAAACCGCTCGGCCGGATGCAGCGCGAACTCGACCCGAAGCGCAATTTCGGCGCGCAGATTCTGTTCTAGGAGCCTGTCCGAGTAATGCTTATGAACTGCATCGACCAGAGAGGCGCGCGTGTTAGGCGGGGTTGCGCCGGCGATGCCGGCGGCATCGTCAAGCAGCCACAACGCGGCACGCGCGCCTCTCCGGTCGACCCGAAGGGCCGTTTTCTCAAAGGTTTGGGACGTCGTCCGGCGCCGCTCGCGATGCCCCCGGCATCGCTACGCGACACCCTCCTAGCCCAAATCTTTGAGAACATGGTGCAGTCTATAAGCATTACTCGGACAGGCTCCCAGACATGAAAGCTCCGGTCACCGTCATCGCGCCGCGCGGCGCACCCGCCCCTGTGGTCTTCGATTCGCCGCACAGCGGCAGCCACTATCCGGACGATTTCGATTACGTCGTGCCGCTGTCGATGCTGCGCCGCGGCGAGGACCCCTGCGTCGAAGAGCTGTTCGCGGCCGCGCCGGATCATGGCGCCCCTTTGATCACCGCCGAGTTCAGCCGCATGTATATCGACCCGAACCGTTCGGCGGCCGATATCGACCCGGACATGATCGACGGCGACTGGCCGCACCCGCTGGAGGTCAGCCACAAGACCAAGTCGGGCATGGGCCTCATCCGCACGCAGTCCGGGCTCGACCGCAAATCGATCTACGACCGCAAGCTATCGGTGACAGAAGTGCGGAACCGGATCGAGAACTATTGGCGGCCCTATCACGACACGCTGCGCGATATGCTGGACGAAACGCATCGACGATTCGGCGCGGTCTGGCACATCGATTGCCACTCGATGCCATCGAAATGGGCGACTGGTTTCGAGAAGACCGGCGAGCCGAACGAGAACGACTACGTTCTGGGCAACCGCGACGGCACGACGGCGAGCGTGGAATTCACCGAGTTGGTGCGCGAAACCTTGGCCGGCTTGGGCTTCCATGTCGGCGTCAATGACGGCCAGAAGGGCGTCGAGCTGGTGCGCGCCTACAGCGACCCGGCCAGCGAGCGGCACAGCCTGCAGATCGAGATCAACCGGCGACTCTATTGGGACGAGCGCAATATGAAGAAGCGCGACGTTTTCGAGGAACAGCGCCAGGTCATGACCCAGCTGATCGAGGTAATCTGCAACTACGCCCGCAGCAAAACCGGTTAGGAATAACGGCTCAATCGGGCTGCCGGGAAAGCATATAGGCCCTTAATACGGCGTTCATTCGCGTGAGATGCCCTTTGCCCTGGCCCTTGAACCAGTCAAACACATCCTGGTCCAGGCGCATCGTCACCGTTTTCTTCGACATACCGCCCGGCATGACAAGCCGCGCATTTTGGAAAAACGATTCACCCAGTTCCAGATTGTCGGATGTATCGATAGCTTCGTCTCCGATCGCGTCAATTTCCGCCAATCGCTTTTTCGAGATACTCATCGAACAATCTCCGTTCCAATCTTGTCGCCTTCCGCGCTGAAATAATCCGGGTTACGCCGTTCCGGTCTGTGTGGATTACGCTCAGGACGACCAGCCCTTCAAGCATTCCAAAACTGATTTCGCGCAACTCTCCGTAGTCATCGCGCTCATCGACTTTCGTCAGTATGGGGCCATCGAATATCAGGGCCGCCTCTTCAAAACCGACACCGTGCTTGGTCAGGTTCTCGGCGCTCTTATCACAATCCCATTCGAAGTCGGCCATAAAACAATACCGAAAGTAAATACAAATGTAAATAGTATTGGAAATACACTTAAATTCGCGCGTACAGACTACCCGCAGCGCAAGCGTCCCAACGCCATGGCAACGGCCGACTGGGTCGGTTCGACAACGGGAATCAACAGCGCATCGGAGACCCGGTCGCGGTAGCGCGCCATGCCGGCGCAGCCGAGGATCAATACGTCGGCGCCGTCCTCGTCGCGCAGGGCGCGGCCGGTTTCGATCATGCGGTCGAGCACAACATCTTCCTTAGCGAGCTCGACGACGCCAAGCCCGATGGCGCGGTCGCCGGCGCTGCGTGCCTCGATGCCGATCTGCCGGACATAGCGCCCGTGCCGCTTCACCGAGGGTTCCAGAATTGAGATCACGCCGAACTTCTCGCCCTGGGTCATCGCCGTCATATAGGCGGATTCGGCGATCCCCAGCACCGGATGGTCGGTCGTCTCACGTGCGGCGTGGAGGCCCGGGTCGCTGAAACAGGCGATGACGAATGCGCCCGCATCGTTATCCCTTGCGTGGATGTAGTCGCACAACGGTACGATGATGCTGTCGGAATCGCTCTGGCTTTCAATGCCCGGCGGGCCCTCCGTCATGGTCACGCATTCGATTTCCGGTCCGCCTTCCAGGCGGAGCGGCCCCATCGCCGTATCGATCGCTTCGGTGCAGGCGGTCGTCGAGTTAGGGTTGATGACGATAATTGTCTTACCCATCGCTCTATTCCTCCGGCGGCGGGGTCACGCCGACCTGTTCGGTGATGATCTTGTAGTGCTCCGGTCGGCGGTGCGCTTCGAAGTTGAAGATCGTCGTCTTGTTGAAGGTGCAAGCGTCGAGATCGCATTCGGCCACGATCAGCTCGTCGCCCAAGGTGTGCGCCTGGGCGACGATTTCACCCGAGGGCGAGACGATGACGCTGCCGCCCATCAGGTCGCAGCCTTCCTCCGGGCCCGCCTTGGCGACGCCGACGACCCAGGTGCCGTTCTGATAGGCGCCGGCCTGCATAGTGATGTGGTTGTGCATCATCCGCACATGGAACGGTTCCGGCCCGACCGCGTTGGCGGCCGGCGTGTTGTAGCCGAGCATCACCATCTCCACTCCCTTCATCCCCATGACGCGGAACGTCTCCGGCCAGCGCCGGTCGTTGCACAGGCACATGCCCATCACGCCGCCCATCGTCCGCCACACCGGAAAGCCGAGATCGCCGACTTCGAAATAGCCCTTTTCGAGGTGCTGCCAGGGCCGTTCGGGTTCGTGTTCGTAGTGGCCGGGCAGATGGACCTTGCGGTAACGGCCGACGATGTTGGAGTCCGGATCGACCAGGATCGAGGTGTTGTAGCGGTGAGTCCCGCCGTCCTCGACCGTCTTCTCCGCGTAACCGAGATAGAAACCGATGCCGTGTTCGCGCGCCCGGTCGAACAGCGGTTGCGTGTCGGGGCCCGGCATCTCGCTCTCGAAGAAGGAATCAATCTCGTTCTGGCTTTCCATCCACCAGCGCGGGAAGAACGTGGTCAAGGCCAGTTCGGGAAAAACAACCAGATTGCAGCCGCGGGCATGCGCCTTGTCGAGAAGCGCGATCATCCGCTCCACGACCGCCGCCCGGCTGTCGGCGCGCGCAATGGGCCCCATTTGCGCGCCGCCTAAAGTTACGATTCTCGACATGGCATATTTCCCTCGTAGCTATGCATTCGTCAGTCGCAAATCCGCTGCAGCGAGTCCCACGCTTCGGCTAACATGGCGGGACCACCGCCGCCCGGCTTGTCCGCCCGGTCGATACGCTCCGCGACCGTCGGATGGGTCGAAAGATAGCGGAAGGCAGCCGGCAGGGCCCCTTGTTTTTCTTCCAGCCGACGGAAGAAATCCGCCAGCACGGCAGGGCGAAATCCGGCATCGGCCAGCATTTTGCCGCCGACGGCATCGGCCTCGCGTTCCGCGTCGCGGCTGTAGGAAAGCGTCAAAGCGATTTGGCCGAGACCGCTTAAGGCGAACCCGCCGATAACGAAGTCCAGCATCAGGTCAAAACTGAGCGCGCGCACAAGCGCCTGGGTCGGGTGGCGGCGTACCAGGTGTCCCAATTCGTGGGAGAGAACAGCGGCCACTTCGTCGGGCGTTTGCGCAAATTCGATCAGCCCTCGAAATATGATGACTTCGCCGCCCGGCGTCGCGAGCGCATTGATCAGCTCGTGGCTCGAAACCCTGACGCGAATATCGTAGTCGCTCTCGACCGTCGCCGTCAGCCGCGAAAACAGCGATTCCAGCGCGGCGGTCCCCGCTTCGCCCGTGCAAAATTCGCCACCTCCGAAGGCGGCCATGACGGCCGAAATCGATACGTCGCGGATATCCTCCTCCCAAGACACCGGAACCCAGGGGGCGATCCAAGCGGACAATTGCGGTACGGCGAAAAGCAGAAACAGCAGAACGGCCCCGCATGCCATAGTCGACATGACCCAGCGATGCCAGCCGGGGCGTTGAACCAAGTGCGGTGCGGCGCGAAACAGCGCGGCGGCGAATTGCGCATCGTCGATCGTCAAGCGCGCCGTGCCGGCCTCACCCCGTTTCAGCCGAACCGGGCCGGCCGCGGAGTCCGCGTCGATGCGGTGCAATTCGGAAAGCGGCCACGCGTCGAGTGGGGCCGTACGATCGTCGTCCGATGACAGAATGCGCAACGCGGTGGATTCGAGCGATATCGTAACGTCGCGTTGCTTTGCCGTCTTGCCATCGTGATAGCGGCCCGCCGACTGTGCCATCGATTAAAGCCCGCCGATATCCAGCGCGTCGGCCAAACCCTCGCCGCGCGTCGGCGCCGACCGCGTGCTTTGCGCCAACGCGTCGAAATTCATCTCGCCGCGAACCGACAGCGACTCGCAAAACGCCTTGAGAAGCCGGCTTAAGATCAACCAAGTATAGATCACGTTGCTGAGCAAGAGGAATACGATCGCAAGGACAAATGGTAGGAATCCGATGGCGCCAAGCCGCGCCGCTAAGTTTTCCGGGTCCGCCGAAATGTTTCCAAAATCAACCACCGTCGCCGTAACTACCGTGATGATCAGTAAAATCATCCCGATTATCGCAAGGAAATAAACGAAATAAATCGCGAACAACCGGCCACCGGTTATGCCGCTCTGGAACTTCAGTGTTCCCAACGCCGTTTGTCTGGTAAAATAACGAAGCTCCGCGGCGCGGTACCAGAAGAAGGAAAGAAACAGCGTCGGCACCAACAATATCCAGCACGCCAGCCAACGCGCCACGAGTTCACGGGCCTGCCCGGAGAACGCGAAACGCTCTGTGCCGAGCCAGGTATTGCCCATCCGGTAGCGTTCGAGGGTCGTACTCATCAAGGGGTAGGCGAGGCCAAAAGTGACACCGGTCAGACCGATCAAGACTATTGCGAGCAACGCATACTTCGCTGCCGATCCGGATTGCCCGGCAACGATGCCGCGCCACCGCGTCCGGGTCAGCCGGTATCGGCGGGCGCGAAAAATCGCGAATTGAAGCAGGAACAAAAAAACAAACCCCGTGACGGCTTGCAAAACCAGCAGGGCAACCGGCACCTCTTGCGCCAACAAGGGATCGAAAAAATAAAATTCCAGGACGCCCCGGACCGCCAATAACGGCACCAAGATAGCCAACACGATCAGGAACCCGATGATCAATTCCTTTGCCGTGCCGGAATATTCGAAGGGTTCGTCGAGAAAGCTCAATCGGCTCCAGATATAGCGCCGAAGGCGCGTTTTTCCCCAGAACCTATAAATACCCAGCGTTATCAGATTGAGCAGCGCATTGGCGCAGAGTATGCGCAACAAGGGCCCGGATTTGGGGCGAAATATCGGCTTGGCTGCGACAGCCGTGCCGCGGGGCGTGGCACCGTTGGTGACATTCATCATGCAACTTTCACTATAGGTGATTTCCTAATGTTTCGCCCATGATCGCTACTGTCAATCCGCACGCTGAAGCCGCGGCGCCTCGCCATATTGATCCCATTGCGCAGATGTGTATGATTCAGGGCATTGAGATTTAACGCGCTTTGCCAGTGCCTATCGCTTTCGAGGCATCGTGAACCGAATTTTGTTGTGCGGTCGTACGCCAAATTCTCAGGAATTCGGCGACAGATCGCACATGCGGTTACGGCATGCTTCCGCGTCTCAGTCCAACGCCTCGGCCAAATCCGGACGGGTGTCTGACGGCCGGAAGGTTCACAAACCTCCGGCTATCGCGCGACGGTAATTTAGGAGGAAGTTCGAGTGTCCGACGACACGAAATCGGAACCGGAAAACACGGAAAGCAAGATCACGGAATCCGCACCGCCGCCGCGCCGCGGAAACCGAGGCTGGATTCGCTACATCATTCTTCTCCTGGTATTGGGTTTCGGCGGTTATTGGGGTTTTCAGGAAGTCCGCAGCCGCTTCACCCATGTCTATGAATACGATGCCCGTATCGCCGGCAGCTTGATTACGGTCAGCAGCCGGGTCGCCGGTTGGGTGACCGAGATGGGAATCAGCGAAGGCGACGATATCAGCAAGGGCGAAATCATCGTCCAGATCGACTCGCGGGAATCCAAATTGCTGTCCCAGCAATTGGAGGCGCGCATCCAGGGTGTGGAAGCGGAGAGGCAGCGCCTGATCGCCCAAAAAGAACTCGTCGACAAACAAACCAAGAGCCGCTACCGGACACAAAAATCGGTTCTCGGAACGGCGCAAACGGAAGTGACGTCGCTTAAGCCGCAACTACAGCTCGCACGAACGGAGCTCAAGCGAACGAAATCGCTGTTCCAGAAAAAGATCATATCCCGCAAACAATATGACGAAGCGCAGGCCCGCGAGCAGCAACTCTCCGGCGAATACCGCACGGCGGTCGCCGAGGTCCAAGCATCGCGCGACAAGCTGCTGGAAGCGGAAGCGGAACGCGCGCAACTGAACGTTCTCGACGGCGAAGTCGCTAAGCTGAAATACGAAGAAGGCTGGCTGCGCGCGCAATTGCAGCAACAGAACCTCGACCTTGCCGACCGCAGCATCCGCGGCCCGGTCAGCGGCGTCGTCGACAAGACCTTCGTCGAGGTCGGCGAGTATGTCACGCCGGGACAGCGGCTGGCGCTGGTGCACGATCCGAGCACGGTTTGGATCGAAGCCAACGTCAAGGAAACCGAGGTCCGCAAGCTGCGCGTTGGCCAAAAGGTCGATGTCTCGGTCGATGCCTACCCAGGCGAGGGATCGATAGATCGCGTCCTGAGCATGGTGGGAATCGAGTCGCACGACAATGGCAGTGTGCAACAGGAATTCGTCGGGCACGTCATTGCCATCGGCAATTCCACAACGGCGGAATTCGCTTTATTGCCGAGCCCCAACCCGAGCGGCAATTTCACGAAAATCACGCAAAGACTGCCGGTACGTATCGCCATCGACCAAAAGGGCCGCAAGCTTCGTCCCGGAATGATGGTCGAGATCAATATCGATATTCGCGATCGTTAAAGACCCGAAAATCGGTAGATAGGCCGACGCGATACCGCAGTCGGCCGTCCAGTCTCGTGACGGCGAAACAGAAAAATAGCGTGGCTTCAGGCCCGACGATCGAAGATCGGTTCGCTCAATACGGGCCGAACTACCGTTACTTCGTCGCTTTCGCCGGCATGCTCGGCGTCATGTCGATGGTCCTGTCGGTGACGATCGTCAATGTCGCCGTGCCCAGCGTCATGGGCGCCTACGGCATCGGCCTGGACCTCGCGCAATGGATGGCGACCGCCTTCATCGCCACCATGACGATCAGCCAGTTGCTCAACAGTTGGCTCGTCTCGGCATTCGGCCAACGCCTGACCTTCCTGCTCGTCATCGTGGTTTTCTTCATCGGGACCGCGATCGCGGCGGCGAGCCCGACCTATGACTTCATTATCGTGGGCCGCGTGCTGCAGGGATTTTCCGCCGGCGTCAGTCAGCCGCTGGTGATGGTTCTGCTGTTCCAGGTCTTTCCCGAGAACCGCCGCGGCCTGGCGATGGGTCTGTACGGTATGGCGATCATGCTGGCGCCCGGGATCGGCCCGTTCATCGGTGGGCTCGCGATCGATACCTTTTCCTGGCGCTATATCTTTTATATCCCGCTGCCGTTCAGCGCCGCCGCCGCCAGTCCTGGCCGCATTCCTGATGCCCGGCCCGATCGCGTGGCGCCGGTTGCCGCCGTTCGACTGGTCGGGGATCATCGTTCTCGTCATCGCGCTGATCAACCTGCTCTCCGCCATGGCGGACGGGCAACGTTTCGGATGGACATCCGATCTGATCATGACGCGCACGGCAACCGCAATTGTGGCGTTCGGCATCTTTGTGTTTTTGCAGTTGCGCGCAAAATCGCCCCTATTGGACATGAGCCTCTTCACCAACCCGGCATTCACAGCCGCCGTCCTGGTCGCCGTCGTCTTCGGATTCGGCAATATGGCGTCGAGCTATGCCATCCCGGTGTTCGTACAGACGGTCAGCGGCTATTCGGCCACCAAAGCCGGGTTGGTCCTGATCCCGGCGGGGCTTGTCCTGATGGCGTTGTTTCCAGTTTCGGGCCGGTTCGCCGACCAGGTGCCGGCACACTACCCAATCATGATCGGTTTGCTGTGCTTTGCCTTGGGCACCGCGTTGATGACCACGACCAACATCAACACCACCTTCTGGACCGTTGCGATCTTCACCATGATCGGCCGGTTCGGCATGGGGCTTATCATGCCGCCGCTGGTGTCGAGCGCCATGCGGACCCTGCGATCCGATCAGCTCAACCGCGGTTCCGGCGCCTTGAATTTCATGCGTCAGCTGGGCGGTTCGATCGGCATCAACTCGCTGGTCGTTCTGATATCGCAGCGCACCCAGTTCCACAGCGATGCGCTGACCGCAACCCAGACACCGGCCAATCCGGTTAGCCGGGAATTCCTCGACGCCGTCGAACATCTGCTCGACGAAAGCGGCGTTCCGGCGGCGGTCCACCAACCCGCCGCGTTGCATTATCTGGGCAACGTCATCGAGGCGCAGGCCACGACCTTGGGCTTCCAAGACGGCTTCAGCTTCATCAGCATCGTTTTTGTTTGCGCGTTGATCCCGGTTTGGATATTGAAACGGGCGGGACAGGTGAAAAATGTATAAGAAAATTCTTCTCGCATACGACGGTAGCCCGGAATACCGGGCCGCGTTGCGTCAAGGGGCCGAGATCGCGGAGTTCTGCAAAGCGGAAACCCATCTGCTCGCCGTCATCACTTCCTCCACGACCATGCCCATCGCCGGCGGTGTCAACCCGTCCGACCTGGTCAACGAGGAACAGCGGGAAATTCGCAGCTATCTGGAAGAAGGCGTCGAGCGGCTGCGGCAACGGGGCATCGACGCCCGAGGCCGACTCGGCTATCGCGATCCGGTCGACGAGATTACCGCGACGGCGCGGGAAATCGGCGCCGATCTGATCGTCGTCGGGCATCGCCGCCGCAACACCATCGAACGCTGGTGGCGAAAATCGACTTCGAAGAATTTGCTCACCGTTTCGCCCTGCGATGTACTGGTCTCATTCTTGGACTCCGACAAGGACAACCGTTAGCGTCGCCCGACTCACCCTCGCGTCTCGCTCGCGCATGACTCCAGTACCGCAATACTTTCCGCGTCCGACAACAGCGCCGTTAACCCAAAATGTGTCGGTTGGGGCCAATCCCCGAAACTGAACCAATCGAAGGCCTGCGTTTCCCAGTTGATTGCGGGTTCGAATTCGGCTGCGACCGTCACTAGAAAATTGTGGTAGCGGAAACCCGATTCATGCCGGAACACGTACAAGGGAATAATCTCTTCCGGTGCGGCGAAGCCCGCTTCCTCCGCCAACTCGCGCCGTACCGCATCTTCCGGCGACTCGCCCGAATCGATGGCGCCGCCCCACGTGCCCCAGGTATTGGGTTGCTGGCAATGCTCGGATCGGTGCGGAATGAGGATCCGCCCCGTCGCGCGCGCCAAAATCAGGCACCCCGCCGCCGCGCGGCCCCAGAACCTCGTTTCGCGCAACGCCTCCATATGGGCTTGCCGATCAGTCAATTTTCTCGTCATCTGCGTAAAAAACTCTTCCTACTTGGCCCAAACCCTATCGCAGGGACTTGAACGATCGCAACCATGACGCCAAAACCCTATTGCAGAAGAATGTACCGAATGAACCTTACCTATCCGGTTTACACCCACACCCACTAGGGCTAGAATGGGCGCAAACCGGATATAGGCGAGCGCGCCATGGATGTTCTCGACCGCGCCGATCTCCCATTCCCGCATTCGCTACCCGAGTTCCAGCGACTTTTCCCCGATGATGCGGCCTGCGCCGCCTACCTGGAGAAAGCCCGCTGGGGAGACGGCTTTGCCTGCCC
>JAKZTB010000361.1:0-15120 GCA_047517345.1 Alphaproteobacteria bacterium
GGGCATGGAAGGCCCTGATCAGCGCAACCGACACACCGGCCAACGACAACATCAGTCCACGTGCAGCAGCCATGGCAATCGCTGCCTGAACTCAACGAACCAAGCCGCAGACATCACTGCCATGCGAGACTCGCACCCGACCAGGCTCGAAGGCAACGAGATTGCGAAGCAACTATCCAACTTGGAAAAAATCTCGAAAGTGCTTGAGTCGTGCCGTGGCGAAATTTGCCGTGGATCTGATGGCAGCGAAGCCGAGCTCAGGCGCATTGCCGAGAACTTGGAGCGCAGCATCTCTTTAGCGGATAAGCGCACATATGAAGCGGCGAACGCTCTGTTGAACGGCCTTGCTTCTATCTCCGATGTTCTGGAATCCAGACTAGAGGCCCTGGAAACCCGACTGGATGTCCAGGAAAAGCGCCCGCCCACGGTTCCAGTGGTGCCGGCGCACCATATCATTGGAAGGCCGAACGGATGCGAGCGCATCGGCAGCATTTCTTCTGTGCGGTACAAATTCAACGAGACCAAGAAAAATTGGGCAGTCGAGGAGAAGTTGATCAAGAATGTGAATGCGGCATTCGGATCGCGAACAACGGACCCGCCACGGGACGGTTCGAATCAACAAGATTGGATCATCTTGGAAGGGCATACCGACCAGGAAGGTTCGGCGAGTGCCAATGCAAATATCTCGAAACTGCGAGCCGAAGACGTTCGCGAGTTCTTGTCGCGACATCCCAAGGGACCGAAGTTAAATGTTACCATAATTAAAGTCGTCGGATTAGGTGGATTTACCCACCGACCGGACGCAGCCTTTCTTGGCGTAGCCCCGTCAGCGCTGTCGCAGGAACAGGTTCGCCAAGCGCGCGCCGATGACCGTCGGGTTGACATCGTCGACTGTCGGCGGTCGCAAGAACCGTAAATACCGCTTACGGATACCTACAGAAATCGATCATCAGGCAACCGGTGTCGCTGCGCACCGGGCCGTGCATGACGCCCGGCTTTCGCGCCGCGTAGGCGCCCGCCTTGACAGTCTTCTCGCCGTCGGTGCCGTCCTAGACAGTCATCTCGCCGTCTATGATGTAAATCTCTTCCCAATAGTCGTGCGCATGCGCTCCGGGTGTCTCCGAGCCGGGCGCCATGCGCAGGAGCCTCGTCCGGGTGCCGCGTTTCGCCTCGGTATCGAGTTCGTTCGAGAGGAGCTTCACGGTGATCCCGTCGTTGCCGTCGCCGCGCGACTCGAAGCCGGACTCCAGGTCGATGGATTGGAAGAATTTGTTCTCGCGCGATCTGCTCATGGAAATCTCAGTAACCCATTTCCCGGTTGACCGTGTTCAAGGGCGCTTCGCCTGCCTCGATCCGACGGATGTTGGCGACGACGTGCTCGATGCCGGAAATTTGCTGCGTCACGCTGGCGATATGCGGCGTCAAGGTGACATTCGGGTGCGTCCAGAACGGGCTGTCGGTTGGTAGCGGTTCGGTGCGGAAGACGTCGAGCGCCGCGCCGGCGAGCTGGCCGCTTTCCAGCGCCGCCAAGATATCGTCTTCCACCTGATGACCGCCGCGCCCGGCGTTGATCAGCCAGGCCCCGCGCGGCAGTTTCGCGAACAGGTCGCGGTTGAGGATGCTTTCGGTCTCGCGGGTTAGCGGCAACAGACAGACCAGGATTTCCGTGCGCGTGAGAAAATCGTCGAGTCCGTCGGCGCCGTGAAACGATTTCACCCCGTCGACCCGTTTGAGTGTCCGCGACCAGCAGGCGAGGTCGAAGTTGAGCGCGCGCAGCACCCGCGCCGAAGCCTGCCCCAGCACGCCGAAACCGAGGAAACCGACCTTGCGGCTCGGCGCGGTCGGGGCGATCAACTCGTGCCATATCCGGTCGCGCTGCTGCGCCTCCAAGGCCGGGCCCTCCCGGTGATAGCGCAACACGTGCATGGTGACATATTCGACCATGCCCTGGGTCAATTCCGGTTCGACCATGCGCACGATGGGCACCCCTTCCGGCAGGTCCGGGTCTTTCAGCAGATGGTCGACGCCGGCGCCGATCGAAAAGATGCATTTCAAATTGGGAAACTTGCGCAGTTCACCCGGCGGCGGCGCCCACACGAAAGCGTATTCGATATCGGCGATATTGCCGGGCGCCTTCCAGTCCCGGCATTCCCGTTCCGGCATCGCCTCGCGAAACACGTCGCTCCAGGAACGGGCATGTTCCAGATCGGGTTTGATGATCAGGGTCATTCTACGCCTCCCCCAGGTTGACGCCTACATGCGCACGACGCCGCTGGCGACCGCCTGCTCGTCGAATTCCATGTCGAAAGCTGCGGCCATCAGCGCCTTGGTGTAAGGCTCGACCGGGTTCTCGAAAATCGTCTCGGTGGCGCCCTGCTCGACGACCTTGCCGTCCTTCATGACGATGACTTGGTCCGCCAGCGCGCGAACGACTTTGAGATCGTGGCTGATAAACAAGTAGGCGAGCCCGTATTTTCGCTGCAGTTCACTCAACAGGTCGACGATCTGCGCCTGCACCGACATATCGAGCGCCGAGGTGGGTTCGTCGAGCACGATGAAGCGCGGCCGGAGCACGATGGCGCGGGCGATGGCGACGCGCTGCCGCTGACCGCCCGAAAACTCGTGCGGATAGCGGAAACGGCTTTCCGGTTCCAGATCGACGTCGCGCAGGGCCTCGACAACTTGCGCGTCGCGCGCCGCCGCGTCGCCGTCGGGATCGTGTATCTTGAGACCTTCGGCGACGATTTCACCGATCGACATGCGTGGCGACAGCGAGCCGAAGGGATCTTGGAACACGACCTGCATCTGCCGCCGTAAAGGCCGCAGATCGGATACGGCAAGGCCCTGGATGTCCTGCCCCTCGAACCGGATATCGCCGGTCGACTGCTCGAGGCGAAGCAGCGCCATGCCCAGGGTCGTCTTGCCGGATCCGCTTTCGCCGACGACGCCGACCGTCTGTCCTTCCCGGACCCTCACCGTGATGCCGTCGACCGCGCGCACGTGATCGACGGTACGGCGCAACAGCCCCTTCTTGATTGGAAACCAGACTTTCACGTCGTCGCCTTCGATGACCATCGGCGCGCCGGCCTCTGGCGCCGTTTTGGTCCCCTTGGGTTCGGCCGCGAGCAACCGTTGCGTATAGTCGTGCTGGGGTGCTGCAAACAGTTCAGCGGTGCCGCCGGTCTCGACGATTTCGCCGTCGCACATCACGCAGACGCGGTCGGAAATTTTGCGGACGATCCCAAGATCGTGGGTGATGAACAGCATCGCCATACCGAATTCGGCCTGCAGGTCCTTCAGCAGTTTCAGGATTTGCGCCTGAATGGTGACGTCGAGCGCCGTCGTGGGTTCGTCGGCGATCAGCAGGTCGGGTTCGTTGGCGAGCGCCATGGCGATCATGACACGCTGCCGCTGCCCACCGGACAATTCGTGCGGATAGGCGGTGAGGCGTTGCTCCGCGTTGGCCAGCCCGACCAGCTGAAGCAGTTCCAGGACACGCACCCGGGCAGCCGATTCCGACATGCCCTTGTGCAAGGTCAGGGTTTCCGAAATCTGTTTCTGCACCGTGTGCAACGGGTTGAGCGACGACATCGGCTCCTGGAAGATCATCGAAATCCGGTTGCCGCGGATGCTGCGCAGCGTGGCTTCGTTGGCGCCCACAACCTCGTCGCCCCGGAAACGGACCGACCCATTCGGGTGCCGCGCCACGGGATAGGGCAGCAACTGCAGCAACGATAAAGCGGTAACGGACTTCCCGGACCCCGACTCGCCGACCAGCGCCAGGGTTTCGCCTTCGCCGATATCGAAGGAGATGTGGCGTACCGCCTCGACCGCCCCGTCGGGCACATCGAAGGTGACCGAAAGATCGTCGACCGAAAGGAGTTTGTCCGTTGCCATGCCGCCCTACCCTAGCGCTGCGCCTTGCGCGGGTCGAACGCGTCGCGCACAGCCTCGCCCACGAAGACCAGCAGCGTGAGCATTACGCTGATGATGATGAATCCGGCGATCCCGAGCCAGGGCGCCTGAAGATTGTCCTTGCCCTGTTTCAACAGCTCGCCGAGCGACGGCGAGCCCGGCGGCAGGCCGAAGCCGAGGAAATCGAGCGAGGTCAAGGTCACCAACGCACCCGACGTGATGAAGGGCAGGAAGGTCAGCGTCGCGACCATCGCATTGGGCAGCACGTGACGGAACATGATCTTGCGGTCGGACACACCGAGCGCACGCGCCGCCTTGACGTATTCGAAATTACGCGCCCGCAGCACTTCCGCCCGGACCAAACCGACCAGGGCGGTCCAGCTGAACAGCAGCATCAAGCCGAGCAGCCACCAAAAACTCGGCGTTACGATACTGGCCAGGATAATCAGGATGAACAGCACCGGCATGCCCGACCATATTTCGATCACCCTTTGCCCGAACAAATCGAGTAGCCCACCGAAATAGCCCTGCAGCGCGCCAACCGCGATCCCGACGATGGAACTGAGAATCGTCAAAATCAGGCCGAACGCGACCGAGATGCGAAAGCCGTAAATCATCCGCGCCACCACGTCGCGCGCCTGATCGTCGGTACCGAGCCAATTGCGCCCGGTCGGGACCGACGGTGCCGGAGCATCGAGGTCTGTGATGTTGGTGTCGTAACTGAAGCGGATCGGCGGCCACAATATCCAGCCCTTCTTCTCGATCAGTTCGACGACGAAGGGATCGGTGTAATCGGCCTCGGTCGGAAACTCGCCGCCGAATTCGGTCTCCGCATAGACGAACAGAACTGGCGCATACAGGCCACCGTCGAAATTGACCAAAATCGGCCGGTCGTTCGCAATCAACTCAGCGAACAACGACACGAAAAACAAGAAGAGGAAAAACCAAAGCGACCAGAAACCGCGCCGGTTGGCCTTGAAATTCTCGATCCGCCGCCGCGTCAACGGTCGTATCGAGAGCCCCATGAACCGGTCGTGTTTGATCGCAGCCTCCGTCATGAGCGGCGGCTTTCGAAGTCGATCCGCGGATCGATCAGCATGTACATCACGTCGCTGACGATCCCCATGATCAAGCCCAACAGGGTGAAGAAGTACAGAGTGGCGAACATGATCGGATAGTCGCGGTTGATCACCGCCTCGAAGCCCAAAAGCCCGAGCCCGTCGAGCGAGAAAATAATTTCGATCAGCAGCGTGCTGGTGAACAGGATGCTGATGAAGGCAGAAGGGAAACCCGCGATGACGATCAGCATGGCGTTACGGAATACATGCCCGTAGAGGACGCGCCTTTCCGTCAGCCCCTTGGCCCGCGCCGTGACCACGAACTGCTTGTTGATCTCCTCGAGGAAGGAATTCTTGGTCAGCAGGGTCAAGGTCGCGAAGGAACCGATCAGCAACGCCGTCAGGGGCAGTGCCAAATGCCAGAAATAGTCGACGACCTGCTCCAGAAACGAGAGATCTTCCCAATTGTCGGACGTCAGACCGCGCAGCGGGAACCGGTCGTAATACTGGCCGCCGGCGAACAGGACGATCAGCAGGATGGCGAACAGGAAAGACGGTACGGCGTTGCCGACGATCACGATCATGCTGGACCAGACATCGAACTTGGAACCGTCGCGCACCGCTTTTCCGATCCCCAGCGGGATCGAGATCAGATAGACCAGCAATGTCGTCCACAGGCCCAACGAAATCGACACCGGCATCTTCTCCAGAACCAGATTGAAGACGGTTTCGTCGCGGAAATAGCTCCTGCCGAAATCGAAGGTGGCGTAATTGCCCAGCATCAGAAGGAAGCGCTCCAGCGGCGGCTTGTCGAAGCCGAACTGCTTCTCGATTTCGGCAATGAATTCGGGATCGAGCCCTTGTGCGCCCCGGTAGGTGCTTTCGCCGGTCTGCCCGCCGCCGACACCCGGGCGCGCGGGAGCGCCCCCGCCCACCTCCGCGCCCGCCTGCCCGCCGAGCCGTGCGGTCGCGCCCACAGCGGTGCCCTCGATCTCCGCCAGCAATTGCTCCACCGGTCCGCCCGGTGCGAACTGCACGATGACGAAATTGATCGTCATGATCGCGAACAGGGTCGGGACGACCAACAGCAATCGTCGGATGATATAGGGCAGCATGGCGCGACTAGGAGCCTGTCCGGGTAATGCTCGCGGTCTGCACCGACCGGAGAGGCGTGCATGTTGGAAGGGGGTGCGCCAGCGATGCCGGCGGCATCGTCAAGCACCCACGACGCGGCATACGCGCCTCTTTGGTCGACCCGAAGGGCCGCGTTCGCAAGGGTTTGGGACGTCGTCCGGCGTCGCCGCGCGACACCGTCCTAACCCAAGATCTTGAGAATGCGGTGCAGAGCATAAGCATTACTTGGGCAGACTCCTAACTCAGTTGCTCTTCGGCGCCGCCCGGCGAGACTGGGCCAATTTCCGGTCCTTTTCCGGATCGATCCACCACGCCATGAATTGCGTTCCCTGATCGGGGGTCTTGGCCGGCTGACCGAACCGGTTCCAGAAAACCAGCCTGTCGTAGGGAATATGCCAATGGGGCACGACGAGATGATGCCATTGCAGCACGGCGTCGAGCGCCCGCACACGGGCCACCAGACGTTTTCGATCCGGCGCCGATATGATCAGTTCGACAAGTTCCTCGATCGCCGGGTCCTTGACGCCCGACAGGTTGCGGCTCGCCTTCCGCGCGGCCGCTTCCGTGCCCCAATAGCTTCGCTGCTCGTTCCCCGGCGATGCCGATTGGCCCCAACTGGTCACGACGACGTCGAAATCGAAATTATCGAGCCGCCCTTTGTATTGCGCCGACTCGACCGTCCGAACGCGCGCCTCGACTCCCAACCGCTTCAGGTTACGGATATATGGCAACACGATCCGCTCGAACAGCGGGCTGATCAACAGGATTTCGAACGACATCACCTCGCCGGATTTGGCGTTCGTCAGTTTCTTGCTCTTCGGATCGACCGTCCATCCCGCTTGCTTGAACAGGCCCAGCGCGGTGCGCAGATTCCGGCGCAGGTTACCCGACCCATCGGTTTTCGGCGGTTCGAACGATTTCGTGAAAACCTCTTCGGGAATGCGGCCGCGGAATTTATCCAGGATCGCAAGAACGTCGCCTTTCGGGACGCCGACCGATGCCAGCTCGGAATTGTCGAAATAACTCCGTGTGCGGACATATTGGCCGTAGAACAAGGCCTTGTTCGACCATTCGAAGTCGAACGCGTAGGACAGCGCACGGCGGACCCGCGGATCGGCGAATTTCGACCGGCGCTGATTCATCACGAAACCTTGCATGCCGGCCGGCCGGTTGTGCTCGAAAATTTTCTTGACGACCCTTCCGTCGCGCAGCGCCGGCATTTCATAGGCGGTGGCCCAGATCTTTGAGACGTTCTCGCTGCGGAAATCGAAGGCGCCGGACTTGAAGGCTTCGACCGAAACCGTGGCATCCCGGTAATAGTCGTATCGGATCCGGTCGAAATTCGAAAACCCCTTCCGCGTCGGGTGATTGGCCCCCCAATAGTCGGGGACCCGCTCATAAACGACGTGGCGGTTCGGCTCGAATTCCTTGATCCGATAGGGACCGCTGCCAAGCGGCGGTTCGAGCGTCGTCGATTCGAAATTGCGGCCTTCCCAGTAATGTTTCGGCAACACGGGAAGTTGCCCGACGATGAGCGGCAATTCCCGGTTGACGCCGCCGGTGAAACTGAATTTGACGGTCCGCTCGCCCGTCTTCACCGGTTCCTGCACGTTGGAATAATAGTAGCGAAAATATGGCCGGCCTTTGGATTTCAACATCGCAAAGGTCCAGATGACATCGTCAACCGTGACCGGTTTGCCGTCATGCCAACGGGCGTCCGCGCGCAGCGTGAACGCGACCCAGGACCGGTCTTCAGGCGTTTCGATCGTTTCTGCCAGCAGGCCGTATTCGGAGAAAGCTTCGTCCGCCGAGCTGGTCATCAGGGTTTCGAAAAGATGCCCAATCCCGGCCGCGGCGCGCCCTTTCACGACATAGGGGTTGAACGTGTCGTACCCGCCGTTCGCCGCAAGGCGCACCTCGCCGCCCTTGGGTGCGTCGGGGTTCACGTAGTCGAAATGCTTAAAATTCGCCGGATACTTCAAATCGCCGTGCATCGCGATGCCATGGCTGGGCTGCGCCGAAGCGGGCGACAGGGCGAATGACAGAGCGCTTAGGAAAAGGACGGTTCCGAGGGTGCGGATCACAGTCGGCTCCTTACCGATTCGGTTATAGTGGATACAATCTAACTAGGATAACGGTGCCTGAAACAGCATGAAACGGAATTAAGGCAATAATTTGAGCCTTCCGACCTGTCCGTTCCAGCCCCATTCTTATCCGAATGGCAGCCTTCACGGCTATGTGTTCAACAGGCGCAGCGCTGCTTCGTGCAGAGCTGCGCTGCTCGCGGCAAGGACATTGCCTTTCCCTGCGGCTGTCAGCCTATTGCCGCGCCAGTCGGTGATAATGCCGCCGGCGCCTTCGACGACCGGCACCAGCGCCGCATAATCCCACAGGTTCATCTGCGCTTCGACGACAACATCGGCATGGCCCGACGCGAGCAGGCCGAAGGCGTAACAATCCGCACCGTATCGCGTGATCAAGACTTCCTCGCGCAGCCTGTCGAATGCGGCATGGGCGGACTCTTGTGCGTAGTATTCGGGCCCGGTCGTGAAAAGTCTCGCAGCCGCGAGATGCTCGCAGCCGCTCACCTGAACCGCGTCGCCGTTCAAGACCGTCGGCCGGTCCGCCGCACCGAGCCAGCGCTCGCCGCTGATCGGTTGGTCGATGATGCCGAGGACGAACTGTTTTTCGATCGCAAGGGCGATCAGCGTGCCGAAGACCGGCATGCCCGTGACGAATGCTTTGGTGCCGTCGATGGGGTCGAGGATCCATAGCGGTCCGTCATGATCGGTATGGCCGCCCATCTCCTCGCCGATAACCCCATGGTCCGGAAAGGACTCGCCGAGAATTTCCCGCAAAACGGCTTCTATTTCACGGTCGGCCTTGGTTACCGGGCTGTCGTCGGCTTTGGATTCGATGGCGATGTCTGCGCGAAAATAGCGTTGCGCGATTGGGCGTGCGGCATCCGCCAACCTTTCGGCGACCGCAACGAACTCTTCCGGGCAACGCCCCGTCATCGCCGTGCCACGCCGCCGGACTTAAACCAGCGCTACTTTAAGGAAGGGCGGCCGGCGAGTCGGCCTTGTCGCGCAGGAAGCGGATGATATTGGCGCGATCCTTGGCCTTTTTGAAGCCGGCGAAGTTCATCTTGGTGCCCTTGACCAGCATCTTCGGCTTGTACAGGAACATGTTCAATTCGGCGAACGTCCAATTTCCGCCCATACCTTTAAGCGCACCGGAATATTTGAAACCTGCCTTTGCGCCGCGCGCCCCGCCGACGGCATTCCAAAGGTTGGGACCTTGCTTTTTCGGCTCGCCTTTCTTGAAGCTGTGGCAGGCTGCGCATTTTTTGAACAGCTTCTCGCCTGCAGCCACATCGGCCGCGGCCAGCATGCCGACGATCGCTTCCGGCCCCGCCGGCGCGGCGGACGCACTTGCCGATTGCGCAGGCGCGTTACCGCCGATCGCAAAGGCGGGCTTGTCCAGCATTTGCGGATGGTAGGCCAGATTGGCGATGAAGCCGGCCGTCATCGCAATCAATCCTGCGGTCAGGACTGCTCCGATGATCTTGTTCCAAAAAAGCGGATCTCCGTTCATGCCAAACTCCCCCGATCTCGACACGCCGTCGCCAGCGCCCAATTCGCTGCGGCCATGGTACGAATATTCCACGCACCACCTTGTTCAAGCGGTATAATCACAGTCACCGCGAAATGCAAATTTCACCGGCTGCTAGCGTGGGAATTTCAATCGCGATACAGCCGATTTTTCAGCCATTAGATACCGGCCTTTCATGTCGCTCCCTCAAAATCCCATCGTTCTGATACCCGCGCGCCTTCGATCGACGCGGCTGCCCGGCAAGCCGCTTGCCGACATTCACGGCCTGCCGATGATCGTTCACGTCTTAAATCGCGCCCGGGCAGCCGATATCGGTCCGGTTCTCATTGCCGCGGCGGACGCGGAAATCGTAGATGCCGTGCTGGATGCGGGCGGCGACGCCGTGCTGACGGACCCGGATCATCCCACCGGCTCCGACCGTATATTCGAGGCGCTGACCCGTTTCGATCCGGACGGCAAACACGATGCCGTCGTCAACATTCAAGGCGATCTGCCGACGATCGACCCCGAAATCGTTCGTGTGGCTTTCATGATGCTCGCCGATCCGGATGTCGACATCGCAACCCTGGGGGCCGAAATAACCGAAGAGGCAGAGTGTACGGACCCGAACGTTCCCAGGGCCATCGCCTCGATCAAAGAGACTAATTCGGTCGGCCGCGCCCTATATTTCACCCGCGGTGCCGCCCCCTGGGGCGAAGGGCCGCACTATCATCACATCGGCCTGTACGCTTACCGCCGTGCGGCGCTCGAGAGGTTCGTTGCGCTACCGCGCGGTGTCCTGGAACAGCGGGAGCAGCTGGAGCAGTTGCGCGCATTGGAAGCCGGCATGCGGATCGATATCGCGTGCGTTGACACCATACCCCTCGGTGTCGATACTCCCGCCGAATTGGCCCGGGCGCGGGAGATTCTGGCACCTTAACAAATTGAAATGGCCCGATTATGGCGTCCGAAAGCAACAATCTCATCGCCTACCAGGGGCAACCCGGCGCGAACTCGGATATGGCATGCCGGGCCGTCCATCCGGATATGGAACCGTTGCCATGCCCCTCATTCGAGGACGTGTTCGCCGCCGTCCGCGGCAATGAAGCAGGCTTGGCGATGATCCCGATCGAGAATTCCGCCGCCGGCCGCGTCGCCGATATCCACCATCTGCTGCCGGAATCCGAACTGCATATTATCGCCGAGCATTTCCAGCCGGTGCATCACCACCTGCTCGGCGTCAAAGGCGCCACGATCGACGATCTGGAGATCGTCAGCAGTCACCATCAGGCATTGTCGCAATGCCGCGAGACCATCCGGGCGATCGGATTAGAACCGCAAATCCACGCCGATACGGCAGGGGCCGCAAAGGATCTCGCCGCGGAACCGAACCCGGCCCACGCCGCAATCGCATCGAGCCTCGCGGCCGAGATTTACGGTCTCGATATCCTGCGCCGCAATATGGAAGACCATACGCACAACACGACGCGGTTCATCATCATGGCGCGGGAGCCCAACGACCCGGACCCCAAAAGCGGGCCGATCATGACCTCGTTCGTTTTTCAGGTCCGCAACGTGCCGGCCGCGCTATACAAAGCCATGGGCGGATTTGCGACGAACGGCGTCAATATGACCAAGCTCGAATCCTATATGGTCAACGGCGAGTTTTCGGCGACGCAGTTCTACGCCGATATCGAAGGGCACCCGAGCCAGACCAACGTCCGACTGGCGCTGGAAGAGCTGGGTTTCTTCAGCCGCGCGGTCAAGGTGCTCGGGGTTTATCCCGCGAACCGCGCCGGCTACGAAAATTAACGAAATCGATTGCGACCGCCGCGAACGCCACGCGCAGCAGCAGTTGAGCTGACGGCACCGCTACCGGTTCATCCAGTCTTCGATGAGACGGCGCGAAATCGAATCCTTGCGCGGCAGGCGGACCGCATTGTTCTCCGGCGACGCCAGCAGATCGTCGCGCGAGAACCAAGCCGCGCCCTCCAGCTCCTCCAGATCGACTTTTAGCGTCGTATCTATGGCGCGCGCATTGAAGCCGAGCATGATGGACGACGGAAACGGCCAGGGTTGCGAGGAATGGTAGTCGATATCGGTGATCTCGACTCCGACCTCCTCGAAAATTTCCCGCGCTACGGCGTCTTCCAGGCTTTCGCCCTGCTCGACGAAACCCGCGAGGACCGAGTGTTGCCCCGGCGGCCAGTTTTTCTGCCGGCCTAAAATCAAGCGGTCTTCCCCGTCATGTACCAGCATGATGACGGCCGGATCGAGTCGTGGGAAATGTTCCGTATTGCAATCGGCGTTGCTGCATTTCCGCATATGGCCGGATTCGCGGCTGACCGTCGCACTGCCGCACATGCTGCAGAATTGATGCCGTGCATGCCATTGGATCGTCGCCCGCGCATAGACCAGCAGTGCGCCCTCCTGGTGCGGCAGCAACTGACCGATCCCGCGCATGTCGCGAAAATGGCCATGTTCCGTCAAGGGTGGGTCCTCATGGGCGGAAAAATCTACCGCGAAATGGGCGACCTCTTCGATCAGCCCGAGGAAGACGACCGATCCCGCCCCCATCAGCAAGCCGCGGCTCGCCTCCACCGATACGCCGACAGGCTGGTCACCCGGCCGTACCAGGTTCTGCGTACGCCAAATCGGCACGATCCGCGCGGTCCGGTCTTCGATTTGCTGGCGGACCCATTCTTCGTCGGTGCGGAGATGCGCGGCCCGGTCGATGCCGCCCGACGCGTAGAAATTTGGTGTTTTCATGCGCGCGAGACTGCCACGCGGCCAAAAATCGTGCAATCGAAGCGCGACTCCCCTCTTGCCGTGACCGGGCCGAGTCCTGATATACTCCAATCGGAAGGCTGGCGTGCGGACGAGGCCCTCGCCAACCCGGTCAGATCCGGAAGGAAGCAGCCGTAACGAGTTCGCCGCGGGTCGCGAGTCCAGTCTTCCACCTTGGCCATATGAGCTACAGTCCGTAAGCGACGGCGAGCGTTACCTGACGATATGAGCGACAGTTCCAATTCCGCCGGGTACCGCGTTCTTGCGCGCAAGTACCGGCCGCGTGGGTTCGATGAACTGATCGGCCAGGAAGCGCTGGTCCGGACCCTTTCAAACGCTATCGCAACGGGCCGTGTCGCCCACGCGTTCGTCCTGACCGGCGTGCGCGGCGTCGGCAAGACGACGACGGCGCGGATCATCGCCCGCGCCCTCAATTGCATCGGTTCGGACGGCACCGGCGGCCCGACGGTCGAGCCCTGCGGCGTCTGCGAGCACTGCGTGTCGATTGCGGAAGACCGCCATGTCGACGTCATCGAAATGGATGCGGCCAGCCGCACCGGCATCGACGACATTCGCGAGCTGATCGAAGGCGTGCGCTACAAGCCGGTTTCCGCGCGGTACAAGGTCTACATCATCGACGAAGTACACATGTTGTCGCGGCAGGCCTTCAACGGCTTGTTGAAGACGCTTGAGGAACCGCCGGATCACGTCATTTTCGTGTTCGCGACGACGGAAATTCGCAAAGTGCCGGTCACGGTCCTGTCGCGGTGCCAGCGCTTCGACCTGCGCCGAATCGATCAGGATCGGCTCGCCGACCACTTCCGTATGATCGCGGCGAAGGAATCCGTCGAGATCGAAGACGAGGCCGTCGACATCGTCGCGCGCGCAGCCGACGGATCGGTCCGGGACGGCCTGTCGCTGCTCGACCAGGCGATCGCATTGTCCGGCGGCAACGTCTCCGCGCAACAGGTGCGCGACATGCTGGGCCTCGCGAACCGGGGCGCCGTCTTCGACCTGTTCCATGCGGTCGTTTCCGGCGAGATCGCCGCAGCGCTCGAACAATTCAGGGCGATGTACCGCGACGGCGTCGATCCGGTCGTCGTCCTGCAGGATCTGCTGGAACTGACGCATTGGCTGACGCGGGTGAAGATTGCACCGGATCTCATCAAGGAGCCCGGCGTTCCGGAAGAGGAACGCGTGCGCGGCGCGAAGATGTCCCAAGACCTCACCATGCCCGTGCTGACGCGGTGCTGGCAGATGCTGCTCAAGGGCCTCGGCGAAGCACAGGTCGCGCCGGCGCCGCTGGCGGCGGGGGAGATGGTACTGGTTCGCTTGGCCTATGCCGCCGACCTGCCGCCGCCTGCGGAACTGGTCCGGAAACTCAGCGACGATGGTCCGAAGGAAACCACAGCGGCAGCCGTTCCTACACAACCGAGCGCCCCACCGGTCGCGCCGACGACACCGCATTCCAGCGGTCCGGCCGCGGCGGTCGAGCGCGAACCGGCGCGGGAGCCTTATGCGGATCCGGGACCGGTCGCGGAAACCGTCGTGGAACCGGCGGGCGAGCTGCGATCCTTCAAAGACGTCGTCGCGCTGTTCGAGGAGAAGCGTGAAGGCATCCTGACGACCCATCTGTACAAAGACGTCCATCTGGTCCGGTTCGCGCCCGGACATATCGAGTTACGACCGGGCGAACATGCCCCGCGCGACCTTGCCAACCGTGTCGGAAGACTGCTGTCCGAATGGACGCAGAACCGATGGATCGTCAGTGTCTCGGACGCGGCGGGCGAGGCCAGCCTGGCGGAGCAGGCGCTGGCCGATGAAAAACAACGCCTCGCCGAAGCGGACCGACATCCGCTGGTCAATGCCGTAAAAGAAACCTTTCCCGGTGCGAAGGTCACCCGCGTGACCGACCGAAAGTTTGGGAAACTCGACGATTGTTAGAGCAAAACAGGATTGATGATAATCGCCGAAGGCGATTATCATTGGTTCTGTTTCTTTGCTCTATCTATTAAGAGCGAACGGATTCACGGGATTGATGCCCTGCATCAATCCTGATCCGATCTTGTGGAGTAACGCATCATGAAAAATCTCGGCCAGCTCATGAAGCAGGCGCAGGAAATGCAGTCGAAAATGGCGGAGATGCAGCAGCGCCTCGTCGATGTAGAAATTACGGGCAATGCCGCAGCAGGGATGGTGACGGTGGTGCTGAACGGCAAGGGCGAGATGCGCAAGGTGAAGATAGATCCCTCGCTTATCGTTCCGGCGGAAGCGGAAGTCCTGGAAGATCTGATTGTCGCAGCGCAAAACGACGCACGCGCCAAGGTCGACGCCTACATGCAGGAAGAGACTTCGAAGATGATGGGCGGTGTCGAACTGCCGCCCGGCTTCAAGATGCCGTTTTAGTGGATAGAATTACACATATGGTACCCCTATGACGGCTTCCCGATTTCTCCGGTTAGGCGCGCGATTCGCCGCGATGCGGGGCCATCGCAAGCGTCGCGCAACGCGGCCGGTGATCTCGGGAAGCCGCCCTCCGGGTCCCGTATCCCGGCTTCTCGGGGCGTCGATAGCCCTTGCCGATGCTTCGGCATCGCCGGCGAACCATCTCCTGCCGAGAAACCGGGATACG
>JAKZTB010000362.1:0-9809 GCA_047517345.1 Alphaproteobacteria bacterium
CGTCTTCGAAGATTACGACGCCATCATCGAGGCCGGTTGCCAAGCCTGGAACAAACTAATCGACCAGCCCGAGACGATCATGTCCATCGGAATGAGAGATTGGGCGATTTCAGGTCAATAATTAGTGCCGTTGGTATAATATGCGGCCAGTGTTTTTGGCAGTGGGGCGATCGATGGCAAAAACGGCTTTTTTCTGGAACGAACGGTGTTTCTGGCATTCCGGCGGCAATTACGCGTCGGTTGCGCCGGTCGGTGGGTTGATACAGCCGTTGGCGGCGGGCGGTCTTCCCGAGAGCCCGGAAACCAAGCGGCGGCTGAAGAGTCTGATGGATGTGACAGGATTGACGGACGATCTGTCATGCCCGGCTGCCGCACCGGCGTCCGAGGGCGACCTGCGCCGCGTCCATCCGGCAAGCTACCTCGACGCGTTCAGGCAGATATGCGCTTCGGGCGGCGGTGAAATGACCGAAGGAACGCCGTTCGGGCCGGACGGTTTCGAAATCGCCGCGCAGTCCGCAGGGCTTGTCAAACACGCGCTGCTCGGCGTCTTGAATGGGACTGCTGAAAATTCCTACGCACTCAGTCGTCCACCGGGACACCACTGTTTGCCGGACACGTCGATGGGATTTTGCCTCTTGGCAAATATTGCGGTCGCAATCGAAGCGTCGATTGCCGAAGGTAAGGCGAAACGCTTTGCCGTCGTGGATTGGGATGTTCATCACGGCAACGGTACGGAGGCAATCTTCCTCGATCGTGCCGACGTCCTGACGATTTCACTGCATCAGGAAAACAACTTCCCGCGAGACACGGGCGGGGCCGCAGAGCGGGGGAACGGCGACGGCGAGGGGTTTAATGTCAACGTTCCTCTGCTGCCCGGCGGCGGTCACGATTCCTACCTCTATGCATTCGAGCGGATCGTGGCGCCGGCGCTGACGACATACCAACCGGAAGTCATCATCGTGGCTTGCGGTTTCGATGCGTCCGGGCTTGATCCGCTATCGCGGATGCTGGCGTCCGCGGCGACATTCCGGGAAATGACCGAACGGTTGATGGCGCTTGCCGACGATCTTTGCGGCGGACGGCTCGTATTGACGCATGAGGGCGGTTATTCCGAAGTCTATGTACCGTTCTGCGGTCACGCCGTCATTCAGGAATTGTCAGGATCGTCGGTCGCGGCGCCGGATCCGTTCGATGACCGCTTGCGCAAGCAGCAGCCGAATGCGCGCTTCCGTGCGTTGCAACGAGAGATCATCGACGAGTACGCTGCGCTCTTCGGATACTCCTAAGCGGGCAGCGTTATCCAGAAACAGATATTATCGTCGTCGGCATCGACCCCGACCGTGCCGCCGTGGGCTTCGACAAGCTGTTTGACGATCGAAAGTCCGATTCCCGCGCCGCCGGTTTCCCGGGAACGCGATTTTTCGATCCGGTGAAAACGCTCGAAGACGAGCCCGGTGTCCGCCGGGGTGAGGCCGGCACCGGTATTGGTGAAAGCGAGCCGTATGTAATCGTTCAACTGTGTCGCGGCAATCTCGAATTCGCCGCCTTCTGGCGTGTATTGCCAGGCGTTTTGGATCAGATTGCGAAGGATCTGCAAAAGCTTGTCCGGATCGCTCTGTATTTCGTCGATGCCCGTTTCAAAGGAAAGCTCGACCGCAATCTGTCGGGCGTCGAATTCGTGCCGGTTGAGGGCCAGGGCCCGCTCGACATAGTCGCGGAGGTCGATGTTCTCCCGGCGTAGATAGGCGCGCGCCGCGTCGGCGCTGGTCAACTGATTGAGATCTTCGACAAGACGGACCAGCCGCATGATCTCGTCCTGCAGCAGGTCGTAGGTCTCTTTAGATGGCGTGACGACACCGTCGGCAAGGGCTTCAAGATAGCCGCGGATATTCGTCAACGGTGTGCGCAATTCGTGCGCGAAATCTACCACCATGGTCCGGCGCAGCCCCTCGAGATGTTCGAGGCTGTCCGCCATCTGATTGAACGCGCCGGCCAGTTCGCCGACCTCGTCGGAGGGCGCGCCGGTGATGCGCGCGCTATAGTCTCCAGCCGCGAGCCTGCGCGTCACTTCGCCGATATCGGACAAGGGCCGCAGAACCTTGCGTGTCAGGATCACGCTAAGCAGGCAAGCGAGTGCCAGCGCAACGATTGCCGCCTGTATAAAATATCGATGCACCGCGTCCAGAAACATCTGATGCGTTTCCGACGGGGAAATCTTGTATTGTTCCATGAGGTTGGTGAAATAGTCGGCCGCCAAAACGTCGATCGCAACCCATAACACCGCGATCACGATGCCAATAACAGGCAGGTTAATGGCGAGCAGTTTCCATAAAAGGCGCTGCTTCATGCCGAGTCGTCCGCATCGGTAAATCGGTATCCGACACCGTGGACCGTTTCGATATAGCGCGGTTCAGATGGCGCAGACTCGATCTTGCGGCGCAGCTTGCCGATATGCACGTCGACGACCCGATCGACGACGGACTCGCCCCCTGCGTACAGCTTGTTGAGCAGGTCTTCGCGTGTGTAGACCCGTCCTGGTGACCCCATCAGGGTGTGGAGGAGCGTGAATTCGGATGGCGTTAACGTGGCCAGTTCGCCATCGACGGTAACGCGTCGTTTCTCCTCATCGAGGACGAGAGCGCCGTGGCTGAAGACCGTCGAAACCGGCGCCGAAGCGGCGTCCGTCCGTCGCAAGATCGCCTTGACGCGCTCGACCAGTTCCCGTGGACTAAACGGTTTCACGACATAGTCGTCCGCGCCGATCGACAGGCCGACGACCCGGTCCATTTCATCGGCGCGCGCCGTCAGAATCAGGATCGGGACCTCGGACACGCGGCGCAGCGCTTTGCAAACTTCCCAACCGTCGACACCGGGCAGCATGACATCGAGGATCACGAACCGCGGCATAGCCGATTTCGCCATCGCCAGCCCCTCGTTCCCGTCATGGGCGACTTGCGTCTCGAAGCCGGCGCGCTCCAAATAACGGCGTACCAGGTCGGCGATATTGCGATCGTCTTCGATGATCAGGACAGGGGCGGTGGCGTCCATGGTGGCAACCCGGCTCAGGCGAATACGGCCGCAGCGCGGGCGGAATAGGTTCCGGCCGGTGTCGTCGACCACAGGGCGCAGCCGTCCTCGGTCGGTTTGCCGGCAACCGTGAACGGCGCGTTGTCGAACAGCGGCGCTCGTGCCTGAAAATCGAAACGCCTGAACGCGCGGCCGGAATTGTTTTCCATTGCCAGTTCGGCGAGCAGGGTGGCGATCAGCGGACCGTGTACGACCAATGCCGGATAACCTTCAACTTCGGTAACGTATTGTCGGTCGTAGTGGATGCGATGGCCATTGAAGGTGACGGCGGAATAGCGAAACAACATGACCGGGTCGGGAACGATCTCTTTCGACCAAATATGATCTGTCGGTGCAGCGCCGGTCTTGCCGCTGCTGCCCGTGTTGTCTTTGGCCTCGGCCGGGGGATTGCCGCGGTAGATGTAGTCGTGGTCCTCTTCGATGGCGAGACCGGATTCACCGCTGAATTCATGGCGAACCGTACAGATTACCAAGGTACCGGTGCTGCCTTGTTTGATTTGTATATCCGCGATGCGGGCTTCGCGCCGCATCATCTCGCCTAGGATCAAAGGCTTGTGATAGACCGTGCGGAATCCGCCGAACATGCGCCGCGGCAACGGGACCGGTGGCATAAATCCGCCGCGTGCAGGATGGCCGTCGGGGCCGATTTCCGAATGCGGGACACGTGGCATGAAATAGCACCAATGCCCCATAGGCGCGACCGGATCGCCTTCTTTGGGAACGTCGGGTTTGCTCAGCAGCGCCGCGAGGCCCTGCATTCGGCTCGGGCTCGCTCGTTCCTCGGCGGTCTCGGATTTTCCGATCCATTCCTTTAGCGCTTCGAGGTCTTCGGTCATGCGCTAACTCCTGTATGTGTTTGGGTACGCTTTAACACGCAAAGCACGGTCTCGAAAGCGCTTGTCCGTATGGACAGGCCGCCGCACACTCCCGGCTTGATCAGATAAGGAAAGTTCTTCGATGTTCAACCCGTCCGCCGACCCCGTCCCGGCCGTCAGCGAAGTCGACGCGACCGGGGAGATCGCCACGCTCTACAAGGATATCCGTGCGACCTTGGGCGTGCCGGTGGTTAACTTGATCTGGCGGCATTTGGCGGTGTTTCCGGGCGGCCTCCGCTGGGCCTGGGAATCGTTGCAACCCGTCTATTCCAGCGGCACGATCGCGATCGAAGCAGAGGCGCTGCGGGCCGGTCTGGGCGTGCCGGCGATTCCCGGATTGACCGGATCGGTGCTCGCGGCCGTCGGCCTTTCCTCTTCTGATGTCCAGTGGATCAAGATGATCCTCGACTCCTACGAGCGGAGCAATGCGATGAACATAATCGCGCTCGGTGCGCTGCTGGCCCGCCTCGAAGGATCGGACGCGAGGACGGAATTGGCCTTGCCACAAGGGGAGATCGGCGGCAATGTGGAGGGGGAAATGCCGCCGCTGCTCACCTTGGATCAGATGGACCCGCACGTCCGGGAACTGGTGGAGGCGTTGAATGCGGTCGGCGACCGTTCGGAAATATTGGCCAGCATGTATCGGCACTTGGCCAACTGGCCGCCCTACCTCGGTGTCGTCTCGGTTCTGGTTACGCCGTTCGCGGAAGAAGGACGGCTCGAGCCGTTGATTCAAGCTGTCATCGCCGACGGACGTCGTCGCGACGCGGCACTGGCCGGCAATCTCGCCACGCCGGATATGGCGTTGCAGCAAAGCGTCAAAGATGAAATGCGCGCGGCATTGAACCGGTTCATCGACGGGCCGATCGGCAAGATGATCGCCATCGTACCGCTGATCAATCAGGCGATGCCCAAAAACTAATCCGCGTCGATCACAACCAGCAGGTCTTTCGCTTCGACCCGCGTTCCCGCGGATGTGACGATCTCGGCGACTGTGCCGCCAGCGTCGGCGTAAAGCGTCGATTCCATCTTCATTGCCTCGATTGTCAGAATCTGGTCGCCCGCTTCAACCGTGTCTCCGGCCGCGACCGACAGGCTGACGACGAGCCCCGGCATCGGTGCGGCGACATGGCCGGCATTCGTTTCATCCGCCTTGCGGTGCACGCGCGCGCTGCTGGACAGGCTCTTATCCTGGATTTTGACCGTTCGCGGTTGGCCGTTCAGTTCGAAGAAGACCGTGCGGGCGCCTTCGTCGTTCGGTTCGCCAAGCGCCAGGAACCGGACGATGAGCCGTTTGCCCCTTTCGATTTCGATGAAGATTTCCTCGCCGATCTCCGGCCCGTAGAAGAAAACCGGTGTCGGCAAGGCGCCGACATCGCCGAACTTCCGGCGGTGTGCGGCGTAGTCTGCAAAGACTTGCGGATACATCAGATAGGACGCCAGATCGAAATCGTTCAGGTGCCTGTGCACCTTCTTCTCAGCTTCCCCGCGCGCCATTTCCAAATCTACCGCGGGCAGGCGCGCGCCGGGCCGCTCGGTGTTCGGTGTTTCGCCCTTCAGGATCTTGTCCTGCAGCGGTTTTGGGAAGCCGCCGTGCGGCTGACCGAGATCGCCCCGGAACAGCTCGACGACCGATTGCGGAAAGGCGACCTCGCGCTCTGGGTTGAGCACATCCTCCCGCGTCGGGTCATTCGTCACCATGAATATCGCCATATCGCCGACGACTTTGGATGTCGGCGTGACTTTCACGATGTTGCCGAACATCTCGTTGACCTCGGCATAGGCGCGCGCGACTTCTGGCCACCTAGCGTCCTCGATGCCCAGCCCGCGCGCCTGTTCGCGCAAATTCGTGTACTGGCCGCCGGGCATGGCGTGCTCGTAGACCTCCGCCATACCAGAGCGAAGTTCGCTTTCAAAGGCGCGGTAATAACGCCTTACGCCCTCCCAATAGGTCGCCATCGCCCGCAACGTGGCACGGTCGAGCCCGGGATCGCGTTCGGACCCACGCAAGGCTTCGGCGATAGCGCCGAGGCTCGGCTGCGATGTCAGTCCGCTCATCGAATCGATCGCCGCGTCGACGGCATCCACGCCCGCTGCGGAAGCGGCCAGCACGCTGGCTGCCGAAATACCGCTTGTGTCGTGCGTGTGGAAATGAAGCGGCAGGCTGATTTCCTGCTTCAGCGTCTCGACCAATGTCTTGATCGCCGCTGGCTTGCAGACACCGGCCATGTCCTTGATCGCCAGGATATGCGCGCCGGCCGCTTCCAGCTCGCTGGCAAGAGAGACGTAATAGTCCAGCGTATATTTGGTTTCCGCCGGATCGCTCAGGTCGCCGGAGTAGCAAATTGCCGCCTCGCACAGTTTTCCGGTTTTCAGTATGGCGTCCATCGCGACGCGCATATTCTCGACCCAATTCAGGGAGTCGAATACCCGGAACAGGTCGATCCCGCCATCCGCGGCCTTTTCGACGAAGTAGCGCACCACATTGTCGGGGTAGTTCGTGTAACCGACTGCGTTCGATGCGCGGAGCAGCATCTGAAGCAGCGTATCCGGCATTTTTTCGCGCAGGACCGCAAGGCGTGTCCAGGGGTCTTCGTTCAGGAATCGCATCGCCACATCGAATGTGGCGCCACCCCAGCACTCGACGGACAGGAGCTCAGGAAGCGACTCGGCATAAACCGGCGCTATACGCGCCAAATCGTCCGTGCGGAACCGGGTCGCTAGCAGCGATTGATGGGCGTCGCGGAATGTCGTGTCGGTGATCAGAAGACGAGTCTCGTCCTGCATCCATTGCGCAAATCCCTTCGGGCCGAGTTCCTCGAGTTTCCGCCGTGCACCTGGTGTGGACCGCGATGGCAGATTCTTTGGCATCGCCGGGGCGGGGACCACCCCCGGATTTGGACGGCCCTCCACCTCTGGGTTGCCATTGACGATCACATTGCCGAGGAACGTCAGTAGCCGGGTCGCGCGGTCGCGCCTGGGCGTGAATTTGAACAGCTCCGGCGTGTCGTCGATGAACCGTGTCGTGTAGTCGCCGGTCAGGAATTTTTCGTGCCCGATCAGCGCTTCGAGGAACACCAGATTGGTCTTGGCGCCCCTGATACGGAATTCGCGAAGCGCGCGGTCCATGCGCAGGGCTGCTTCTTCCGCCTCGGGCGCCCAGGCGGTGACTTTTTCGAGCAAGGAATCGTAGAAAGGCGTGATGATAGCCCCGGAATAGGCGGTGCCGCCGTCTAGCCTGATGCCGAATCCGGTGGCTCCGCGATACGCCGTGATGCGTCCATAGTCGGGAATGAATTGGTTTTCCGGATCTTCGGTGGTCACACGGCACTGCAGGGCGTGGCCGTTCAGGCGAATATTTTCCTGGGGAGGTACACCGGAATCCGGTTCGCCGATCCTGGCGCCCGCGGCGATCCGGATCTGCGCCTTGACGATATCGATGCCGGTGACGACTTCGGTCACCGTATGTTCTACCTGAACGCGCGGATTGACCTCGATGAAATAGAAGGCGTTCGTATCCACATCCATCAGGAATTCGACGGTGCCCGCGTTTACATAGTTTGCGGCGCGCGCGAGGCGCACCGCCATGATGCATAAATCCTCGCGTTCCGCTTCGCTGAGATAGGCCGCCGGCGCACGCTCGATGACTTTCTGGTTGCGCCGCTGCAGGCTGCAGTCGCGTTCGAACAGATGGACGATATTGCTATGCATGTCGCCAAGAATTTGCACTTCCACGTGCCGCGCCCGTTCGACCAGTTTCTCCAGAAACATCTCATCATTGCCGAACGCCGCATTGGCTTCGCGCCGACCGGAAGAAACCTGCTCGATCAACTCGTCGGCATTGCGAATCATACGCATTCCGCGGCCGCCACCGCCCCAACTCGCCTTGCACATGACGGGATATCCGATTGCGGCTGCCAGTCGGGTTATTTCGGCGTCATCGTTGGGGAGGGCTCCGGTTGCCGGCAAGACCGGGACATTCGCCTCCTCCGCCATGCTGCGCGCTTCGACTTTACTGCCGAGCTGCCGCATGACATCCCCTGACGGTCCGATGAAGAGGATTCCGGCTGCAGCACAGGCGTCTGCGAAGTCCGGGTTCTCCGATAAAAATCCGTAGCCGGGATGGATGGCGTCGACCTTGGCCCCCTGCGCGATCCGGATAATGTCGCCGATATCGAGATAGGCCTGTACAGGACCCGAACCGCGGCCGACGAGATAGCTCTCATCCGCTTTGAACCGGTGCAGCGCGAAGCGGTCCTCGCGCGAATATATGGCAACGGTTCGAAGGCCCAGTTCTGTTCCGGCGCGGCAGACACGAATTGCAATTTCACCACGATTTGCAACGAGAATTTTTCTCATATTCGGAATGCGCTTGTGACGGGCTGGCTTGTTCACGTGATTCTCCGTGGAATGCTTACAGTGTGATGCTGAATTGGCGACGACGTTCCAATGACCTTAACAAAGTTCTCACCCAGCCGATATTAAACTGTGACGCAGAAACCGACGGCCTGCCCCCTTCATAATTCGTTAATTTCTAATATCTACAGTTAGTTACGTTAGGTGCCGCAGGATAATTACCAGGCGGCGCGGTAACGCTGATCCGGAGCGAAACGCAGTGGCGAACCCGGCAATTCGAGCGGCGAATCCGCCGCACACAAAGACAGCACCGCCAACGCATGAAGCGCTGCTCGCCGCTGCCGCGAACGTTGCGCCGATCTGTTACCTTCTCCTCGGTCCGCAAAGACGGGTCTTGTTGCTTGGCGGTGGTGCGGCAGCTGAAATTGGCGCCTCGGATTCCGTTACAGGGCAACCAGTTGAAGTTTTGTTCTCGGATTCGCCGGACATGCTGGCGGCGATAGACCGGGCGTACTCGGGCGAGACGGTCGAAGAGACCGCGCGGTTCTTCGACGAAACCCATTCGGTACACGTGTTTCCCATGCCGGACGCAGCAGTTTCCGGTTTTGTCGCGATCGTCGCGTTCAAACCCGTCCATAGCGTTATCGGGGCGAAACGGTTAGTCCCGGCGAATCTGGTAGACCGCCTGTCCGAAGGGGTGATTACGGCCGATTGCAAGGGGCGAATACTTTTCGCCAGTGAACCGGCCCTCGCCATCATTGGACGCGATACGGAAGATGTTCTCGGAAAACCGCTTGTCTCGGTGTTGCCAGGCGTGACGGTTGATGAAGGCCTGATAGCGGTTTCAAAGGAGATCGCGCTTCGCGGTCGAAACGGATCCAGCCTGTCCGTTGCGGTCTCTACGAGCCTGTGCGAGGTGGAAGGGCAGGAGATCATTACGGCGGTCTTGACCGACAATACCGAGCGCGATGCGGCGCGAAACGCACTTGCAAAGAGCGACGCGCGGTACGCGCTGGTTGCTGCCGGCGCCAATGACGGCCTTTGGGAATGGAACCTGGAGGACGGAACGGTTCAATTCTCCGCACGGTGGCGCACGCTGCTTGGGTTGGAAGCCGCAACGATCAAGCACACTCCGGAGGAGTGGCTTAGCCGAATCCACCCGAGCGACGTGGACTCATTTTGCGAAAGGTTCGACGCCCATCTGGCAGGACAGTCGTCTCAGTTCGAGCATGAATACCGGATGAAGCACGCAAACGGCGACTTCCGATGGGTTCAGGCGCGCGGAATCGCCGCCCGTCGGGAGAACGGGGAGCCCTACCTCATGGCGGGATCGCAATCCGACATCTCGGACCGCAAACTCGCCGAAGAAAGTTTGTCCCATGGTGCGCTGCATGATGCGTTGACCGGATTGCCGAACCGCGGGCTGGTTCTCGATCGCGTCAATCAAGCGCTGGCGCGGCAAACCCGTAACGAGGACCAGAACTTTGCCCT
>JAKZTB010000363.1:0-5031 GCA_047517345.1 Alphaproteobacteria bacterium
TCGACGATAGCCCGCGATTTCCATTGCTCGATAATGCGGCGAAGCGAGCCGTCACAGTCAAAGACCTGCCTCCGCCGCCGCCGGCGTTGGCCGGTGTTTAGTCGGATTCCCGCCTGAAATCTGTCAGTCGTTGTGGGGAACAGGTTGGTCCCCTCCATTCTTGGGGTGGCGGTCGGAACGGAGGGGACCGTCGCCGCCCTACGCGGGGCGTCGGCGACGAAGCAATGTAAATCCCATGAGGCCCGCGAGAAACAGTCTCGCGCTCATTGGTTCGGTGACGCTGCTGACTTGATCCTGCGCGCCGGATTCACCGATGTCGCTGGACGAGGCCAGGAGTGTCTCGCGTGCAACGCAATCGATCGGATCGAGCGGGATGGCGCTAGCACCGATTCCTGCCAAGGGCGCGATACCAAGGCCAGAAAGCATTGCGATTGCAGATTTTAGGGGACGAAAGCGGAGTGGACGTTCATCGACTTCTGTATGATTTAAAGAAAAATTTGTCGGATCAAATGGTTTTACGGCTTTTTTAAAAACTGAATTAAACATAATGTCACCCTACCGGTATTAGCTCGCCGCCATTCGAATCCTCCCAATAATTCGGCGTATTCGATGAACGCAATTACAGCGTTAGCACACAACTGCCCTGACCCTCGCAAGCCATGTGCCAGCATTAATCGGGCTCAGGCGCGAATGCCGATACATTGAGGTTCCTCCCGTGAAATCAGCGGCATAGACACCGTCAAAATAAATTTTATGCAAAAGCTACTTATGGTTAATGGCTATACCGGTGAATGGTTCTCCTCTCACCACGGCAAATATTTCCGGAAATCAATGCCCAGCCGGCTGCCGCAAAGATGAAAATGGAATACCGTTAAGCTGCGTCCGATTCCGCTGTCACCCAATCGATAAACGCGCGGAGGCGGCGATTTCGCAGCCGATCCGGTGGAAAGACCATGAAAAACGGGCGCCCCGACCGCCGAACCGGACCGAAGGGCTGCACCAGACGTTTGGCCGCCAGATCTTCCGTTACGAGCGCCTTTATGGCGATCGCGACGCCCAACCCCTCGACCGCGGCCTGTATCGACAAGTTGAGGCTATCGAACGTAACGCCGGCATCGGGATCGACGCCCCGAACATCCGCATGGGCAAGCCACCGTTGCCAATCTTCCCGCCGCGGGGAGCCGTGGAGAAGCGCAAAGCGGGATAGGTCTTCCGGTTTCCACAGCGCGTCGTCCCCTTCGCAAAGCTGCGGACTGCAAACCGGCAGCAAGTCCACGTCCACCAGCTTGACCGCTTCGAGACCGGGCCAGCTTTCCGGCCCCTCGCCCACCAAGATTGCCGCATCCACATCGCCACGCGAAAAGTCCACCGGCTGCAGCGTTGTCGTCAATTGCACGTCGATTTCCGGGTGGCGGTCATAGAAATGGCCCCATCGCGGCACCAGCCAGCGCAACGCGAATGTCGGATAGCAACAAATCGCGATCGGACGCTCGGCGTCTTGACGGCGCGCGCGCTCGGTCGCGGACGCGATCCGTTCAAGCGGCTCGCTGACCGCTTGCAAGTAGTTCCGGCCTAAAGCCGTCAGCAAGACTTGCTTGTGGCGGCGGCGAAACAGCGGTGCGCCGAGCCACTCTTCCAGCACTTTTACCTGACGGCTGACGGCGCCCGGCGTCACGTTTAGTTCCTCTGCAGCGTGAACGAAGCTCAAGTGGCGTCCCGCGCATTCGAAGGTACGGAGCGCGTTGAGAGGGGGAAAATTCGCCATCACGGAACCATTTGAATGAGGAATACTCACTCAACATACACAAATAATCGGTTGTGAAGCAACTCTTAGGAATTCATGTTTGCAAAATCCGCTCTTAAATCGCTGGACAGGCCGACTTACCCCTTGGAGAAGAAAATGCCCGACTCGACGACCGTGTTGCCCAAGAAAAGCCTGGAGGACTGGATTGCGCCCGATTGCCATGGGTTGAACTTCTTCGAGGCCGACAAGGGTCTCCAAGGGCTTATAGAGCTGCGCATGGACGCCGCCGTCAGGGCGCACATGACCCCGCACTACCGGCGTCTGGGCGAAATTTCCGGCGGCTGGCTGGACGCGCTGTCGCGTATGGCGGACCGCCACGATCCGAAACTGCACACGCGAGACGGCTTCGGCAGGGACGAGGACTGGATCGAATTCCATCCCGCCTACCGCGAGATGGAACAAATCGGTTTCGGCGATTTCGGCATCCACTGCATGTCGCGGACACCCGGTGTGCTCGGCTGGCCGGAGACGGTGCCGCCTTTGGTAAAATACGTCTTCCAATATCTATTCACGCAGAGCGAATTCGCCCTGATGTGCCCGATCTCGGTAACCGACACTTCCGCGATGCTGATCGAGCGCTACGGCGACGAGGAGACCAAGGCGCGCTTCCTGCCGCGTATGCACTGCCAGGACATGACTCAGATCTTCAAGAGCGCCCAGTTCATGACCGAGAAGATCGGCGGCTCGGACGTCGGCAATATCGAACTGGAAGCCCGCCGGGACGAAGACGGCCAATGGCGGCTCTATGGCGAAAAGTGGTTCTGCTCCTGTGCCGACGGAGACGTCGCGCTGTTGCTGGCCCGCCCCGAAGGCGCGCCAGACGGGAGCCGCGGCCTTGGGCTCTTCGCCCTTCCCCGCCATCACGACGACGGCAGCCGCAACGCGTACCGGATCGTCCGGTTGAAGGAAAAACTGGGCAGCCGCTCGATGGCCTCCGGCGAAATCAAATTCGACGGCGCCGTCGCATACGCCTTGGGCGACTACGGCGCAAAGCCGAATAGCGGCCTGAAACAGATGATGGGTCAGGTCAACATGTCGCGGTTGTCGCACGGCGTGCGGGCGGCTGGCATGATGCGGCGTTGCCTGAACGAGGCCTTGGCCGTGGCGCGCAACAGGATCGCCTTTGGCGAAACGATCATCAATTATCCCCTGATGCGCCGCCAACTCCTCAAGATCATGGTGCCGACCGAACAGGCACTGTCGGTGTTCACGTACGCCGCCGCCACGATGGCGCGGGCCGAAGCGGGCGACATACAGGCCGAGCGCCTGTTGCGGATCATCACGCCACTGCTCAAGTTCCGCGCCTGCCGCGACAACGTCACGGTGGCGACGGCCTCCATGGAGGCACGCGGCGGCAACGGATATATCGAAGACTGGGTCAATTCCCGCCTTGTCCGCGACGCCCATCTCGGCGTGCTGTGGGAGGGAACGTCCTCGATCAACGCGCTGGACGTCACGGGCCGCGCCGTGGGCAAGATCCGCGCCCATGAGGACCTCGGCGACGCGTTGCACGGTATCGTCGACGATGCAGACCGAGTACCGGGACAATTTCGCGGCGAGTTGGCAGGCATGATCGACCAGGCCGTCGCATTCGCAGGCGAAGTTGCGGACAGTCCGGAGCACGAAGCGTTCTCGCGGCAAGCGTCAAACGCCCTCTATCATGTCATGAGCGCCGCATTGTTAGCGCACGAAGGCGCGGTGCTGGCAAAATCGACCGGCGATGCGCGGCGCCTGCTGCTGTCGCGTCTGGTTATCGACCACCGCATGCGGCCGCGCGATCCGATGAGCGTGAGCGACGGCCCGGTCGAAGCACGCTGTGCCGACCTGTTGCTGAGCGACGCGCCGGTATCGCTCGAAGCCGCGACGCAAGCGCTCGCGGGTTAGGCACCCGTCAACGGAAAGATTTAATCGGCCGCGGCCATAACCAAATATTGGTCTACGGATGACGCCTGCGGCGCGCTTTGTTGGCAACGGGATTGCGGGAATGTCATCGTGACAGTCGTCCCGAGGCCAACGGTGCTGTCGATCTCGAATTGACCTTTATGCAGCTCGACCAAGGCCTTGGTGAGCGGTAAGCCAAGCCCGGAACCATCGTATCGCCGGTTCAGCGCACTGTCTGCTTGCCCGAACGGTTCCATCGCTTTTTCGATATCTTCCGACGCGATGCCGATACCGTTATCGATGACCCGCAAAAACGGCTCGTCTTCTACCGATTGCGAGGCCTCGACGATTATCGAACCGCCGTCAGGCGTAAACTTGATCGCGTTACCGACCAAGTTGATCAACGCCTGACGCAGACGCAGCTCATCTGCCAGCAACGGCGGCATTTCCGGATCGATCCGAGTCTCGACTGCGATACCTTTTTCCTGGGCTCGCACACGGACGATCGACAGGCAGGCAGCCGTCATATGATCGACGTCGACAAGTTCCTCGTGCAATTCCAACTTCCCGGCGTCGACTTTAGAAAGATCCAATATATCATTGATGATATGGAGCAAATGGTTACCCGCACCGTGGATATCTTGAGCGTAGTCCGCGTACTTTGCGTTGCCAATTTCACCGAGCCGTTCATGCATGATCATCTCGGAAAAAACGATGATCGAATTCAACGGAGTGCGCAACTCGTGGCTCATATTGGCGAGGAACTCGGACTTCGCACGGCTCGCCATCAACGCCTGATCGGTTGCGACACGCAATCGCCGTTCGCCTTGCTTGCCCTTCTCCAGAACCTTCTGAAGCGATCCTACCGCATTTTCGAGGCGTTCGAATTCGCTTGAAACCGAGCCCGCGTACGGCCGGTTCTAAGCGCTTCCATCGTGGGCGCAGACAGCGCGCGATAAATCGATGCATTGCTCTCCCCTATCCGTTCGGAAAGCATGCTCTTTTCCCTGGCGGTCAGTATGAAGCCGGCGAGGACGGTAATGAGGAAGGATGCAGCAGAAAATACCGCAACAAGCTGCCAGCGCAGCGATAGGCGCAGGAAACGCGTTTTTTTCGGCTTTTGGCGGTAGGCGTGCTGCATTTAGGTCTCTGCAAGAACAAGCGGTGCGGAAAATTCCGAGGCATCAAATCTAGCCCGCATTATACACGCTTGGCGGCCGATTTGAGCGAGGCGAGCGGTATCGGCCGGGTTGACGGCGGCTTTCGGGGCGGCTTTCGGGGCGTGTTTTCGTTACGGGTTGGAGATTGACGTTCGAGGTTCATCCGGCGGCACGCGCCGCTTGGAT
>JAKZTB010000364.1:0-10065 GCA_047517345.1 Alphaproteobacteria bacterium
GCATATTGTTTTGGTTCGTTCGGTCTTTGCTTCATTGAGGTTTGACTTTATATTGCAGCCACCGGCGGCGCGCTGTTGAGCCCGTATAGATTCGTTCGGTACCAGGGCACTTTGTCCGGCAACAACGCTATGGGTGGAGCCCGCGAAGGCGGCTGAGGAGTTGAGTTGATGGACGGCTTACTGCGGGAATACCTCCCGGTGCTGATCTTCCTAGTAATCGCCATCGGAATATCCGTTGGAATGCTCGTCGCGAGCGGCATCCTCGCCACGCAGAAACCGGATTCCGAAAAGCTATCCGCCTATGAGTGCGGATTCGAAGCCTTCGACGATGCACGCAGCCGTTTCGACGTACGGTTTTATTTGGTCGCCATTCTTTTTATTATTTTCGATCTCGAAGTTGCGTTCCTATTCCCGTGGGCCATATCGCTCGGCAATATCGGTCTGTTCGGGTTCTGGTCGATGGTAATATTCCTCGGGATTCTGACAATCGGATTCATCTACGAATGGCGGAAAGGAGCTCTCGAATGGGAATAGAAACTCCCGCGCTCCAGGACGGCGATCACGACGGTGCGATGCGCCTCGTCAACGACACCTTGGCGGACAAGGGCTTCATTATCGCCAACGCTGACAAGCTGGTGAACTGGGCCCGCACGGGCTCGCTCTGGCCGATGACCTTCGGCCTGGCTTGCTGCGCCGTCGAAATGATCCACGCCTATATGCCGCGGTACGATCTGGATCGTTTCGGCATCGTTCCGCGCGGTAGCCCTCGCCAGTCCGACGTGATGATCGTTGCCGGCACGTTGACGAACAAAATGGCGCCCGCGTTGCGCAAGGTTTACGACCAGATGGCAGAGCCCCGTTGGGTCATCTCCATGGGCTCCTGCGCCAATGGCGGCGGCTACTACCACTATTCTTATTCGGTCGTGCGCGGCTGCGATCGGATCGTTCCGGTCGACATCTATGTGCCGGGCTGCCCGCCGACTGCCGAGGCGCTGTTATACGGGTTTCTGCAGTTGCAGAAAAAGATCAAACGCACCGGTACGATCGCGCGATAGGAACGGGACGCACGATGGACGACGCTAGCCTAGACGCGCTCGAAGAATTGGGAGCGCATATCGTTGCGAAACTGGGCGCCGCTGTCGTCGAACATCGCATCGGAAACGGCGAATTGAACGTCGAGACGACGGGGGACGACGTCGTCCGGGTCATGAAGATTTTGCGTGACGATTCGAGCTGCCTGTTCAAGAGCCTGATGGATGTTTGCGGCGTCGATTTTCCGGAACAGGAAAATCGTTTCGAGGTGAACTACAATCTGCTCAGCTACAAGCACAATCAGCGCGTCCGGATCAAAGTGCGGACCGACGAGGAAACGCCCGTACCGTCCGTATCGAGCGTATTTCCGACGGCCTCCTGGTTCGAGCGTGAATGCTGGGACATGTATGGCATCTTTTTCTCCGACCATCCCGATTTGCGGCGGCTGCTGACCGATTACGGATTCGAGGGGCATCCGTTGCGTAAGGATTTCCCGCTTACCGGTTATGTCGAGGTCCGCTACGACGACGAACAGAAGCGCGTCGTCTACGAACCGGTGAATTTGACCCAGGCCTTCCGGTCCTTCGATTTCCTCAGCCCGTGGGAGGGCATGACGCGCGAATTGCCGGGCGACGAGAAGGCGGAGGCAAACGAGGGCTGATGGCGGCAGAAGCGGAAATCAAGAATCTGACGCTGAACTTCGGTCCGCAGCACCCGGCGGCGCACGGCGTCCTGCGCATGGTTATGGAGATGGACGGTGAGATCGTCGAACGGATCGACCCGCATATCGGCCTGCTTCACCGCGGCACGGAAAAGCTGATCGAGTACAAGACCGATCTTCAGGCGATGCCGTATTTCGATCGCCTCGATTATGTCGCGCCCATGTGCCAGGAGCACGCTTTCGTTCTCGCCGCCGAAAAGCTGCTCGGGCTCGCGCCGCCGCCACGCGGCCAGTATGTGCGCGTCCTGTTCGCGGAAATTTCTCGGATCCTCAATCATCTCCTGAACGCGCCCGCGCTGGCGTTGGATGTCGGCGCAATGACGCCGATGCTCTGGGCGTTCGAGGAACGCGAGAAGCTGATGGAATTCTACGAGGCCGTCTCCGGGGCTCGGCTGCACGCGGCGTATTTTCGCGTCGGCGGCGTGCATCAGGACATGCCGGCCGGCATGGCCGACGATATTATCGCCTGGGCCGACGATTTTCCGAAATTCCTCGACGACATGGAAACGCTGCTCAACGAAAACCGTATCTTCAAGCAGCGGACTGTCGATATCGGCGTCGTCTCGGCGGACGAGGCGATGGCTTGGGGCTTCTCCGGGCCGATGCTGCGCGCGTCCGGTGTGGCGTGGGATTTGCGCAAGGCGCAGCCCTACGACGTCTACGATCAGATGGATTTCGACATCCCGATCGGCAAGAACGGCGACTGCTACGACCGATACCTGATCCGCGTCGAAGAGATGCGGCAGAGCGTGCGGATCGTCAGGCAGTGTATCGACCAAATGCCGGACGGCCCGGTCATGACGGAAGACGGAAAAGTCGCACCGCCGTCGCGCGGCGAGATGAAGCGGTCGATGGAGGCGTTGATCCATCATTTCAAGCTCTACACCGAAGGCTTTCACGTCCCGCCTGGAGAGACCTACACGGCGGTCGAAGCGCCCAAGGGCGAGTTCGCCGTCTATCTCGTTTCGGACGGAAGCAACAGACCGTATCGCTGCAAGATCCGCGCGCCGGGTTTTGCCCATTTGCAGGCGATGGATTACCTGTGCAAGGGCCATATGCTGGCGGATTCTGTTGCCATTCTGGGCGCCATGGACGTCGTGTTCGGGGAGATCGACCGATGAGCGACCGTTTCGAGTTCACACCTGAAAATCTTGCGATCGCGCGGAAATACATCGCCAAGTATCCGGAAGGCCGGCAGGCGAGCGCCGTACTGCCGCTGCTCGACCTCGCGCAACGCCAGAATGACGGCTATACCTCTGACGCGGTAATCGATGGCGTGGCGGCGTTGCTCGACATGCCGCGTATCCGTGTCGTCGAGGTCGCCAGCTTCTATACGATGATCAACACCGAGCCGGTCGGCAAATATCTGCTGCAGTTCTGTACCACGACGCCGTGCTGGCTGCGCGATTCCGATGCGGTTGTCGACGCCGCCCGAAATCATCTTGGCATCGACTATGGTCAGACGACGGAAGACGGGGTGTTTACGATGCGCGAGGTCGAATGTCTCGGCGCCTGCGTCAACGCGCCGATCGTGCAGATCAACGACGATATGTACGAGGACCTGACCGGTCCGCAGATGGTGGCCGTGCTGGATGCCTTGAAGGCCGGCGAGACGCCGCCGTACGGTCCGCAGATCGACCGGCAGACCTCTGCGCCGGTCGGTGGACCGCAAGTGCTCAACGATCTCGACTTCGCGAAGGCCGACTGATGCTGCAAGACAAGGACCGCATCTTCACCAACCTTTACGGGCTGCACGATCCGGGCCTCGCCGGCGCCCGTGCGCGCGGCGACTGGGGCAACACCAAAGCGCTCATCGAGAAGGGCCGTGAGTGGATCGTCGAGGAGATGAAATCCTCCGGCCTGCGCGGCCGCGGCGGCGCCGGTTTCCCGACCGGTCTTAAATGGTCCTTCATGCCCAAGGAGATCGTCGAGGGCCGGCCGCATTACCTCGTCGTCAATGGCGACGAGAGCGAACCCGGCACCTGCAAGGACAGGGACATCCTGCGGCACGATCCGCACAAACTAGTTGAAGGCTGTTTCGTCGCCGGATTCGCGATGGGCGCGCACGCGGCTTACATCTATGTTCGCGGCGAGTTCTACAACGAAACCGTGGCGTTGGACCGTGCCGTCGACGAGGCTTACGAAGCCGGGCTGCTGGGCCCCGACGCCTGCGGTACCGGATGGGCGTTCGACGTCTATGTGCATCGCGGGGCCGGTGCCTATATCTGCGGCGAGGAAACCGCCCTGCTGGAAAGCCTCGAAGGCAAGAAGGGGCAACCGCGTTTGAAGCCGCCGTTCCCGGCCATGTCGGGCCTGTACGGCTGTCCCAGCACGGTCAACAATGTCGAGACCATCGCCGTCGCGCCGACCATCCTGCGCCGCGGTGCGGATTGGTTCAGCGGTTTCGGCCGCGAGAACAATGTCGGCACCAAGGTGTTCTGCATCTCCGGCCATGTCGAAAAGCCCTGCAACGTCGAAGAAGCGATGTCGATTCCGTTGAAGGAGCTGCTCGAGAAGTATGCGGGCGGCGTGCGTGGCGGCTGGGACAATCTGTTGGCAGTTATCCCGGGCGGCAGTTCCACACCGATGCTGCCGAAGTCGGTTTGCGACGATGTGCTGATGGATTTCGATGCGCTGAAGGAGCACAAATCCGGCCTCGGCACCGCCGGCATCATCGTCATGGACAAGTCGACCGACATCATCAAGGCGATCGCGCGGCTCGCCTATTTCTACAAGCATGAGAGCTGCGGCCAATGCACGCCGTGCCGCGAAGGCACCGGCTGGATGTGGCGCGTGCTGGAGCGCATGGCGAAGGGCGAGGCGGAAATCGCCGAGATCGATTTGTTGCTCGAAGTATCGCACCAGATCGAAGGCCATACGATTTGCGCGCTCGGCGATGGCGCAGCGTGGCCGGTTCAAGGCCTGATCCGGCATTTTCGCGATGAAATCGAAAGCCGTATCGTCCGGCGAAAGAGCGTCGCCGTGGCGGCGGCGGCGTAGGAGCGGGGCATGCCGAATGTGAAGGTCGACGGCGTGGAGTTGGAAGTACCGGACGGTATTTCCGTCCTGCAGGCCTGCGAATTGGCCGGCGCCGAGATACCGCGCTTCTGTTATCACGAACGGCTGTCGAGCGCCGGCAATTGCCGCATGTGCCTGGTCGAAGTCAAACCCGGACCGCCCAAACCGGCCGCGTCCTGCGCCTTGCCCGTGGGCGAGGGGATGGAGATTTTCACGGACTCCGAGTTGGTGCGCAAGGCGCGGCACGGCGTCATGGAATTCCTGCTCATCAACCATCCGCTGGATTGCCCGATCTGCGATCAGGGCGGCGAGTGCGACCTGCAAGACCAGGCGATGGCGTTCGGCCATGACGGCAGCCGCTACGCGGAAAACAAGCGCGCCGTCGACGACAAATATATGGGACCGCTGATCAATACGATCATGACTCGCTGCATCCACTGTACGCGCTGCGTCCGTTTTTCGACGGAAATCGGCGGCGTGACGGATATGGGCATGGTCAATCGCGGCGAGAATGCCGAGATCACGACCTTGGGCAAGGCGGTGTCCTCGGAACTGTCGGGCAACGTGATCGATCTGTGCCCAGTCGGCGCGTTGACGTCGAAACCCTATTCCTTCGTGGCGCGCCCGTGGGAGCTGCGCAAAACGGAAACCATCGACGCCATGGATGCGGTCGGCAGCAATATCCGGGTCGATGCGCGCGGCAACGAAGTGTTGCGCGTCTTGCCGCGCCTCAACGAGGACGTGAACGAGGAGTGGATTTCCGACAAAACCCGCTTCGCGTGCGATGGACTGCGCCGGCAACGGCTCGACCGGCCCTACGTCCGCAACGCGGAAGGCAAGCTGGAGGCGGCCGATTGGGATGCGGCGTTCGAGGCGATTGCGGCGCGCGTAAAGGGACTGGACGGTAGAAAGATAGCTGCCCTGGCGGGCGATCTTTGCGATGCGGAGTCGATGTTCGCGCTGAAGGCGCTGATGACGTCGCTCGGTTCGCCGAACCTGGACTGCCGGCAGGACGGTGCGGCGCTCGATCCCGCGGTGCGCGCGTCGTACCTGTTCAACAGCGGTATCCCCGGGATCGAAGAGGCTGGCGCTTGCCTGATCGTCGGTTCCAACCCACGCTGGGAAGCGCCGCTGGTGAATGCGCGGCTGCGCAAACGCTGGCTGCAAGACAATTTCAAGATCGGCGTGGTCGGTCCCACGCACGACCTGACCTACGATACCGAGTATCTCGGCGCGGGACCGGAAACGCTGCAGCAGATCGCCGACGGCAGCCATGCGTTCGCAACCGTGCTGAAGGATGCCGAGCGTCCGATGCTCATTCTTGGGATGGGGGCGTTGGCCCGTTCGGATGGTGCGGCAGTCCTGGCGGCGGCGCGCCGGATCGCGGAATCCACCGGCATGGTGGCGGATGGCTGGAACGGCTTCAATGTCCTGCACACGGCCGCGGCGCGCGTCGGCGGTCTCGATATCGGTTTTGTGCCGGGCGAAGGCGGTCTCGACACGCAAGGTATTCTGGAAGCTGCGGAATCCGGTGCTGTCGAAGCCGTTTATCTGTTGGGCGCCGACGAAATCGATACCAAGAAGCTGGACAAGGCCTTCGTGATTTACCAAGGCCATCATGGCGACGAGGGTGCACATGCGGCGGACGTGATTTTGCCCGGCGCGGCCTATACCGAAAAGTCCGGCACTTACGTGAACACCGAAGGGCGGGTACAGCGGGGGCAAGTCGCAGCCTTCCCGCCGGGCGATGCGCGCGAGGACTGGACCATCGTCCGCGCACTTTCCACCGTCGTTGGCCATACCTTGCCGTTCGACAGCCTGTCGGCGCTGCGCAAAGAAATGCAGAGCGCTTGCCCGCACTTCACGCGGCTCGACGATCCGGAAGCGGCGGCATGGGGTGAATTCGGCAGCGCCGGCCCGATGGAACCGGCACCGTTCCAATCGACCATCGCGAATTTCTACATGACGGACCCCATCAGCCGCGCTTCGGAGACGATGGCCAAGTGCACGCAGGAATTCGTCAACGACCGGGACGGAGCGACCGGCACCGATGGCTGAGTTTTGGGACATTTACGCCTGGCCGACGATCGTCATCGTCTTCTACATCATTCTGATCGTGGCACCCTTGCTGGGCGCCGTCGCCTATCTGACACTGGCGGAGCGCAAGGTCATTGGCTGGATGCAGCTGCGCAAGGGCCCCAATGTGGTCGGGCCGTTCGGCTTGCTGCAGCCGATTGCGGACGGCATGAAGCTGTTTTTCAAGGAAACCATCATCCCGGCGAGCTCGAACCGCGGCATGTTCTTTGCCGCGCCGATGGTGACCTTTGTTCTCAGTCTCATCGCATGGGCTGTGATTCCATTTGATGCAGGACTTGTACTTTCCAACTTAAACGTCGGAATTCTTTACATTTTCGCCATCTCGTCGCTGGGCGTCTACGGCATAATCATGGCCGGCTGGTCGTCGAATTCGAAATACGCGTTCCTCGGCGCGCTGCGCTCGGCAGCCCAGATGGTGTCCTACGAAGTGTCGATGGGCTTCGTCATCATCACCGTGCTGTTGTTCGTCGGTTCGCTGAACCTGTCCGCCATCGTCGAGGCGCAGGCCGGTGGCTTCTGGAACTGGCATTTCTTCGGCATCCTGTTTCCGATGGCGATCATCTTCTTCGTCTCGACCCTGGCGGAGACCAACCGCGCGCCCTTCGATCTGCCGGAAGCGGAAGCGGAACTGGTGTCGGGTTACAACGTCGAATACTCGGCGATGACCTTCGCCATGTTCTTTCTCGGCGAATACGCGAACATGATCCTGATGTGCGCGATGACGTCGATCCTGTTCCTCGGCGGTTGGATGGCGCCGTTCGACGTCGCGCCGTTTACCTGGGTACCGGGTCCGATCTGGTTCGCCGGCAAGATCGCCTTCTGCCTGTTCATCTTCTTGTGGGTGCGGGCGACGTTTCCGCGCTATCGCTATGACCAGTTGATGCGCTTGGGATGGAAAGTGTTTCTGCCGTTTTCACTGCTGTGGGTGGTCGTCGCCGCCGGCTGGCTGTTCTTGCTCGACAAGGTGCCGGGTACATGAGTGAATTGATGAGGAATGTGACATGGCGCTGCTAGAACGCACCGTAAAAGGCCTGCTGCTCGCCGAACTCGTTCAGGGCATGTCCCTGACGCTGCGCGCGATGTTCCGGCCGAAGCACACGCTGAATTATCCTTATGAGAAGGGACCGTTGTCGCCGCGCTTCCGTGGTGAGCACGCGCTTCGCCGCTACCCGAACGGCGAGGAACGCTGCATCGCCTGCAAATTGTGCGAAGCGGTCTGTCCGGCACAGGCGATCACGATCGAGGCGGAGCCGCGCGAAGACGGCAGCCGCCGGACGACGCGCTATGACATCGACATGACGAAGTGCATCTATTGCGGTTTCTGCGAGGAAGCCTGCCCGGTGGATGCGATCGTAGAAGGCCCGAATTTCGAGTTCGCGACCGAGACCCGGGAGGAACTCTTCTATGACAAGAACAAACTAATGGAGAACGGCGACCGCTGGGAGGCGGAGATTGCCGGGAACATTGAACTGGATATGCCGTATCGGTAAACAAGGCGCGCTTGCGGCCGCAAGCGTGGAGGGGACTGCATGATCATTCAAGCCTTGGCGTTCTATCTGTTCGCGTTCGTGGCGGTTGCCGCGGGCGTATTGGTGATCGCTTCGCGCAATCCGGTGCATTCCGTGCTGTTCCTCATTGTCGCCTTCTTCAACGCCGCCGGCCTGTTCGTGCTGATGGGGGCCGAATTCCTCGCCATGATCCTGGTCATCGTCTATGTCGGCGCAGTCGCGGTGCTGTTCCTGTTCGTGGTCATGATGCTGGACATCAACTTCGTCGAACTGCGCAGCGGGGTCTTGCAGTATCTGCCGATCGGCGGGCTTGTCGGGTTCATCCTGCTGGCGGAATTGCTGGTTGTCGCCGGCGGCTGGGTCATCGTGCCGCAGGCCGAAGCGATCGCCGCGGCGCCGATACCGCCGATCGATCAAGTGACCAACACGGAAGCGATCGGCCGGCTGATCTACACCAAATACATTTACCTTTTCCAGGCCGCCGGCCTCGTGCTGCTGGTTGCGATGGTCGGCGCCATCGTCCTGACCTTGCGCACGCGCACGGGCGTCCGCAAACAGCGGATCGGCGATCAGATCGCGCGCCGGCCGGACGAGGCGATCGAGGTCGTCAAGGTCACGACGGGCAGCGGTATCTAATATGTTGGAAATCGGCCTCGCCCATTACCTGACCGTTGCGGCGATCCTGTTCACGCTGGGCTTGTTCGGGATTTTCCTGAACCGCAAGAACGTCATCATCATCCTGATGTCGATCGAGTTGATGTTGCTCGCGGTCAATATCAATCTGGTCGCGTTCTCGACCCATCTCGGTGATCTGATGGGACAAATTTTCGCGATGTTCATCCTCACCGTCGCGGCGGCGGAGGCGGCGATCGGTCTCGCGATCCTGGTCGTCTATTACCGCAACCGCGGGTCGATTGCGGTCGAAGACATCAACGTAATGAAGGGTTAATACCAAGGAGCGCTGATGATGACACTTAGCGACGGCTTACCAAGGTTTTCGGCAAGGAGCGTGCGGTGCAGCGATGCGGCACATCGTAAGCCGTGCGCAACGCTGTCCGAAAGCCTTGGTAAGCCGCCCTACGGGTCACATATGCGGACCGTCGGAGGGCGTCGGAACGCCTTGACGATTTCCCGCATCGCTTGCGGCGCCCCTCCTACCCGACGGGCCGCCTACGAGATCGCTATGCGTCGTCATCAACGTTCCTTGGTATAGCAATGGAAGCTGCGGTCGTATTCCTGCCGTTGCTGGGCGCGATAATCGCCGGGTTTTTCGGGCGTTTGATCGGCGACAAGGCGTCGATGTACATCACCTGCACGATGCTCGTGGTGTCGGCGATTGTCTCCTATTACCTCTTCATAGTCGTCGCGTTGGGCGGCGATCCGCGTACCGTCGTGCTGTTCGAATGGGTGACGTCGGGCGATCTGGAGTTCTTCTGGTCGCTTAAGGTCGATACGCTGACCGCGGTGATGCTGATCGTCGTCACGACGATATCCGCCGTCGTGCATATCTATTCGATCGGCTATATGCACCACGACGATTGCATCCCGCGCTTCTTCGCCTATCTCAGCCTGTTTACCTTCTTTATGCTGATGCTGGTGACGGCGGACAATCTGGTGCAGCTGTTCTTCGGCTGGGAAGGCGTCGGCCTGTGCTCCTACCTGCTGATCGGTTTCTGGTACAAGCGGCCC
>JAKZTB010000365.1:0-16033 GCA_047517345.1 Alphaproteobacteria bacterium
GTCCACATGGGGCACCTCAAGAGTAAATTCACCACCCCAGAGAATCACAGCTGATTCAGCTCTTCAAGAGGGGGCGCCGGATAACCGATTCATCCGACTCATAAAGTCCCCGGACGGACACTAAAGCATTCCGGATCGACTAAGATCTAGCCGCCTGTCGCGCCAATTCCATCCAGGGATGGGAAATCGACGCGCTATGGAACAGCAAATAGGCGCCGAGCCCGTCCCGCGGGTCGAGGCAGATGAGGTCGGCATCCGAATAGATCGGCCGGAGTTTTGCGTCATGAAGAACCTGTCCCGTCATTTCGATATCCGCAGACCGCACGCCTTGTCCCGCGATATAGGGCGTATCCGGCGGTGCGAATCGATCGAGAAACGCTTCGATTTCTAATTCGTGCGCGAACAGGATGCGCCCACGGTCGAGCGCGACAATGCCTATATCCGCGCCGTATTCGGGAATGCGGCCGGCAAAGCGCCCGAAGCGGGCCGCCGCCTCGCTCCGATCGTCGACGCAGATCAGCAGATCGGTCAGTGCGTCCGCACGATTTTCATGTTCGGTAACGCCCGGTGTCCAGAACAGCGCCGGCGTATGGGTCGTGAGCATTTGAACGCGGCCTTCCGCCATCACATCCGGTTCGGTTCGCAAGATGGTGTAGGCCATGGTCCGCTCGCCATCTTCAGCCGATATCTTGCGACGGAGATTAACAAAGGGTTGCATTGCAAATCCATCGCCGATCAACCGGTCACGGTGCGCCGCCATATCCGGGCTGGTCAGTGCAACGACATGTAAGCCCGCATAGCGCGCGAGGCCCCGTTGCAACTGTTCCGCCAATGGCGTCTCGCTCGTCGCTGCCAAGATCTCTAGAAACCCTCGCCGGAGTTTGACTAAACGGTTGGACGTTCCCGATGGGGTCAACGCCTCCGCCGCGTCCGCATTGTATTGGACATTGACGCCGGACACTTGAAAGCCCAGGCGCGCCATCTGGTCGCCCGCCTGCTCCAGATCCGCCGCAAAGTAGCCGGCATGGTCGAGAAACACCTCCTCGCCTTGCGGCATCTGACGATCGATATTGGCATCATTCATGGGCTGGTTCTCGCGGGTTTGTCGTTCGCGGTACCGTCAAATCAACGAGTTGAATATGTCAGGATTGATGCTTTCGAGAGCTCCCAGGCGCGCACGATACGCCGTCCGACCGGCAATCGACGGTATAACGTACAGTTACAGCACCGTATTCGCCTGTCGGAAGGATTAATCCTTTGTGCGGGATTTTGATGCCGAAGAGAGACGTTTCCGCAGCGCGTTGAGGTATTGCCTGTCGCCTGTGGTGAAGTCGCCTTCTTTAATGTCTTCCTTGTAGCCATCCAGCTCTTCGCGCAGGTTGGCCGAAATACCCTTCCGCTCCAGCAGGCGGTCTATCAGTTTGATATCGTCCGCCGCGTCGCCCGTCGGAACGACTTCATCGTCGACTTCGGGAGCCGCCGTATCTTCTTTGCCTTCTTCGCTTTCTTCGCTTTCTTCGCTTTCTTCGCCTTCGTCCTCTTCATCCGCATCGTCGGAGTCGTCGGGCTCGGTCTCCGCTGCGGCATCCGTATCGGGAACAAGCAGCTCGTCCCAAGTCAAGCCGGAACCGGCAATCTGCTCGTGCAATTTTCGCGCGGCAGAAAGTGCCTCAGAATCGTCTGGTTCGCCCAATTTCTCGAGCAATTCGATCACACTCTCCCGGTCCGGAGTATTGTCCATCGCCGGTTCTCCTCTGCCTCGCCAACACGCGCGGCACACTAGCAGTTTTGCAACCCTCTTGCCGAGGCGGTATTTCTTCGATTTACAAGAAGCAGGAGGAATAACCGCAATGCCATTTGCCGCAAACCTGCAAAGCCTGCTTGGCTTGCTAATTCTCACCGGACTAGCCGCCTTATTGGCGCCACGTGGAACAGAGCGAGCATCGCGTCTTTTATTGAAGACCTCGGTCGCCGGCCTGCTGGTGCAGTTAATAGCAGCTTTGATCATTCTGAAATTGCCGCCTGTCCGCTATGTATTCACGTGGCTGAACGAGGCCGTTGCCGCCCTTCAAGTGGCGACCGATGCTGGAACTTCATTCGTCTTCGGCTATCTCGGCGGCGGGTCGCTACCGTTCGAAGAAACCCAACCAGGCGCCAGTTTCATTTTTGCGTTCCGCGCCCTACCGCTGATCTTGGTAATGAGCGCGCTGTCGTCTCTGCTGTTCTATTGGCGTATCCTGCCGCTCGTCGTCCGCGGCTTCTCATGGGTTTTGCAAAAGACGCTTTCCATCGGCGGCGCGGCCGGCGTCGGTGTGGCTGCCAACGTCTTCGTCGGCATGGTAGAGGCACCGTTGCTAATAAGACCCTACATGGCAAAGATCACCCGAAGCGAGCTTTTCATCGTCATGACCTGCGGCATGGCAACCATCGCCGGGACCGTAATGGTGCTTTACGCCTCGATCCTGTCGTCCGTGGTTCCCGATGCCCTCGGCCACCTTCTCGCGGCATCGATCATAAGCGCGCCCGCCGCGGTCATGGTCGCCAAGTTAATGGAACCGGAAACGCGGCCACCGACAGAAGGAACAATTGCGGAGGATGAACTGCCGGGCAGCGCCATGGAAGCGGTGACGCGCGGCACGTTGGACGGCGTCGCCTTGCTTATCAACGTGATCGCCATGCTCATCGTTCTCGTCGCCCTGGTGCACCTGGTCAATTTGGCGCTGGGCGCGTTCCTTCCCGATATGTTCGGCGCGCCGATAACGCTGCAGAGCTTTCTGGGATACGCTTTGGCGCCGATTGCGTGGCTTATGGGACTCCCTTGGGATGAAGCCGCAACCGGCGGCGGGCTGCTTGGGGTCAAAATCGTTCTCAACGAATTCCTCGCCTTCCTCGATCTCGCAGCCCTGCCAAAAGAATCCCTGACACCCCGCAGCACGCTGATCATGACATACGCGCTCACCGGTTTCGCCAATTTCGCAAGCCTGGGAATCATGATCGGCGGGTTGGTGACGATCGCACCGTCGCGCCGCACCGAAATCGTCCAGCTGGGACTGCGTTCGATCGTTGCCGGGACGATCGCAACTTGTATGACCGGCGCGATCGTCGGCCTACTCACTCCCTAGGTAGACCTGTCGCTGCCTTTTTCTGCAAGCCGCTCTATTTCGTCCTCTTTGCGGTCAAAAGCGTTTTCACACGGGGTGAGACGAACTGTGCGATATCGCCGTCGAGGAAACAGATTTCCTTGACCAAACGGGACGAAATGAACTGGTTTCGGTCCGACGCCATGAGGAACGCCGTCTCGATATGCGGCTTCAAATAGCTGTTCATCGACGCCATCTGAAATTCGTACTCGAAATCCGAGACGGCGCGTAATCCGCGTATCAGCATGCTGGCGCCGCGCGATTCCGCAAAATCCGTCAGAAGGCTTTCGAAGGGTTCGACATCGACTTGCACGTTAACGCCGAAATCGCACGAGGCGATCTCCTCTTCCACCATCGCGACACGCTCGTCGACACTGAAGACCGGTCCTTTCCCCGGGTTGCGTGCGACCGCAACGATGAGCTTTTCGACCATGTGGGTCGCCGCGCGCGTGATGATATCCATGTGGCCGTTCGTCACCGGGTCAAAGGTCCCCGCATACACGCCGACACGCTGATCAGCCATTCGTCTTATTCTCCTCGTTCGATATCTGCCGAAGTTCGCTTACTCGGTCGAGGCGGCAGTGTCCTCCTCCTCCTCCGAATCGTCTTCTTCGTCCTCGCCGCCCACATCGCGCAGGCGCGCTACGGATACGACTTCGGCGCCACCATCGACGTCGAAAAGATTGACGCCTTGTGTCCTTCGGCTGGCGATCCGAACATCGTCGACGGGACAGCGGATCACCTGTCCGCCGTCGGTCACCAGCATGATTTGATCAGTCGGTTCTACCGGGAACGTCGCGACAACCGTATCGCCGCGCTTCTCGGTATCGACATTGACGATACCCTTGCCGCCACGTTTCGTCGTCCGATAATCGTACGCCGAAGTGCGTTTTCCAAATCCTTTCGCCGTAGCGGCTAGAACGAACTGTTCGTTTATCGCCAATTCTCCGAACTGTTCCGCAGACAGCAACGGTGCGTCGGATTCGCCAGGTGCTTCGTCGCTCTCACCATCGGCGCGGCGCAGCGCGTTCGCCTGTCGCAGATAGTTGTCGCGCGTTCCCGTTTCGATTTCCACATGCCGCAGCATGGACATCCAAATGACATCGTCGCTTTCGCCGAGGCGAATGCCCCGTACGCCGGTTGAAGTCCGCCCGCTAAACAGACGAACGTCCGAAACCCGGAAGCGTATGCACATCCCACGACGTGTCGCCAGCAGTACGTCGTCATCCTCGGTACAGGTCCGGACGCGGATCAACCGGTCTCCATCGTCCAGCTTCATGGCAATTTTACCGTTCGCCATGATATTGGTGAAATCTTTCAGAGAATTGCGCCTAACATTACCTGTCAGCGTCGAGAACATGACATGCAGGCGCTCCCAACTATCCTCGTCTTCCGGCAACATCATGACCGTCGAAATCGTCTCGTCTTCTTCGAGCGGCAGCAGATTGATCATCGCCTTGCCGCGCGCTTGCGGACTGCCGGATGGAAGCCGATAGACCTTCAGTTGATAGACCATGCCGCGCGACGAGAAAAACAGGACGATGGCATGTGTAGAGGCGACAAAAACGTCTTTGACGAAATCCTCTTCACGGGTCGCCATACCCGTGCGCCCCTTACCGCCGCGACGTTGTGCGCGATAGGTCGACAACGGAACGCGCTTGATATAACCGCCATGCGTAACGGTGACGACCATATCTTCGCGCTGTATCAGGTCTTCGATGTCGTGCTCGAACTCGGCCGGTTCGATCTCCGTACGCCGCTCGTTCCCGAATTTCTCGAAGATTTCGCGCAGTTCGGTACGCAAGACCTCCAGCAACCGCGACCGGCTTGTCAGAATTTCCAGAAAACCTCGAATTTTTTCCGATAGGTCTTCGGTCTCACCAACCAATTTGTCCTGCTCGAGTCCTGTCAGGCGCTGTAGCCGCAGCTCCAGAATCGCCCGAGCCTGCGTTTCGGAAAGCCGGTAACGGCCGTCGACGACTTCGTGCCCCGGATCGTCGATCAGCTCGATGAACGCCGCGACGTCGCCGGCAACCCAATCCTCGGCCACCAATCGTTCGCGCGCGGCCACCGGGTCCGGTGCGGCACGGATCAGTACTATCACCGCATCCAGATTGGCTAGGGCAACCAGCAATCCAGCCAGGACATGCGCGCGCGCGCGCGCCTTGCGCAGTTCGTATGCGGTGCGTCGCGTGATGACTTCTTCGCGGAAATCGACGAAGGCGGCGATCATTTGCCGCAGATTCATCGTTTCCGGCTGCCCTCTATTGAGGGCAAGCATATTCACGCCGAAACTTGTTTGCAGCGGCGTGTAGCGATAAAGCTGCGCCAGCACGACTTCCGCAATCGCGTCGCGTTTCAATTCGACGACGACACGCACGCCTTGCCTGTCCGATTCGTCACGCAGGGCCGAGATACCTTCGATCGTCTTCCCTTGGACGACTTCCGCGATCCGCTCGATCATGCGGGATTTGTTGACCTGATAGGGGATCTCCGTCGCGACGATCGCTTCCCGATCGCGGCCAAGCGGCTCGATATGCGTCCGCGCCCGCATCACGACGGACCCGCGACCCTTGTAATACGCGGCGCGAATACCGGCTTCACCAAGGATGAGGCCACCTGTCGGAAAATCCGGGCCCGGAATAAATTCCATCAATCCTTCGACGGAAATCTCTGGGTCGTCGACATAGGCAAGACAAGCCGCGACGACTTCGGTCAGATTGTGCGGTGGGATATTGGTCGCCATACCGACCGCAATCCCGCCTGCCCCGTTGACCAGCAAATTCGGAATTCGCGCCGGCAGAACGCCCGGTTCGCGCGTCGTTTCATCGTAATTGTCGACGAAATCGACGGTGTCCTTGTCGATATCGTCCAGCAAACTTTCCGCCGACACCGCCAACCGCGCTTCCGTGTAGCGCATCGCCGCCGGCCGATCGCCATCCATCGAACCGAAATTTCCCTGACCGTCGATAAGCGGCAGGCGCATGGAAAATAACTGGGCCATACGGACCATCGCGTCGTAAATCGCCTGATCGCCATGGGGGTGATATTTACCCATGACGTCGCCGACGATTCGCGCGGATTTGCGGTACGGCCGGTTCGAATCGTACCCACTCTCCTTCATCGAATAGAGGATACGGCGATGCACCGGTTTCAGCCCATCGCGGACATCCGGCAGCGCCCGGCTCACGATCACGCTCATCGCGTAATCGAGATAGGACCGCCGCATTTCCTCTTCGATTGTTATTTGGGAGATTTCAGTCGATGCCATGAAGGCTTAACTCACGTTCGCTTCAACGCCGCGCTGCAACGCTGATAATTTTTATGGAGCCAGTTGGCCAAAATGGGGTAACCGAACGCGGTTAATGCCCCAATAGGATTTTAACGGAGGGCAACGTTTAAAGCAAAATTTCGAAGCCGAATTTCGGGTCAAGCAAAGAAAACTCCGTTCGCCGCACCACCCATGAGGCTTCGAACGGAGTGATAGCCGTCTTAGTGTATAATAATTACGACACGACGGTTTGCATCCTTGCGAACACCGTCGCCGGTTTGAATCTCTAGATCGTTTTGACCGCGCGAATGAGATTCGATTACCAAGCCGTTGACGCCAAGCGCGACCAACGCTTCGTCAACGACCTTGGCGCGGGCTTCCGACAGTTTCTGATTGTAGGCGGCGTTGCCCGAAGTGTCGGTGTGGCCGATGACTTCGACACGGGTCGATTTGCTCGACTTTGCGGCTTTCCCTGCATTCGTGAGGGTACGCACCGATGCCATGTCGGCAATATTCGTGCTGTCGAACTGGAAATAGACCACGAACGGCATCTTGAACGTCATAGCCTTAGCCTTTTTCTTCATCATTTTCTTCGGCTTCGGCTTCGGTTTTTCAGCCATCTTCGGCATCGGCTTGGGCTTCATCGCCGTCGCCAATTGATCCATCGCCTTCATGTAACCGCTCCGGCACCGCTCGATATCGGGCGGCTGGTTGTTCTCTTCCTGCTCTTGCGCCCAGCAATCGAACATCGCCTGTGCCCGGGCCGCAAGCGCTGGGTGGCCCGACCGGCCCCCACCGTCTAGAGCGCCGAGCAGACGGTCACGTTCGTTGAATAAGACGTCGGCATGCTTTTTCTTGAAGCTGCGATCCCAAAGCTTGTCAGGATCGACACTCTTGCCCAGGGCCGAGGCTTCGGCCCGCCGCGCGAAAACGCCGGTGTCATGAGTGTCGCCTTCTTCGAGTTCCGCCTTGGCCAATTCGACATATTCCTTGTGCAAGTTGGCCTTGAACCCACTTTACCTTGGGCTTCATTTGAGAAACGTCGCTAACGAGTCGGCCATCGGCACAAGCTCCCACCAGCAACACAATCCCCGCCAAAGTCGCGAGACTCCGCATTCTCATTTTACCTACTCCTAATATTTATTCTGGAATGCCCCTCCACATGCCGCTTCGGACGCGCGCGCCAACGCGACCGCTCCCCGGCACAACACACACCACTTTACGCCTATTCCTCACCGACCCGCTAGACAGAATTTTCAGACGAACTCGTCCTTAAACGAAGCTCCTTGGCAAAGAAGAACCGCCGTTAAAACGGGATTTCGTCATCCAAGTCGTCGCTGGAACCGCCACCGCCAAAACCATCATCGTTCCCGCCGCCACCGCCGCCAGAGCCGCCACCGTCGTATGAACCGCCGCCACCGCCACTGTCACCACGGCTATCAAGCATTTGCAGTTCTCCCCTGAAACGGTTCATCACGACTTCAGTAGAGTATCGGTCCTGACCTTGCTGATCGGTCCATTTTCGTGTTTGCAGTTGCCCTTCCAGATAGACCTTCGATCCTTTATGCAAGAATCGTTCGGCAACGCCGACGAGATGTTCATTAAAAATTGCGACGCTGTGCCACTCGGTTCGCTCCTGCATTTCGCCCGAATTACGATCCTTCCAGCGTTCGCTGGTCGCCACCCGCAAATTCGCGACTTTCATCCCGCTTTGTGTCGTTCGGATTTCCGGATCCCGTCCCAGGTTTCCGACCAAAATCACCTTATTTACGCTACCCGCCATTTTTCGTGTCTTTCGCAGTCAAAAGTTGATCCCGTTCCGCCCGCGCCCGCGACTCAGTTTAGGCGCAGCGCCATCAATTTCCCAACTATCTCTTCCCAGAATGCGGAAAGATTGCGTTATTCCGCCATCATAGGCCGAGTGGGTGATTTAGAGTCGATTCCCGGAGCCCGGACAACTATTATCGTCGGCAGCACCGCGGAACGACTTCCGCCGACCCGAAGCATTCCGATCAGGACATGTTGAACGCATCATGCTGACGACGATCCGCGTGCGTGGCGCACGCGAACACAATCTTCAAAACGTTGACGTCGACTTGCCGCGCGACAAGCTCATCGTCATTACCGGCCTGTCAGGTTCCGGCAAGTCATCCCTTGCGTTCGATACGATTTATGCGGACGGTCAGCGGCGCTATGTCGAAAGCCTTTCGGCCTATGCGCGGCAATTTCTCGAACTCATGCAAAAACCGGACGTCGACTTGATCGAAGGCCTGTCGCCGGCGATCTCGATCGAACAGAAGACGACGAGCCGAAACCCGCGATCGACCGTCGGTACGGTGACTGAAATCTACGACTACATGAGGCTTCTGTTCGCGCGTGTCGGCATACCGATTTCACCAGCGACAGGCCTGCCGATCGAAAGCCAGTCTGTCAGCCAAATGGTCGACATCGTCATGGCGATGGAGGACGGCACACGGCTTTATCTGCTTGCGCCAGTGGTGCGCGGCCGAAAGGGCGAATATCGAAAGGAACTGGCGGATCTGCAGAAGCGGGGTTTTCAACGCGTCAAGGTCGACGGTTCCCTGTATCTGATCGAAGACACCCCGAAACTGGACAAAAACTTCAAGCACGACATCGACGTCGTCGTCGACCGCGTCGTCGTGCGCCCCGAACTGCAAACGCGTCTCGCAGATTCGTTGGAAACCGCGTTGGCACTGTCCGACGGGCTTGTCTTCGCCGAGGACGCGGAAAGTGGAGATCGCACGACATTCTCGGCACGTTTCGCCTGTCCCGATTCGGGATTCACGATCGACGAAATCGAACCTAGATTGTTTTCGTTCAACAACCCTTTCGGCGCCTGTCCGTCCTGCGACGGGTTGGGCACGACGATGCACATCGACGCGGAACTCGTTGCGCCCGACCACAGCAAACCGCTGAGCGAGGCTATCGCGCCGTGGGCTAAATCGTCCTCGCCTTACTACAAGCAAACGCTCGAAAGCCTCTCCAAGCATTTCAAAGTTAAAATGAGTACGCCTTTCGGCGACCTGTCGAAAGCGGCGCGCGAAGCGATCCTGTTCGGAACCGGCAAACAAGCGGTCACGATGGCTTATGACGACGGGCTGCGAACCTATGAAACAAAGAAGCCGTTCGAAGGCGTGGTCCCCAACATGGAGCGGCGGTGGCGCGAGACCGACAGCGCCTGGATGCGCGACGAGCTGAGTAAATACCAAACGGTCAAATCCTGCGACATCTGCGAGGGCGCGAGACTGAAACCGGAAGCCCTTGCGGTGAAGATCGATGGCGCGCATATCAGTGAAATAGCGGAAAAATCGGTCTCCGATTCCCATCTCTGGTTTGCCGATATCGAAGACCGGTTGACCGAGAAACAACGCGAGATCGGCGCCCGAATTCTGAAGGAAATCAAGGAACGGCTGGGCTTCCTTGTGGATGTGGGATTGTCCTACCTCACGCTTGGCCGATCGTCCGCGACCCTTTCCGGCGGCGAAAGTCAGCGTATCCGGCTCGCTTCGCAAATCGGTTCGGGCCTGACCGGCGTGCTCTATGTCCTCGACGAACCGTCGATCGGACTGCATCAGCGCGACAACGAACGCCTGCTGGCAACGCTGAAACGGCTTCGAGATCTGGGCAACACGGTCATCGTCGTCGAACACGACGAAGAAGCCATTCGGGAGGCCGATTACCTCGTCGATATGGGCCCCGGAGCCGGCATACATGGCGGCCACGTCGTCGCCGCCGGACTACCCGATGCGGTTTTACGGTGTCCGGAAAGCATTACCGGGCAGTACCTGACGGGCATGCGCCAAATCCCGATTCCCAAGCAACGCCGCAAAGCCGGAAAAGGACAGATGCTCGTTGTTAAAAGCGCGACGGAGAACAATCTCGATTCGGTCACCGCAAGTTTTCCGCTCGGCGTCTTTACGTGCGTCACCGGCGTTTCCGGCAGCGGAAAATCGACACTCGTGATCGACACCATGTACCGCGCCTTGGCACGCCTGCTGAACGGAGCCCGGCACCTGCCCGGTTCCCATGCCGGGATTGAGGGCGTCGAACAGCTCGATAAGGTTATCGATATCAATCAGCGACCGATCGGCCGCACGCCGCGCTCCAACCCGGCGACGTACACCGGTGCGTTTACCCCGATCCGGGAATGGTTTGCGAATCTGCCCGAAGCGCGCGCCCGCGGTTATGCGCCGGGCCGCTTCTCGTTCAACGTGAAGGGCGGTCGCTGCGAAGCCTGCCAGGGCGATGGCGTCATCAAGATCGAAATGCATTTCCTGCCGGACATCTATGTCCAGTGCGACACGTGCAAAGGACAGCGGTACAACCGGGAAACGCTCGAAATTACGTTCAAGGGACATTCCATAGCAGGTGTGCTGTCGATGACGGTCGACGAAGCGGCGGAGACTTTCAAGGCGGTGCCGGCGATCCGCGACAAGATGGTGACGCTGCAGCGAGTCGGTCTCGGTTATATCCAGGTCGGTCAGCAAGCGACGACGCTGTCCGGCGGCGAGGCGCAACGGGTCAAGCTCGCCAAGGAGCTGTCGCGCCGGGCGACGGGGCGGACGCTCTACATCCTCGACGAACCGACAACAGGATTGCATTTCGAAGACATCCGGCGGTTGCTCGACGTGCTGCAGGCGCTGGTCGATCAGGGCAATACGGTCATCGTGATCGAACACAATCTTGAAGTGATCAAGACCGCGGATCACATTCTCGACCTGGGTCCGGAAGGCGGCGGCGGCGGCGGCCGTATCGTCGCCGAGGGCACGCCGGAGGCGGTCGCCCGGGTCGCCGGGAGTCACACGGGGCACTACCTCGCCAACCATTTGCCGGGTCTGCGGACCGCACAAACGCGAAAAAGCGCATAGCGGCATAACCCCATCGACGCGAACGGTTGCCTAGCCTGATTGGGGCCTCTAGGTTTGCCGAAAAGCGTCCAGGCGTTGGCCGCTGAAGATATGTTTGGCGCGGGGAGGCAGGACCGCTGAGTATGGCCCAACATATACCGGCCGGAGCGGCGCCACTCGATGAATTCGATTGCCGGCGGGCGGTTGAACTGAGGCCTAAATCCGCCGAAGCGCGTTTCAATCTCGCGCGGGCCCTCGTATCGGCCGGTAATCCAGCCGAGGCCGTCGAGCAATGCAGTAAATCCCTGGAACTGCGATCCGAATTTCGCTATGCCGCCCGGTTGCTGGCGTCGCTTCTGCAACGATACGCACTCAACGACGAAATCGAAATTTCCCCCCGCGGTCTGCTGGCGGCTTTCCGCTTCATCGACGTCGACCGGCAGGCATTATGCAACGCGGCGATCGCCCTTTTGAAGTTCTCCGCACCGCTTGCCGACGCCGTCGCACTGGGAAACACGGCGGGATGGGACGCGGCGGCGGCATATCTCATCAAAGGCAAAGGCCGAAAGCTGCTGCAAGACCGGCTGTTGCGCGCCGCCCTCACACACGGCGTCAATACCGACGTCGAACTGGAATTCCTTCTAACCGCGATACGCAAACAAATTTTGAAGAGACGGGAAGCGCTTTCGGCGCGGCCGATCTACGAATTCGTCTGCGTCCTGATCCGGCAATGCGCCAACAACGGGCATGTTTTCTACGTGTCGGATGAAGAACACGCGCTGCTCGCGGACCTGGAGTTCGATCTCGAAGAAATGTTCAGCGGCGCAACCGCAACCGCCGGAAATTTCATGTTGGCGGCGCTGTACATTCCACTATCCGAACTCATCGGCTCCTCGTTCGCCGCACGAGATTTCGGCAAGATCTCACCCCGAGCTTTGTGTCCGGTAATAAAGGAGCACCTCGACGCGCTATCGGAAGAAACCGCTAACGCCGCCAGCATGCCGCAACTGACGCCGATTACCGACGAGACCTCGCAGCGCGTCGCCAGCCAGTATCGGACCGCCCCCTATCCCCGGTGGCTGAGTTTACAGGCGCCGCAACCGGGTTCCGCAAGGGCGCGGCTGCGCGAGTATTTTCCCGAGGCCCATCTCGGCCTCATCGAGGGTACGTGCGATGTTCTGATCGCCGGCGCCGGCACCTGCCAGCAAGCGATCCATTCCGCGATCGCCTATGGCCCCGAATCTCGTGTGCTCGCGCTCGACCTTAGCGCGCCGAGCCTTGCCTATGGGGCGAGAATGGGGCCGTTGCTGGGAGCCGAAAATCTTCGCTATACGCTTGGCGATATTTTACGGCTCGACGAAACCGACGCCTTGTTCGATGTCATCGAATGCGCCGGCGTCTTGCACCATATGGCCGCGCCGTACGATGCGTGGCGCACCCTCCTGAGCAGACTTCGTCCCGGCGGCCTGATGCAAATTGGTCTGTATAGCGCCGTTTCGCGACGCGATTTAGCGGCGTTGGCAGACGATCCGGGTTGGCCGGGCCCGCAGGCCGACGACGATTCGCTGCGTCGATACCGGAATATCCTTATGCGTCGAAGTCCCAAGGAGCCGAGCGCTGTATTGCCTCTATCGATTGATTTTTTTGCGACCGGCGATTTCCGCGACCTTGCGCTGCACGTCCAGGAACAGCGCTGCACGATTCCGGATATTCGAAAATTTTTGGCCACAAACGGTCTCGATTTTCACGGCTTTATTTTGCCAGTCGAAACGCGCGACGCGTTTGCCAATATGTTCGCAGACGACGGAATGCCTGGAACGCTAATGCATTGGTGGGAGTTCGAACAGGCCAACCCGCGAACGTTCGATGGAATGTACATGTTTTGGTGCCGAAAGGCGACGTAGGCCCGTTCAGATGGCCGATGCCCGACGCTACCGCAAGCGCCCGCGCCGTGGGACGGCGACACTTAGGTCTTCTGATCGCAGCGTTCCATGGCGCCGCGTTCCGCAATCCACTCGGCCGCGTAATCGGTATCCTGTAATCATCGAAATAGCGCCCGCCGATTGTGTAGTGCAGGTTCGACACGTCTTCGACCGGCACGGTCTCGTCGTAGCCGACCAGATGGTTCCAGCGATGCGGAATATCGCCAATTAAGGCGTCGTCTTGGAGCCATTGGAAACGGTGCAATTCAAGCCCCGTGGCGTTGTTCACATAGTCCGGCGTCAACGCCGCGCACTTGGCGTTATTTAACAACATGACGCTGGACCAGTTCTTTTTTTCGTATTTGGTTTGCGGCTGGCTCAGGAACTTGCTGGTTTCCTTCGGCACATGATCATGCTTGACCACCTGTACCGCATAGGAGTCGTCGCGGAGTCGCCAAAGCGCTGCCAAATCGTCGAGCACCAGCATGTCACTATCCATGAACAGAGCCCATCCCTGAAAATCGCACAGATACGGCGTCAAGAACCTGGAAAACGAGAAATCCGAGGACTGCAAAGGGTGGCGCTCACGCGTCATGAGGCCGCGCAACTGCGACAGCATCAGCGGCGCGATCGACACCGGTTCGGACGCGCGCGCGTGAATGGAATGCGACAGCACGTGGAAGGCAATGGTTTCGACCGGATCGAATCCTATGAACACTCGAATCATGGCGGCGCAAAGTAGACGCCGCCGAATTCGTTGTCCAGGTCGGCGCGAAATCATGCCCGGCGGAAAGCAATTCTTGTTCCCCGCCCAAGCCGCTGTTATGGCCTCGATCGCTTGCAACCGCCGCACAGGAACCGCCGGTCACAATGGCTCGGTTGGGAAATCTATTCAATAAGGCGCTAACCAATTTCCACAGCGGCGAGTTTTCCAGCGCTGAGGCGGCGCTTAAGAAAATTAACAAGATCCAGCGCGGCGTCCCGGAAGTTCTGCATCTCCTGGAGCTGATCGCCCTCGAAACGAATCGGCCGAAACAGGCAATCTAACCGTTTCGCCATTTGACCAAGGTGCAACCGGGCAACGCCGAATTCCAGTCATTGTATGCTTCCGCGCTGTTGCAGTCGAGCAAGCCGAAGCAGGCTGTCATCGCTTTCCAGAAGGCTTTCGAGACCGCCCCCGACCGCGCCGAAGACTATTACAATCGGGCGCTCGCGGACAACGAGGTCGGCGCCGCCGCCACCGCGGAATGCGGTTTTCGCGAAGCGTTGCTCCCCGCGCCGGATCACCAGGACGCCCGGTTCAATCTCGGTCAATTGTTACGTAAAACGGCCGTTTCGGCGAAGCGCTGGAATGTTTCGAGGCCTTGCTGAAGAACGATCGCGATGCTGTACACTAATCCTACTGAGTCACAAATTCGGTTGAGTTATTGCGGGTTAGACACCACATATTGTGGTAGATTTGACGATTCACGCTGGATGGAGGGTTTCGAGTATGGATCTTCAATGGCACGACGGGAACAGTGAAGCGCGTTTTTCGGCTTATGTCGAGGCTCTATTCCAGTTGCCTTGGCCACGCGGACGGGTTGGCGCCGTTCCGCTCTTATTGCACGGGACTGCTGATGGCGGGGGATCACAAGTCGGTTTAGCCGATGGCGGCGCGGCTGCGCCCGGACCGGACCTCGGAGGAATATCAGTCCCTACTGCATTTTGTTGGGCAATCACCTTAGGATCATGGGGCGTTGCTGCGCGCGGTGCGGGCCTCGATGCTGCCCGTGATGACGGCGCGTCAGCCGATCGAGGCCTGGATCGTGGACGATACGGGTTTCCCCAAGAAGGGCAAGCATTCGGTTGGCGTGGCGCGGCAGTATTGCGGCCAGCTTGGCAAGCAGGACAATTGCCAGGTTGCGGTATCGCTTTCGGTGGCGACCGGCAGGGCGAGTTTGCCGGTTGCCTGGCGCCTCTATCTTCCGACCTCATGGGCAGAGGGCGCGGCCGAGAAACTGAGCTCCCGTTTCGCGGCCCTCGGCGTTCGCCCGGCGCACGGTGATCACCGGCGTAGCGAGCCCCGGCCCGAACAATGGCTGCTCATCGTATGGCCCCATGACGATGCCGAGCGGACAAGGTTCTGGTTCTCCACCTTGCCCGCCGGCACCCCGATCGAGCGCCTGGCATACCTGGCCAAGTTGCGCTGGCTGATCGAAAGGGACTATCAGGAACTCAAGCAGGAACATGGTTTGGGCCATTATGAGGGCCGGGGCTGGCGTGGTTTCCATCATCACGCCGCCTTATGTATCGCCGCCTACGGCTTCCTGGTCGCCGAGAAGGCGGCACTTCCCCCCTCAGCCGGCAAAACCACCCGGCTGGTCAAAGCGCCTGCGCTTCCCGCCGGTTACAGAGCTCGCGGCAGCGCCAATCCGAACCGAACGCCACGTGCCGCAATCGATCGCCACACTGCGACGCCGGATCGCCCATGCCCTGGCGAAAAACTTGCCCCGATGTCCATGCTGTACGCGGATCATTCGGGCCCAAGCCAATGAATAAATTCATTTATGACGCAGTAGGACTAGGCTCCTGATCGTGAAATTCAAATGATTGAATTTCTCGTGAATCAGCACACTAGCTATTTGAACCTAGTGTGATTCAGATCCAGAATCTCGCCGCATTCAATGCGGCGAACTTCAGAATCATCACACTAGCCCGGATTATTCACGGCACGGCGTGAAAGAGGTGGTGAGCGTGGATTAAACTGTTGAGATTCCGTATGATTCTGGTGTCTGGCCAAGACCATACGGCAACAGGGAAACCCGGCTCACCATGGATGAGATTACCGCC
>JAKZTB010000366.1:0-9111 GCA_047517345.1 Alphaproteobacteria bacterium
GTGACCGCGCGCAAATCAACGGACAAATCCTGGGCCGGCAGCGTCGCCATGACCGGCACACTGCCACATCGAGAACGGAATGGCCAGCCCCGACATCGGCTCACGATGCTCGGCAGGCGGACAAAAAACTAGCCCTGCGCCCTATAATCCACACAAAACAGGATTACACGCAGGAACACATTGCCAAAGCGGCGCAAAAAAACAAGGCGTAGAAGACGGGCGCGCGGCACAATGTTCGGCCTCGCCATATCCTTATCGATAATTATAGGTTTGATAATTATCGGTCTTTTAACGTGGCATTCACTGGCGAGGCTATGACTGAAAATTTTGTTTAAAGGGACACAATGAGCAAACCCAGATTTGCCGGTTTGTTGTCGAACGTGCCAAGCTTGCCGAAAATTAGAGGGACATGATCATGGCCACATCGGTGAAACCGGAACCCTATTGGTGGGAAGCCGCGCCGCGGGCCGAGACGGAACCGGCCGCACTGCCGGAAAAAGCCGACGTGGCCATCGTCGGCGCGGGATTCACGGGGCTGAGCGCCGCGCTGACCCTGGCGCGGGCCGGGCGCGATGTGATCGTGCTGGAAAAGGACCGGCCCGGCGAAGGGGCGTCGAGCCGTAATGGCGGCATCGCCAGCGGGAACCTCAAGCTCGGCTTCGGCGGCATGGTCAAGGCCTACGGGCTGGAACGCGCCAAACGGATCCACGCCGAGGGAATGGAAGCGCGGCTCGATCTCGCCCGCTTTATCGAGGCGGAGAAAATCGACTGCGATTGGAAGCTGGTCGGCCGCTTCACCGGTGCGATGCGGCCGAAACACTATGACGCGCTGGGCCGTGAGACGGACCTGATGAACAAGCATCTCGACCTCGGTGCGGAAATGGTGCCACAAGTCGAGCAGCACCGCGAGATCGGTAGCGACCTCTATCATGGCGGCCAGGTGCGCCACGATATCGGCGGGCTGCATCCGGGCCGCTTCCACCAGGGCATCCTCGACCGTGCGCGGGAGGCCGGCGTCGCGGTGCATGGGCGAACGCCGTTTACGGGGGTCCAGCGCGACGGCAACGAATACGCGGTCGCGACGGAACGCAGCACGATCCGCGCGCGCAACGTGATCGTCGCGACCAACGGCTATACTGGCAGCGCCACGCCCTGGCTGCAGAAGCGCATCGTGCCAATTCCGAGCCAGATCATCGCCACCGACCCGATCCCGAAGGAGACCATGGATCGGCTGATGCCGAAGCGGCGCATGCTGGGCGAGACCCGCAACCTGTACCATTATTTCCGGCCGTCGCCGGACGGTACCGGAATCGTGTTCGGCGGCCGCGCCGGGGCACTGACCGACGATCCGATGAAGAAGCTCTCGCATCTAAGCCGCAACCTGATCGGGATATTCCCGGAGCTGGACGGCATCGGTTTCACGCACAGCTGGTGGGGCTATACCGGCTTCACCTTCGACTTCATGCCCAAGCTCGTGGTGCGCGACGGGGTGCATTACGCGGCCGGTTTCTGCGGCTCCGGCGTCATCTGGGCGCGCTGGCTCGGCGCCAAGGCTGCGCAGGACATCATCGGCAACGCGCCGGCGGAGACCGAATTCCGCGCCGACGATTTCTCGACCCGGCCGCTCTATTACGGCCGCCCGTGGTTCCTGCCCTTCATGGTCGGTTGGTACGAATTCAAGGACCGCATAGGCTGGTAGGAGACGCGCGATGCCGGCATTGAGCGACGCGATCCCAGGCACCCTCCTGACGGACATCACCGTGCCGCCCGGCGAACCCTGGTCGGCGACGGTCCGTCAGGGCCAGCATCTCCGCATCGTCGATCTGGAAGGGCGCCAGGCGGTCGATTTCTTGTGCTACAACGCGGCCGATCCGGCGGAGCGCTACTGCGCCGCCGATACGATGAAGATCGCCGGCTCGATCTTCCTGGAGGCCGGCGTGACGCTCTTTTCCAACCTGGCCAACCCGCTGTTCACGATCGCCGAAGATACCTGCGGACGGCACGACACGATCGGCGGCTGCTGCAGCCTGGAGAGCAACCGGGTGCGCTACGGCGCCCATCCGACACCGAACTGCCGCGACAATTTTCTGGCCGCGCTGGCGCCGCACGGGCTGGGACGGAAGGACGTGGTCGCCAACATCAACTTCTTCATGTACGTGCCGGTCGAAGCGGACGGCCGCATGGCGATCGTCGACGGGCTGTCGAAGCCGGGCGACTATGTCGATCTGCGGGCCGAGATGGACGCGCTGGCGGTGCTGTCGAACTGCCCGCAGATGAACAATCCGGCGAACGGCTTCAATCCGACGTCGATCCGCGTCATCATCTGGCAACCGGAGGAAGGAGGCTGATGTTGCAAACGCCCACCGACCTGTTCAGCCCGAAACATTTCGAGGCCGTCCGCAGGCCGCTCGACGAGGCGGAAACGATGCCGCCCTGGGTCTACACCTCCGACGAATTCTACCGGCGCGAGGTCGACCGCATCTTCATGAAGGTGTGGAACTTCATGGGGCATGTCGACCAGGTGCCCGAGCCGGGCGACTATAAGGCGCTGGAGTTCGCCGGCGTGCCGTTCATCCTCTGCCGCGACGAGGCGGGCGAATTGCGCGCCTTCGCCAACAGCTGCCGGCACCGCGGCTCGAAGGTCGCCAAGGGTTCGGGCAACGCCAAGGAATTTATGTGCCCCTATCACGGCTGGTGCTATGGGTTGGACGGAAGGCTGACCGCGACCGTCGATATGGACGCGACGAAGGATTTCCGCAACGAAGATTACGGGCTGATCCCGATTGCCATCGATACCTGGGGTGGCTTCATCTTCGTCAATTTCGACCCGCTTTGCGAAAGCCTGCAATCCTATCTCGGCGACCTGCCGGACAACCTCGCCTCGCACCGGCTCGAGGACATGGCCAATGTGCGGACCGTCGAATTCGAGCTGAACCACAATTGGAAACTTTTCGTCGAAAACGCCAAGGAGAGCTACCACATCGCCGTCGTGCACCGCGAAACCATCAACCAGGTCGCCTCGGTCCAAGCCGCCGATTACGCCGTATCCGATTCGGTGGGAGAATATTGCACGACCTTCTGCACCCATGACGGCAGCATGGCATTGCTAAAATCCGATCCGGGCTTTCCGAAAATCGAGTCGCTGAAAGGGCGCTACCGCAACGGCACCTACGCACCGATGATCTATCCCATGACATATCTGGCCTGCACAATCGACGCCGCCTGGTTCCTGCAGCTGTTCCCAATCGGTCCGAACAAGACCAAACTGATCCACGGCGCCTGTTTCCCGAAGAGCCGTCTCGCCCGCCCGGACTTTGAACAGCTGGCGGCCAATTACTACAAACGCTGGGATCAGACGATCAGGGAAGATATCGAAGCCGGCAACAATCAGCAGGTCGGCATCGCGTCGCCCTTCGTGCGGCCCGGCCGATTCTGTTTCCGCGAGCCGCTGGTACATCAGATCGACAACTGGATCCTCGACCGGGTGCTCGACTGATGGCGGCAAGGAAACGCGTACGCTTGCCCAAAAGCTGGGGCCCACCGCCGAAAAAACTCCGCCTGCATATCGAGAACGTCGCCGAAATGGACCTGGTCTACAAGGTCACGCAAGACCGTTACGACGCGGCCGAGAAACGGCATAGGCGGCTGGCGCAGCGCATCGACGCCAGCGTCGCGGCGGACCCGACGAAATTCGATGCGGCGATCGCCGACGCCAATGTGCTTGTCGGCTGGCGCTTCGACCGCAAGAACCTGGCCGAGCGGGCGCCGAAGCTGAAATGGATCCACCTGACGGGTGCCGGGATCGAGCATGTGCTGCCGCTCGACTGGCTGCCGCCGGGGGCCGTGCTGACCAACAACCGCGGCGTCCATAGGCCCAAGGCGCAACAGTTCGCCATGACCGCCCTGCTGATGCTGAACGAGCGCATCCCCGCCCTGATTACCGAGCAGGGCCGTGCGAAATGGACCCGGCTCTACGCGACCGACATCGAGAACAAGACGGCGCTGATAATTGGCGTCGGCATGATGGGCGACGCGGCGGCCCGCGCGGCGAAGAAGCTGGGGTTACATGTCATCGGGATCCGGCGCAGCGGCGGGCCGAACCGCTATGTCGACGAGATGTACACGCCGGACCGGCTCGCGGAGCTTCTGCCGCGGGCCGATTTCGTGCTGGTCAACGCACCGCTGACGGACGAGACCGAAGGCATGCTGGGGCGGCGCGAACTCGACCTGATGAAGCCCGGCGCCGGGCTGGTCAATATGGGCCGGGCAAGGGTCGTCGACTACAAGGCGCTTTCGACCAAGCTGCGCAAGGGCGAGCTGTCGGGCGCGATCCTCGACGTGTTCGATCCGGAGCCGCTGCCGAAATCCTCCCCGCTGTGGAAGGTGCCCAATCTGATCATGACGCCGCACGTGTCGTCGGACGACGGCGAAAACTACGCGCCGCTGACCATCGATCTGGTGTTCGAGAATATCGGCCGCTGGGTTGCGGGCAAGCCGCTGAAGAACGTCGTCGATCCCGATCTGCAATACTGAGATGGCGCTGCATTTCGAACGCGCGGAATTCGACCGGCGTATCGACAACGCGCGGCGCGGCCTGGCGGACCGTGGCCTGGCGGCGATCCTGCTGTTCGCGCAGGAGAGCCACTACTACCTGACCGGCTACGACACGAGCGGCTATGTGTTCTTTCAATGTGCGGTCGTGACCGCGGACGACCAACCGATCACCCTGCTGACCCGCCGGCCCGACCTGGAGCAGGCGCGCCGTACCTCGGTCATCGAAGACGTCCGCGTCTGGTACGACGCGGAAGGTGCCACGCCCACGGACGACCTGCGGGAAATTCTCGCGGAGAAAGGCTTGAAGGGTGAACGCATCGGCGTCGAACTCGACAGCTACGGCCTCCGCGCCCACCACTACGCGCAGCTGAAGGAAAGCCTCGACGGCTGGTGCCGACTGGAAGACGCCTCGGACCTGGTCCGGACCTTGCGGCTCGTCAAATCGCCGACAGAAATCGCGTACGTCCGCAAGGCGGCCGAGCTGGCCGACGCGTCGCTCTCGGCGATGCTGGAGACCGCCGGCCCGGGCGCGTTCGAAGGCGACATCGCGGCGGCCGGACAAATTGCGATCCTGTCCGGCGGCGGCGACCCGGCGCCTTCCGGCCCCGTCCTAGGTTCTGGCGAGCGGGCGCTGCTGATCCGCTCGGCGACCGGCTACCGGCATCTCGACGCGGTGGACCAACTCACCCTGGAATTCGCCGGCAGCTACCGGCATTACTGCGCCTGCCTGATGCGCACCGTCGCGATCGGCGCCGGGCACGAAAAACACCGCGCCATGTTCGACGTGACAAGCGACGCAATCGCGGCCATGACCGACGCCGCGCGGCCCGGCCGGCTGCTGGGCGAAATCGACGACGCGCACCGCCGGGTCTACGACGCGGCCGGCTACGGCGAGGCCCGCATGGCGGCCTGCGGCTATTCGCTGGGCGCAAGTTTTCGTCCGACCTGGATGGACGTGCCGCCGATGCTGTACAGCGGCAACCCGCTGGAGGCGCAACCCGGCATGGTGCTGTTCCTGCACGCCATCCTGATCGACAGCCCGGCGGCGTTGGCCATGAGCCTGGGCCATACGATCGTCATCGACGAGAACGGCGCTAAAATCCTCAGCGGCCTGACTCCGAACTACACCATCTGCACCTGAAATCGAGCGCACGGTGCAAAATATCTGTTAATTGCCAGTTTGTTATTGAAAATTGTCAACAATTGACAATACTGGCCGCTCACTTTTGTAAAGGTCAACATGCCACAACCTCGCGAAGCTTTGCGCCTGCTGCGCTCCGAGTCGCTGTCCAGCGTCGTTCAGGACGAGATCGAGCAGCGCGTCCTCTCCGGCGCGCTGGAACCGGGCTCGCGGGTCAACGAGAACGGCCTCGCCGCCGAGCTCGGGGTCAGCCGCGGCCCGATCCGCGAGGCCTGCCGCGGCTTGGTCGAGATGGGACTGCTCTTCGTCATCGTCAACCGGGGTTTCTTCGTCCGCGAGGTGACGCGCAAGGAAGCCGTCGACGTTTACGATGTGCGGGCGAGCCTGATGCGGCTGGCCGGCGAGACTCTGGCCTCCCGCATCACCGAGACGCAGCTGGCGGTGCTCGACGCCCTGATCGCCGACATGGATCGCGCGGAAGCCGCTGGCGAATTCGAGACCTTCTACGACCTGAACCGAGAATTCCACGACCGCATCGTGGATTTCGCCGAGAACGACCGTCTGCGGGCGCTCTGCGACGGGCTGGTCAAGGAGCTGCATCTCTACCGCCAGCGCAGCCTGCTGCAGGGCGGCGGGCTCAATGTCTCGAACGACGAGCACAAAGACATCCTGAAGGCCTTCCGGTCGCGCGACCCGGCGCGGGCGGGCGCGGCCATGGAACGCCACATTCAAGCCGGCAAGGCGCGGTTCCTCGCGGCCTCGGCCTAGTCACGCAACTGGGGAGAATAGACGTGAAGTTCAGCAATTTCCTGTTTCCGCAAGCCGACACGCCGGAAGACGACGGGCGGGTGATCGACGAAGCCTTGGCGGAAGGCATCCTGTGCGACCAGCTGGGCATGGAAGTCCTGTGGCTGGCGGAGCATCATTTCGACGGCAACTGCGCCTATGTCGACCCGGTCAGTTTCGCCGCCGCACTTGCCACCGCGACGAAGCGGATCAAGCTCGGCTTCGCCGTAGCCCAGATGTCGCTGCACCACCCGATCCGCATGGCGGAACAATTGGCGTTGATCGACCACCTCTCCAAGGGTCGGCTGATCGTCGGGCTGGGCCGGGGCACGGCGTACAATATTTACGACTATCGCGGCTACGGGATCGCGCCGGAAGAGGCGCAGGAGCGCCTGCTCGAGTCCGAAGAGATCATGATCAAGTCCTGGACGACCGAGAATTACGAGCACAAGGGCAAGTACTGGGACATCTGGCTGCCGAAGCTGCGCCCGCAGCCCTATACAAAACCGCACCCCTATCTGATCCGCGCCTGTTCCGGCGAGGCGTCGATGGTGGATATGGCGCGCCAGGGCCGGCCCTTCCTGATGAACGTGCAGACCGACGAGGTCACCAGGCACCGCATGGATTTATACCGCCAGACCATGGCCGAAAGCGGCTTCGACGACGCGCACATTGCCCAGGCAGTCGACGAGACCTGGGTGTGGCGCAATATTTTCATCGCCGAGACCGACGCCGAAGCCGAGCGAATCGGCGTGCCCCTGTTCGAAGCGCAGCGCGAACAGCGGCCCAAGATGCGCAACCGGATCCTCAAGGAGCGCGGCGAGAGCATGGTCAAGCCGGCCGTCACCGGCGCCGCCCCGGTGGCGGCGCGCAACGTCACCGAACACAGCCTGATCTGCGGCTCGCCGGCCACCGTCGCCGAGCGGCTGGCCAAGATCGACGCGATCGGCGTCGGCGGCCTCATCCTCCAATTCCGCGTCGGCCCCTCACCTTGGGAGGTGACGGAGAACAACATCCGGCTGTTCATGGAACAGGTCGCACCGGAACTCGAGACCAAAGCCGCCGCCTGATGCGCCAGCCCTACCGGCTGCGCCTGCCCGGCCCGACGACGGTGCCGGAACGGGTACGGCTCGCCCTCGCCCAACCGGTCGTCAATCACCGGGGCCCGGAATTCGGCGCGGTCGTCAAGGAAATCGAATCCCGTCTGCAACCGATCATGGGGACGAAGAATCCCGTCCTGCTCTTTGCGGCTTCGGGAACCGGGATGATGGAAGCGAGCCTGGCCAACACGATGGCGCCCGGCGACAAGGCCCTGTTCATCTGCAACGGCCAGTTCGCCGACCGCTTCGCCGACATCGCCGAAGGGCTCGGCCTGGAAGCGGACCGGCTCGAGGTGCCGTGGGGCGACGCGGTCGATCCGTTGGTCCTGAAGGCGCGGCTTGCGGAGGCCGACTACCGCGCGGTAATCGCCATCCACAACGAGAGCTCGACGGGTGCGGTCGCCGACCTGGAGGCAATCGGTGCAATCGTCCGCGACACGCCGGCGCTGCTGATCGTCGATTCGGTCAGCGGGCTGGGCGGCATCGAAATGCAGCAGGACCGCTGGGGGATCGACGTGCTGGTGTCGGCCTCGCAGAAGGCGCTAATGTGCCCACCGGGACTGGCACTGGCGAGCGTCAGCGAGAAGGCTTGGCGTGTCATCGACGGGGATACGCGCCGCGCGCGCTTCTACTGGGATTTCCGCAAGGCCCGCGACAATGCGGTCGAAGGGCAGACCGCCTTCACGCCAGCCGTCTCCCTAGCGTACGGCTTGCAGGAGGCACTGCGCATGATCGATGAGGAAGGAATACCAAACGCGCTGGCACGGCACGAACGGCTAGCGGCCGCCCTGCAGGCGGGCGCCGCGGCGCTCGGTCTGCCGGTCTTCACCAGTTCGCCGATCCGCTCGAACACCGTGACCGTGCTGTAACTACCGGAGGGCAAGGACGCCGGCCCCATCGTCCGTCACCTCTACGAGAACTACGACACGGTCATCGCCGGCGCGCGCAACAAGCTGCGCGGTACGGTGATCCGCTTCGGCACCATGGGCGCCGTCGACGATGAGGACATCGTCACGGACCTGACGCACCTGGAAGGCGCGCTGGACGACCTCAGCTGGGATATCGAACGCGGCGCCGCCGTCGCCGCCGCGAAGGTTGCGCTACGCGAAACCTAATATGCTCCTCTCTAGCGTGCGCCCGCCGTTCTTCGTAAGCTTCCCGCAACAATCCCGAACACGCGAGGCTTCCCCATGGCGCTGAACGACGACTGGCTTGCGCTCGCCACCGAAGAGACACTCGAACCGGAACTACCGATTTGCGATCCGCATCACCATCTCTGGGATACGGGCTACGAGCCCGGCGTCGCGTTCCGCGCGGAGCAGGTCGCCAACCGCTATTTGCTGGACGAGATCCTGGCCGACACCAGCAGCGGCCATAACGTGGTCTCGACGTTCGTAAGCGTTCGTTCAGGCCGTGGAATCAGCGCGGGCGTTTCCATTCGCCCCGGCCGATTTTAGCGATTGAGGGTGCGTTTCCAATCCCGTCGCAGGGGCCGGAGCCAGACATCCTTTTTAGGCTTGTCGGACTGCC
>JAKZTB010000367.1:0-19297 GCA_047517345.1 Alphaproteobacteria bacterium
CGAAGGCACCCCGGTTTCGATTCACCCATCGGGTGTGCCATATCCGCCGCTCCATGTATGCTACAACTTCATGATTCTTATAGCAGAATCGCCTTCTCGCCGCACTGAATATCGACGATACTTGGGAAATGCGGGTTTAAAAGGCTCGATATTAACCTCCAGCGCGTGACGGAATTCCGAATCCGCGAGGAGGACGCCGGCGAGGAATGCGCCCAGCGCCATGGACAAACCGATACTTTCCATCAGCAACGCCATGCCGATCACGGTGAGCAAAGCCGTTGCCGTGAATATCTCGGCGACGCCGGTGCGCGCGACGAGCCGAAACACATGCAGCAACGCAAAGTGACCGATCAAAATGACGGCCGCGACGGTCCCTGCAACTTTCAAAAATGACAGCGGGTCGATCGTATTTCCGGCTTCCCCGAATCCGGTAAGGAGGGGGACGAGCGCTATGATCGGGATCGCGGCAATATCCTGAAACAGAAGAATCGAAAACGCGGTGCGCCCGTGACGTGCGGTTAGCTGCCCTTTCTCCGCCAGCGTCTGCAGTGCGAACGCGGTCGAAGACAGCGAAAGGCCGAGGCCTACCGTCAGCGCGGTCTGCCACGGCAGTCCGGAAAGCCAACAAACACCGCCGATCAAAATCGCACACGACGCCACTTGGCTCCCACCGGCGACGAATACGCCGTGGCGCATGGTCCATAGTCGAGCCGGATGCAACTCGAGGCCTATTAGAAACAGTAGTAAAACGACGCCGAATTCGGAGAAATGAAAGATATTGTCGACGTCGTCGACCACACCGAATCCCCAGGGCCCGATGACGACGCCCGCTGCCAGATATCCGAGCACGGAACCGAAACCCAGCCGGCTGAACAAGGCGACAGCGATGACGGCCGCCGATAGGTACATCGCGGATTGACTGAGCAACGACATGCGCCGCGCCTCCGTTGGTCTATGGCATTTTCAGCCGGTAAATATTCCGTCGGTTACGGTTCGAGGTTGAGTAAGGTCAACGCGTTGTTTCACCCTTGCGTTGCGCCGTCCAAGCCCCGAGTTTTTCTTTCGCACAGCCGATCTGTTCCGGCGTCATCTGCTTTGCGATGCCATCGCGAAGCTGCGACGCGATTCCTCTGCCTTGCCGCGCGGCGAGTTCGAACCAGAAATAGGCCTGGACGAGGTCCATTTCTACACCTTTGCCCTGAACGTAATTGAAGCCGAGGTTGTACTGCGCACCCGGATTTCCGTTTTCCGCAAGCGGCCGCCATTCCTCGATCGCCGTTGCGTAATCGCCGCGTTTATACGCCGCCAATCCTCTTTTCAGATCTTGGCCATATGCCGGCAGCACGAACAGAAGAACGGCTAACGGCAGCGCAGACACGTGGAAACGCATTTAGAAACCTCGATGTGGTCCGCAAGTTGTTCCGACACCGGGAAACCGCCCAGATTCTCCAGGAATTCAAGTGGAACAATGGTGAAATACGGTGCCCGAGTATTAGGAAAATATCAACGATTATGCGGCGTATATACCGTCGAATGACGCAATATGGGGCCGAGGGCTCGACACGGGGAATAGCAGGATGACGAGTAGTAAGCATCGCCTGGTGACACGGGCGGATTTCGACGGTGTGGTCTGTGGCGGGCTGTTGTACGAACGCGAATTGATCGACGACGTCGTATTCGCCGAACCGCGCGAAATGCAAACCGGTTCGTTTCCCGTACGCGCGACCGACATAAGCGCGAATCTGCCCTACGTACCTGGTATTCATCGCTGCTTCGATCATCACGCCAGCGAGGTTTTGCGTGTCGGCGAGAAGCGCAACCTGACCATCGACCCTCAGGCGCCGTCGGCCGCGCGCGTAGTCTACGACTATTACGGCGGAGCCGACGGTTTTCCGAATGTATCGGAGGAACTGATCGATGCCGTCGACAAGGCGGATTCCGCGCAGTTCTACGAAGCAGACATTCTTTCCCCGGAGGGCTGGGCACTCGTCAACTTCATCCTCGATCCGCGCACAGGATTGTCGAAAGCCGCGACTTTTGAAATTTCGCACGATCAGTTCATGAAAGACATGATGGTCTATTGCCGACACCATCCCGTCGACGAGATCCTGAAAATCCCCGATATGGCAGAGCGGGTCGGCGTATTTTGGACGAACGAAGAAGCCTACGAAATGCAATTACGCCGCCGGTCGCGAACTACCGGCGACGTCGTCGTCGTCGATCTTCGAGAAGAAGAGAAAATATTCGCGGGAAACCGTTTTACCGTCTACGCCCTGTACCCAAAGTGTAACGTCTCGATCACGATGCTGCCCAATGACGATATCGGCTTGGTGACGCTTGCGGTCGGGAAATCGATCATCAACCGTACGTCGAATGCCGATATCGGCGCGCTGCTGCTCGAATATGGCGGCGGCGGCCACAAGGCGGCCGGCACGTGTCACGCTTCGCCCGATGCGGCGGACCGAATCGCCGAAGAGCTGATCGCCCGTATTTCCGCCGAAGGCTAACCGAACGGCGAAGTTGGTGGCGCACGGCGTCACTTGATCTCCGGCGCCCCCAATCGCAGAATGCTGGAATTCTGCAATCGGGAATTAGGAGTGACCGTTGTTTGAAATACGTCCGCTATCCGATGCTCTCGGCGCGGAGGTTGTCGGCCTGGACTTGGCGCAGCCGCTTGACGATGAAACCTTCGAGACCGTCCACAGAGCGCATCTGGACCATATGGTCCTGGTCTTTCGCGAGCAAAATCTGAGTCCCGAGCAGCATATCGCCTTCAGCCGCCGCTTCGGCGACCTGTCGGGCCATGTCTTCGACCAGTTCCTGCTGCCGGGCCATCCGGAAATCCTGAAAGTCTCGAACAAGAAGGTAAAAGACGGTGAGTTCGCCGGTCTGCCGCAGGCGGGACGCCGCTGGCATTCCGACCTCGCCTATACAAAGACGCCCAGTCTTGGGTCCCTGCTGTACGCACTCGAAATACCGCCGCGGGGCGGCGATACATTGTTCAACAACATGTACGCCGCGTACGAAACCCTGCCGGAAGAGACGAAGGCTCGGATCGAGGGCATGAAAGCGGAATTTCTGCTGGGAAGCGCGCAAAAATATTTTACCGAAGCGGAACGCCCGGCGTTGAGCGCAGAGCAACTGGCGAAGGTGCCGTCGGTACATCACCCCATCGTACGAACCCATCCGGAGACTGGGCGCAAGGCGCTCTATGTCAGCCAGGCCCACACCGTACGCATACTCGGGATCGAGGAAGTTGAAAGCGAAGCCCTGCTTGCGGAATTGACCGAACACAGCGTTCAGCCGGCGTTCGTGTACCGCCATAAATGGCGACTGCACGACCTGGTGTTCTGGGATAACCGCTGCTGCATGCATATCGCCGAACCCCCGCCGCCGGAATATTCGCGGCATATGCACCGCACGACTGTCGTGGGTGACCGTCCTTACTGATCTTGTGCATCTGACGCACGTCCGGAACAGTCACAGGAGAGCCATACATGCCGAAAATCAACGCGGACCGTTTGCTGGGCGACTTGCGCAAACTGCGTACCTTCGGCGCGGTCGACACGGGTGTCGTTCGACCCGCCCTCAGCGAAGCGGATATCGAGTCTCGGCACTGGTTGATGGAACGATATACCGCAGCGGGGCTAAACGCGTCGATCGATGGCGTCTCCAACGTTTTCGGGCGCTCGCGAAACGACGGGCCGGCGCTCATCATCGGGTCGCATTCCGACACCCAGCCCCGCGGCGGCTGGCTCGATGGCGCGCTCGGCGTGATCTACGGGCTGGAAATCGCGCGCGCCTGCGCCGAGGCGCCCGGCACCGCACATCTGGCGGTAGACGCGGTCTCCTGGCAGGACGAAGAAAGCAATTTTATCGGTTGCCTGGGCAGCCGTTCTTGGTGCGGCGTGCTGGACCCAGCCGCCGAAGCCGCGGCCACCGGCCGCGATGGCACGCCGCTGGCGGACGCCCTGCGGGCTGCCAAACTGGACAACGTTCCGCGGCAGACCATCGAGGAAGGCCGCTACGTCGGCTATCTCGAAGCGCATATCGAGCAAGGCGCCTACCTGGAGGACGCCGGCGAGCAAATCGGCGTCGTAACCGCAATCGTCGGCATTCGCGGCATGACGATTTCCTTTCAGGGCGAACAGAACCACGCCGGCACGACGACGATGTCTCGCCGCCGCGACGCGGCCACCGCACTGTTCGAAGTCGCCCATCGCATCAACGAGGAATTTCCGAAGGTTGCGGACGAACGCACGGTTTGGACCATCGGTCATGCGAACATCGAACCGGGCGCCTCTTCGATCGTTCCCGGTTACGCGGAAATGGCGCTGCAGTTCAGGGACCAAGACGAAGGTCGATTGGACAGGTTCGAAGAAATCGTCGCAGAGCTGGTCGCGGAGATTAACCGACGCGGCAAAATTCAGGCCGAAGCGTCCCGCGCACGAACGCCGATCCGCCCCTCTAATATGGACGCGAACCTGCAGGGGCACATTGCGCAATCTGCCGAAGCGCTGGTGCCCGGGAAATGGCGCCACATGACGAGCGCCGCCGGTCACGATCCCATGGTGATCCATGAGAAGCTGCCCTGCGCGATGCTGTTCATCCCATCGATCAAGGGGATCAGCCATGCGTTCGGCGAGGACAGCCACGACGAGGACATCGTTGCGGGCTGTCAGGTTCTGGCCGACGCCACCGCTTCCATACTCAAAGAGGCACGCGGAGAAGTCTGAGGGTGTGTTGGGCGAACGCTTGAACGCCGACGAGCGATTACCCCGATATCGCCAAAATGCTGCGAATCACGGCCCTGTGACGGTGATCAATGCGCCGGCATTCCAACTCGTATAATGTTCAGTTCTAAAAGTTGACACATTCTCGATCCAGAATTAACCGCATGGATTGCTATGTTTTCTGGGGGTTAAAGGGTTCTTAACGACAATCGGCCATAATTTTTTCGTGATATTTCAATATCTTGTGTTTGGACGGTGAACAAAAAAGACCTAAGTTAAATTCATGGGTTCGATTCTTGGGAAAGAGTCTTTTGGGGAGGGAGGAACAGCAATGAGGTGCGCAGCGCGATAGATAATCAAAGGAGCCGGCAAAAATGGAAGTGTTCGATGTCTTTTCCGATCTCTACAGCCGTGGAAATCAGGATGAGTTAAGCCTACAAGACTTTCTCTTAGGTTGTCGCGAAGACCCGATGATGCATGCAACATCTGCGGAGCGGATGATTGCGGCGGTTGGCGAACCGGAGATTATCGACACGAGTTCCGATCTAAGACTCGGTCGCATCTTTTTGAACCGGACCATCAAGCGCTATCCCGCCTTCAAAGATCTCTACGGCATGGAAGACACGATCGAACGGATCGTCGGATTCTTCCGTCACGCCGCCCAGGGTCTCGAAGAACGCAAACAAATCCTCTATCTCCTCGGCCCTGTGGGCGGCGGCAAATCGACCCTCGCCGACCACCTAAAAGCGCTTATGGAAGACCAGGCGATCTACGTACTCAAGGCTGGCGACGAGATCAGCCCCTTGTACGAATCGCCGCTCGGCCTGTTCGACGCCGAACATATGGGCGACCTGCTCGAAGACAAATACGGTATCCCGAAGCGAAAACTCTCGGCATTGATTTCGCCCTGGGCAGTAAAGCGCCTTGACGAATACGGCGGCGATATTTCGAAGTTCACGATCGTCAAGCTTTATCCGTCGCGCCTACGGCAGATTGGCGTGGCCAAGACGGAACCGGGAGACGAAAACAATCAGGACATTTCCTCCCTGACCGGCAAGCTCGATATTCGCAAGCTGGAGCATCTGAGCCAGAACGATCCGGATGCCTATGCCTATAGCGGCGGCCTGAACCGGACGACGCAGGGCCTGCTGGAATTCGTGGAAATGTTCAAGGCGCCGATCAAAGTCTTGCATCCCCTGCTGACCGCAACGCAGGAACAGAATTATACCGGCACCGAGAATATTGGCGGCATGCCCTATCACGGCATCATCGTCGCGCACTCGAACGAAGCGGAATGGCAGCAGTTCCGTAACAACAAGAACAACGAAGCCTTCCTCGACCGCATCAGCGTCGTCAAGGTGCCGTACTGCCTGCGGGTCACCGAAGAAACCAATATCTATGAAAAACTATTTCAGGACAGCGCGCTCGGCGAGGCGCAATGTGCGCCGGAAACATTGGGCCTGATGAGCCGTTTCAGCGTCCTCACCCGGTTGCGCGAGCATGAGAATTCGACACTCATATCCAAGCTCCGCGTCTATGACGGCGAAAACCTGAAGGACACCGACCCGAAGGCGAAATCGATCCAGGAATATCGCGACACGGCAGGTGTCGACGAGGGCATGAACGGTGTAAGCACACGGTTCGCCTTCAAGGTCCTTTCGGCGACGTTCAATCATGACATCGACGAGATCGCGGCCGATCCGGTGCACCTGATGTACGTTCTTGAAAATGCGATCAAGCGCGAACAATTCGGCGAGGAAACCGAAGGCATCTATCTCGATTTCATCAAGTCGGAACTGGCGCCGCGTTACGCGGAGTTCATCGGCCACGAAATCCAGAAGGCCTACCTGGAATCCTACCGGGATTACGGCCAGAACCTCTTCGACCGATATATCGCCTACGCCGATGCCTGGATCGAAGACCAGGATTACAAGGATCCAGACACCGGCCAGATGTACGACCGGGAGATACTGGAATCGGAGCTGTCGAAAATCGAAAAACCTGCCGGCATCACCAACGCGAAGGACTTCCGCAACGAAGTCGTCAAATTCGCGCTTCGCGCTCGCGCCGAGAACGAAGGCAAAAACCCGGTCTGGTCGAGCTACGAGAAGCTCAAGACAGTCATCGAGAAGCGGATGTTCGGTCAGGTGGAAGACTTGCTCCCGGTAATCAGCTTCGGGAGCAAGAAGGACAAGGACACGGACGCCAAGCACCATGAATTCGTCGAGCGCATGATCGAACGCGGTTACAGCAAGCGCCAGGTCCGTCGTCTCGTCGAATGGTACATGCGGGTCAACAAGGCAGGTTAGCGCGGAGGTTAAAGGAAAGGGCTAGCTATGCCCCATCACTTCATAGACCGGCGCCTCAACCCCAAGGACAAGAGCCTTGGCAACCGTCAGCGTTTTCTCAAACGCGTGCGCTCGCAGGTCAAACGTGCGGTCGACAAGGCCATTCAAGGGCGCAACATCGCCGACGCGGACAAGGGCGAGACCGTCTCCATCCCGACAAAGGGCATCTCGCAGCCGAAATTCAGGCATAGCGGCAAGGGCGGCTACCGCGAACGCGTCCTGCCCGGCAACAAGGAGTTCCAAGCTGGCGACAAGATCGAAAAACCGCCCGCGGGTGGCGCGGGCGGCGGGGGCAAGGAAGGCGCGGACCAGGGCGAAGAGGAAGACGAATTCGTGTTCGCACTGTCGCGGGAAGAGTTTCTGGATCTGTTTTTCGAAGATCTCGAACTTCCCGACCTTATTAAAAGAAACCTGAAGGAAGTCGTTTCCACCAAATACCACAGGGCGGGTTTTTCCAGGGCGGGCTCGCCCGCGAACATCAATGTCTTACAGACGATGCGCCACAGTCTGGGCCGGCGCCTCGCATTGAAGCGCCCGAAAGACGAAGGAATGGAGGAGGTTCAACAGGAGATTTTCGCGCTCAAAAAAGTATCCGAACCCACCATCGACCAATGGGCGCGTCTCAAGGAGCTGCACAAAATACTTGAGGAATTGCAACGCAAACGGCGCGTAATTGCCTATATCGATCCGCTCGACGTACGCTACAACTATTTTCAACCCAAGCCGGAACCCAACGCCAACGCGGTCATGTTCTGCCTGATGGACACATCCGCGTCGATGGGGGAGCGCGAGAAGGATCTCGCCAAGCGTTTTTTCGTCCTGCTGCACCTGTTCCTGAAACGGCGATACGACCGCATCGACGTCGTTTTCATCCGCCATACGCACGAATCAAGCGAAGTCGACGAGAAAACCTTCTTCTATGCGAGGGAAAGCGGCGGCACCGTCGTCAGCACTGCATTAATCGAAATGCAGAAAGTCTTGGACAAGCGATATTCGCCGTCGGAGTGGAATATCTATGCAGCCCAAGCATCCGACGGTGAGAATTTCTCAGGCGATTCTTTGAAATGCGTCGATCTGTTGAACGACGCGTTGATGCCGGTCTGCCAATATTTCGCCTATATCGAGATTCTCGACGAACGCGAGGCCGACATCATCAATGACGAGACACAAGGGGCGGAGTTGTGGCGCTCCTACCGCGAAGTTCACCAGGGCTGGCCGAATTTTGCAATGAAACGGATCAGTACACCTGCAGACATCTATCCCGTTTTCCGTGAGTTGTTCGCGAAAAAGAACGAAAAGATCTGAGGCGATGGCGAAGCGCGTGAAAAAAGCTGAACCGTTGTTCGAAGACTCCAGCTGGGACTTCGATACGATGCAGCGCACTTACGACGCGATCGAAGAGGTTGCCCTGGAAGACCTCGGGCTGGACGTCTACCCCAACCAGATCGAGATCATTTCCACCGAACAAATGCTCGACGCCTACTCCTCCATCGGCATGCCGCTGATGTATCAGCATTGGTCTTTCGGCAAGCACTTCGTGCAGGAGGAAAAGCTCTACAACAAAGGCCTGCGCGGATTGGCGTACGAGATCGTGATAAATTCGAACCCGTGCATCAGCTACAACATGGAAGAGAACACCATGGCCATGCAGACGCTGGTCATGGCGCATGCCGCGTTCGGGCACAATCATTTCTTCAAGAACAACTACCTGTTCCTGCAATGGACGGACGCCGACGGCATTCTCGACTATCTGGAGTTCGCGAAGGGCTACATCGCCAAATGCGAGGAGCGGCACGGACCGGAGGCCGTCGAAGAAATACTCGACGCCGCACATGCGCTGATGGACCACGGCGTCTACCGTTACCGCCGCCCGCCGGAGCCGTCGCTGCGCGAAAAAAAGGAACGCGAGCGCGAACGGCATGCCTACGAAGAGCGCGAATTCAACGATCTGTGGCGAACGGTACCAATCGTGGACAAGGGCCCGCAGGCTGCGTCCGAGAAGGATGCGCTCGAAAGAAAGAAAAAGCTGCGGCTACCGGAAGAAAACCTGCTGCATTTCATCCAGATCTACAGCCCTGTCCTGAAGACATGGCAACGCGACATCCTGCATATCGTCAGCAACATCGCGCAGTATTTTTACCCGCAGAAACAGACCAAGGTCATGAATGAGGGTTGCGCCACATTCGTTCATTTTTACATCGTGAATGCCCTCTACGATAAGGGTCTATTGCCGGAAGGCGCGATTTTGGAAATCCTGCACAGCCATTCCAGCGTGCTGTCTCAACCGGATTTCAACGATCAACGCTATGGCGGGATCAATCCCTATGCACTCGGATACGCGATGATGACGGATATCCGGCGCATCTGCGAGGATCCTTCTGACGAAGATCGGGAATGGTTTCCGGCGATCGCCGGCAAGGAGGATTGGCGCGCGGTTCTCAAAGACGCCTGGGCGAACTATCGCGATGAATCCTTTATTCAGCAATTCCTGAGCCCGACAATTATACGAAAATTTCGGTTGTTCTCACTGGCGGATGAATCAGAGGAAAAATTCTATTCGGTCGCCGCAATTCACAATCGACGCGGCTATCGCGAAGTCCGCGACGCGCTTGCCCGGACCTACGATGTCGCCGTGATCGACCCGGACATCCAGGTGGTCGACGTCGATCTGCTGGGCGACCGCCAACTACGCCTCAAGCACACGATGCGCGACGGCGTACCACTCGCGGAGCGCGACCGCGATAGGGTGCTGGCGCATCTGCGGACACTTTGGGGCTACGATGTCGTGCTGGAGACCTGACGCCACAACCATCCTGGCAAACCAATTTGCTCAATATAGCTTGGTGGGCAAGTAAAGTGTCGACGCGGCACCTCGGCAAACGATAAAATAGATCCAAGTGCGTTGTCTGGCCCGCCGATACCGAGTGTCGGCGCGGCTGGACGCGTGCATCATTCGTAAATGATCGGGCCGCCATGACGCGGCCGCGATATTCGGGAGATTGAAGCATGACGACGGCGCAAGGTAACGGCCAGTCAAGACAAACGAAATATGTCGGTACGCGCGTACTGCGCCCCGACGGGGTCGACAAGGTGACCGGCCGCGCCAAGTTCGGTGCCGATTTGAGCATGCCGAACATGATCGTCGGTAAGGTTCTGCGCAGCCCGCATCCTCATGCGCGTATCAAATCCATCGACACCTCGAAGGCCATGGCATTGCAGGGCGTAAAAGCGATCGTTACAGCCGCCGATTTCGAGGAGCAACCGACCACGCTCATCGCCGCAGGCGAAATGCAGGTCAACTACCGCGATGTCGCGACTAATGTCCTCGCGCGCGGAAAAGTGCTGTATGACGGCCACGCCGTCGCCGCCGTTGCCGCGACGAGCAACTCCATTGCAGACGAAGCACTGTCCTTAATCGACGTCGATTACGAAATCCTGCCGCATGTCATCAACGTCATGGCAGCGATGAAGGACGATGCGCCGATCCTGCACGAAGATATGTTCACGGAAGGTGTCGATCCGAAGCCTGAGAAACCATCGAACGTAGCGAAACGGCTTGAAATCGCCGTCGGCGACGTCGAGGAAGGCTTCAAACAAGCCGATATAGTCATCGAGCGTGAGTTCAACACCGCACCGGTCCATCAGGGCTATATCGAACCGCATGCCTGCGTGGCCAGCGTCTCCGAAGACGGGCAAGCCGAACTGTGGTGCACCACGCAAGGCCATTTCGTCGTGCGTGCGCATTGCGCCCGCCTCCTGGGTATGGACATTTCTCAAATCCGAGTCACATCTTCCGAAATCGGTGGTGGTTTCGGCGGCAAAACGGTCGTCTATCTTGAGCCGCTGGCCCTCGCCCTTTCGGCGCGTGCGGCCCAACCGGTCAAGATGACGATGACCCGCGACGAGATCATGCGGGCGAGCGGTCCGACCTCGGGAGCCAATATGGTCATCAAGATCGGCGCCACGAACGACGGCAAGATAACGGCCGGTAAGGCGGTACTCCATTACCAAGCCGGCGCCTTTGCAGGATCGCCGGTGCAACCGGGCGCGATGTGCGCCTTTGCGCCTTACGACCTGGAGAACGTTCTGTCGATCGGTTACGACGTCGTCACCAACCGGCCAAAGGTCGCCGCCTACCGGGCGCCCGGCGCGCCGATTTCAGAATACGCCGTAGAATCGGTCATCGACGAGATTGCCGATAAGATCGGCATGGATCCGGTCGAGTTCCGACTCAAGAATGCGGCGAAGGAAGGCACCCGTGCCGCCTATGGACCGAAGTTCGGACCGATCGGGCTTGTCGAGACACTTGAAGCGACCCGCGACAGCGAGCACTACAAAGTACCGCTCGGCAAACATCAGGGCCGCGGAGTCGCTTCCGGTTTCTGGTTAAATATCGGCGGCGAGACTTGCATCACGCTCAACGTCAACGAAGACGGCACGGTCAGCGTCCTGTCCGGCACGCCGGATATCGGCGGCTCGCGCGCATCGCTGTGCATGATGGTCGCCGACGAGCTTGGCATCGAGTACGAAAAAGTACGCCCGATTATCGCCGACACCGCATCGCTGGGCTACACCTTCCTGACTGGTGGCAGCCGTGCGACCTTCTCGAACGGTCTCGCCGCGGTCGAAGCCGCGACCAACGCCGAGACCGAACTGCGCGGCCGCGCGGCGAAGTACTGGGAGATTCCGATCGAAGCCGTCGAGTGGGACGACGGAATGGCGAAGCCGGCCGGCTCCAATGCGGGCGAGTTCGACCCGCTGTCGCTGGCCGATCTTGCCAAGCTCGCGAACAAGACAGGGGGGCCGATCGCCGGCCATGCGCAGATCAACGCGCAGGGCGCCGCACCCAGTTTCGGCACCCATCTAGTCGATGTCGAGGTCGATACGGAAACGGGACATGTCGAAATCCTGCGCTACACGGTTGCGCAGGATGCCGGCAAGGCGATCCACCCGAGTTACGTCGAAGGCCAGTTTCAAGGCGGTGCGGTGCAGGGCATCGGCTGGGCCTTGAACGAGGAGTACGTCTATGGCGAAGACGGCCGTCTCCAGAATACCGGCTTCCTCGATTATCGCATCCCGGTCGCCTCCGACGTGCCGATGATCGATACGATCATCGTCGAGGTTCCGAACCCGAAGCATCCCTACGGCGTTCGCGGTATCGGCGAAACGCCGATCATTCCGCCGATGGCGGCGATCGCGAATGCGGTGTCGCACGCACTCGATATCCGCTTCACGGAGCTGCCGATGTCGCCGCCTAAAGTGTTGGCGGCAATCGAAGCTGCAAACGGCGCCGGCGACGACTAAACGTGTGAACGGGGCGGCTGCGGGCCGCCCCGCTTTCTCTTCCAACCGCAGAATCGACACTGTTATCGGTACGCGTCTAAGTGCGCCCTGTATTGCTTTGAGCTGAAGCGGAAGAGCCCTACTGTTAATTTGCGAATGTTGGTTAACGAAATGTAAATCAGTCTCCGACAGGCTATCGTTCGAACCCTTACACGAAATAGATTGGGGGGAGGCCGAAAAACATATGTCCAAAGCCCGCTCGCAACTTAGCAACATTATCGATTCCGGTCGCTCGATCGCGCTCGATTGCTACGCGATCGGAAAAACAATCGGCGACAAAGACCCTGTCGGCAGACTCTTCAAGACCGACGTGATGAATAAAACCGTTGTTTTCAAACGCTTCCAGGGCAACGCAAAGAAACCTGACGAGCTCGTCAAAATCGATACCACGGTCTACTTCCCCTATGATTTCGACAAGGTCTACGACGGTGGCGAGTCGGTGAACCTGGGCGACGAGAGCTTCCAGAAAACCCTGGCATTCAAGATTTCGAACGGCGCGGCGTCGAAGGAAATGATGAGACGCATCGCTCACGACCTGAAAGTCCTCCACTTGCTTGAATCGCTGCACAGCCTGGATCCTTTCATTTTCCGCAGCAAAGCCGAGCAGACCGGCATGGATGGCGTGATTCACCCGGCCTACTTCGCGATATCGGCGGACGAATGGCAGGCGATACGAGAACCCATTCGCGAAAAGATTTCGCGGCTTGTCGGACGCGCACTCGGCGGTGCACAGAGCAACGCGCAGGACAAACAGATCGAACGGTTCCTGGTGAAATCTGGGAAACCAGGGATATCGACGGCATCGAACCCTTCATCAAAGCGATGCAAATCGACGCCGATCGTGCGCCCGAAATATTCTTCGCCTGGAAAGCCGTCTGCTACTACCAGGTCCGTTTCGGCGATCTGCTCGAGGAACTCAAAGCGCTGTTCAAATGGGTCGGGAGCAACACGCTTTGCTGCCCGTCCGATTACGTGGCCTTGCGGCACGACGATAAAAAACGCATCGAAGGGTTACGGGAGAATCTGCGTATGAAACTGCGCGACAGCTATATCGAAGCGAACAGGGTCCTCGCGGAATATGAAGAAAGCTACAATCTGTTCGTCCATGAAGGCAAACAGCAGGCTTCATGAGCTTCCTGCAAAATTCGGATGCGTCATATCTGTCGCTGGCGTCGAACGTCTCGCATGCCACGCACGGCATCAATCTCTGGAAATGGTATGTCGAGCATTACGGCGAGACCATGCCCAACGAGCAGTTCACGGAAGTGTTCGACGGCCTAAACAATCTCTATGGCGTCGAATATGTCGGCGAGGTCAAAAACTGGGACTCCGAAGCGGCGGCGTAGAGCAAATCAGGATTGATGCCCTGCATCGATCCTGATCCAGTCAAAGGCAAGCCATCACGAGGCCAGCTGCGCTATCGCCGCGCGCCACGCTTCGGTATCGAAGCCCCATGGCCCCATCCCGCTGCGATGGGCCACCTTGCCCGCCGCATCGATGAGGTACAGCCGCTCGGGCAGTGCGGCGTATTTGAGGTCGGCTTGGTTATCCATATTGTCGAGCAGAAGCGGCATTTCGAATTTGAGGTTCAGCAGGCACACACCCGCCATCTCGGCCCGTTCGTCTCTGCTTTGCGACTGCGTGAACAGAACATCGTCCTTGAGGTTGGCCGGGACCTGCCATCCGTCGATCGGATGGATTTCCTGGATATAGACTAGATAAAAGGCAACCCGGTCGGAAAATTCCTTGTAGATTTCATTCACGCGCACAGCGTGTTCGCGAAAGGGCGGTCAGGTGTAGGACCCGAAGATCAAGGCGACCGGCTCGCCGCGGCTTTGCGACAGACGGTACATCTCACCCGTCCGGGTCCGGTCTTGCGACAACCGTTCGGCCTTGATGTCCGGCGCAATCGCGCCGACCTCGGGCGCTTGCTCCTCCCGCGCCATCTTGCCGGCGCGCATCTCGCGGTACTCGACCTCGCTCAACCCCATCCGCGCCCAGCGGTCGGGCGGTAAATCGCGGGGGTCTTCCGGGAAGAGTTCTCTCATAATATTTCCTTTCCTTGATTAAACTGCCGCCGGCATGGTCGGATATTCTTCTCCGCGTTGCGCCGAATCCGCTCCGCGCGTCGCCACCACCGGCAAACTTTACTGAAGCGTCTGAAAAAGGAAAAGTGGTGCCCCCAACGGGATTCGAACCCGTGTTGCCGCCTTGAAAGGGCGGTGTCCTAGGCCTCTAGACGATGGGGACACTGGGCACGCAGATTTAAGGGGCGCGGCACCATTGGTCAACCCCTGCCGCACGGCCAATTTCGACGTCTCGCCCAGCCCGGCACCTGTTGCCCCGCGCGGGATCATTCTGCCTCTTCCGCATAGGCGCAAACTGAGCCATCAAGCTCTAACCATTTGTAATTTATGCACGAAAATTCATCATATCGGTGGCACCACGCTTGCATCCTTATCGCTCGAGATCGTCACGACGATGGAATTTTTCGCCTCAAAGGATTTGGCGCATGACGGCTTTTGGGTTCTTCGCATCGGGTATTTCGGCGCTTCGGGGTCATACCGAAGCGTTCGCCAGCATTAGTCAGGATATCGCCAACCTGACCACTGACGGCTACAAGGCGACCGACACGCAGTTCGCGGAGATGGTACATACCGGCGACGGCTCGATTTTCGAGCAGTTTAGCGGTTTGAACAGCAGGACACGTAACCTGATCGAGCACCAGGGCACCATCCTGAGCACGAACCGCAATTTCGATATCGCGATCGACGGCACCGGATTCTTGGTTACGAATACACTTCAAGACCTGTCCGGCGACACGCAACTCACCCGGGCGGGTTCGCTCGACCGCCGCGTCGTCGGCGCGGCTGGATCCGAGCAGGCGTTCCTTGCAGACCAGAATGGCAATTTCGTTCTCGGTTGGCCGAGCGACGGCGCCGGCGGGTTCAGCGTCGGTACGACCGTCTCATCGCTACAGCCGATCCGCATCGATTCCGGCGCCGTCGGTTCGGCGGCAGCGGCGACGACGACGGCAACGATGGCCGCAAACCTGTCTGCCGAATCCACGACGGGCGCCAATTTCGATCTCAATGTCGGTGTATTCGACAATCTTGGGAATACGCACACATTGCTTTTCGACTTTACAAAGAACGCGGCACTCAACACTTGGGATTTGGCTGTTTCAACCGTGGACGGCACGGTCACCAGCGGAACCCCTGCGTCAATGACATTCGATGCGTCCGGCAACATCGTCGCCCCGATCAGTCAGAGCGTCGGGATCACATGGACCAATCCAGCGGCAGCGGCTGCAAGTACCATAGCGGTCGATTTTTCTCGCATGACGCAATTCGGCGGCAGTTTTACGCCGCAGACCACGGCGGCCAATGGCAATAGGGCGGGCATTTTGACCGACATATCGTTCAATTCCGACGGGGAGGTCATCGGCCTGTTCAGCAACGGCCTCAACCAAGGCATTGCAAAGCTGCCAATCGCATTAGCCCGAGCTCAGAACGCGCTTACCCCCGAGCAAGGGACATACTTCACCGTGAATCCGAACTCAGGCGATGTGCGCCTGGTTGAAGCGAATCTCTCGGATTTCGCAAATTTTGTCCCAAATGGCGTTGAAGTATCGACCGTCGATCTAGCGGGCGCGTTCAGCGATATGGTAATCGCGCAACGCGCATATTCGTCCGCGGCGCAAACGGTCCGCGTCATCGATGAAATGACGCAGGTCGCCACGCGATTGAAGGCCTAAGAGCCTGGCTCGTAATATGTTGTTGATTTCATGGCCTTTGTTTACTCGCTGATTAGGAAGGGTTTGCGCTGCGATGCCGGCGGCATCGCAAGCGGACGCTGACGCAGTCCAGCGATTAAACAAAGGCCACCCGGAAGGTTGGCGCTTCTCGGCCGGCTGGTGCGTCGCGACCCTTGGCCGATGCCCGGCATCGTCCGGCGCGCCGCTCCTGCCATCCGACTCGACTATCGCCAATGAAAACAGCAACATATTACGAGCCAGACTCTAAGCAACCAGCCGCCGCTAAACCGCCTTGGCGGCATCTTCGATAATCATCTGTGCCTCGTTTCGGCCACGCCAGCTGTCACGCTCCAAATGTCCCGCGATATGCATCGGCATGCCACCGGATGCCAGCAGCGCCTGGCCAAGCGGGTGATCGACGGCACGGAAGGCGATGCCCTTTATCCGGCCGCCATCCTCTCCGCCGATGAAACAACGGACGTGATCCCGGCCCACAATGTCTGCTTTCAAAACGCGCGCCGCAGGAAAAACGAAACGCGGCCGCGCGTTGCCGGCGCCAAAGGGCGCCAAATGCTCCAGCGATTCGATGAATTCGACGCTGGCGCCGCCCGGTTGCAAACAGCCATCGATACCAAGCTCCGCGACGATGCCTTCGCTGCCCACATTTTCCGCAATCCGTTCGCTTAGAAAGGCGCGAAACGCCGCCTCCTTGCTGCGGTCCACGGTGAAGCCGGCAGCCATGGGATGGCCACCGCCATTGATCAGCAAGCCCGATTGGCGCGCCGCGACGACGGCGACGCCGAGATCGACGCCGCGCACGGAACGGCCCGACCCTTTGCCGACACCGTCCTCGTACGCGACGACGCAAGCGGGCCTGTTGAATCGGTCCTTGAGGCGGCTCGCGACGATGCCGATGACGCCGGGGTGCCAACCGTCCGCCGCCACATAGATCAGCCCATCGTCGAGCTCTCCGCGGCCGGCCACCGTTTCGACCCGCTCGATCGCGGCCTCGAGGCACGAGGCCTCGATAGCGCGTCTTTCCTGATTGTAGTCGTCGAGCCGTTTCGCGATCGATTGCGCCTCGCCGACGTCCTCCGTGGTAAGCAGCGCCGCGCCCAATCCCGACTCGCCGACCCGACCGCCCGCATTGACCCGCGGCCCGAGAACGAAGCCGGCGTGATAGGCCTTGAGCGCTTCGTTGACGCCGGCGACGTCGGCAAGCGCCGCTAGGCCGAGATTGCGCCGGCGGGCCATAACCGAAAGACCTTGCCGCACGAATACGCGGTTCAGCCCCGAAAGCGGCACCACGTCGCACACCGTCCCTAAGGCAACGAGGTCGAGCAACGAAAGCAAGTTTGGCTCGTCCCTTTGCGCGAACCAGCCTGCCTCGCGCAAGCCCCGATTCACGGCAACGGCCAACAGGAACGCGACGCCTACGGCGGCAAGATGACCGTGCGGACTGTCATCGTCCAACCGATTGGGATTGATAACCGCACAGGCCCGCGGCAGACGCGGCTCGGCGACGTGATGATCGACGACGATGACGTCCAAGCCCAATTCCGCAGCCTCCTCCAGCGGTTCGAACGCCGTGATTCCGCAATCGACCGTGACGACGACCCTAATGCCTTCGGCCGACAGCTTGGCAAGCGCCGGCGCGTTCGGCCCATAACCTTCCTTCAAACGATCGGGAATATATATCCTGGTACGTCCGTCGGCAGCCGCGAAAAACCGCGAGAGCAGCGCAGACGACGTCGCGCCGTCCACATCATAGTCTCCGAAAATTCCAATCGTTTCACCGTGACGCACAGCCGCAACAAGCCGTGCGACGGCAACGTCCATATCTTTCAGGTGTGACGGGTCCGGGAACTGATCCTTCAGCGCCGGACTGAGAAACGCGGCAGCGTCGTCTAAAGCGATTCCACGCGCGGCCATAACGCGGCCGACGGCTTCCGGCAGATCGAAGCGCTGCGAGAGCGCCATGGCGAGCCGGTCATCTTCGCCGCGCGCGCGCCATCGCTTGCCGCTTAACGAGCGCGTAACCCCAAGGAATGCCGAGTCCGCTTCGCTCATTCCTCGGCGAAACGGAAGCCGGTTTTGCGCGTAAAATCATGTTCGGCACTGATCTTGCGCACGGTACCGCTCTTGGAGCGCATGACGATCGACTCGGTGAACGCACCGCCGCCCCTGCGCCGGACGCCGTTGACCATCGTACCGTCCGTAACGCCTGTCGCCGCGAACATGACGTCTCCCGATGCGAGGTCGAGCATGTTGTAGACCCTGTCGAGATCGGTAATTCCCCACTTCGCCGCACGCCCCCGTTCATCGTCGTTGCGGAACAAGAGCCGACCCTGCATCTGGCCGCCGATGCAGCGCAATGCCGCGGCCGCGAGAACGCCCTCCGGCGCGCCACCGCTGCCGATATAGATGTCGACCCCGCTACGTTCGCTGGAGGTCGCAATGACACCGGAAACGTCGCCATCCGAAATCAGCATGATGCGCGCGCCGGACTCGCGAACCGCCTTGATAAGATCGGCGTGCCTCGGCCGGTCCAGGATACAGACGACGAGGTCCGATATCCTTTTGTCTTTCGCCTCGGCGAGGTTTTTAAGATTCTCGATCGGCGCGGCATCGATATCGACGACACCCTCCGGCAACCCGCCGCCGACGGCGATCTTATCCATATAAACATCCGGCGCGTTGAGGAATCCGCCTTCCTCGGCCATCGCGATCACCGCCAGCGCGTTCGTGCCGCCCTTCGCGGTGATCGTCGTTCCTTCCAGCGGATCGAGTGCGATATCGACTTTCGGGCCATCGCCCTTCCCGACTTTTTCGCCGATATACAGCATCGGCGCCTCGTCGCGCTCGCCCTCGCCGATGACAACCGTGCCATCGATGGACAGGCTGTTCAGGGCCTCGCGCATCGCGTCGACAGCGGCCTGATCGGCTGCTTTTTCGTCACCGCGGCCCATCCACCGCGAAGCCGAAAGCGCGGCGGCTTCGGTAACCCGGACCGCCTCCAGCGCCAGATTACGATCCATCGTACTCGAATTTTCGGTCATAAATACGCTCTCCCACCAGCACAGGCGATTGTTCTTATTATACGCCCGATCCTATCG
>JAKZTB010000368.1:0-4221 GCA_047517345.1 Alphaproteobacteria bacterium
GCCGCCGCCGGCTACAACTTCCGTCTCATCCTCAAATGGATCAGGCTTCTTTGCGCCTTCATCTGGAGATCATGCCTGACAATCCAAGCTCCGATGATAGTTCAATGGAGCTGAAATTCCGTATTCTTCACGACCGACGAATCACACTAGGTTCAAATAGTTAGTGTGCTGATTCACGAGAAATTCAATCATTTGAATTTCACGATCAGGACACTATGGCTTCGGGACATTTACTTCAGCAAATCTTATTGTTGCCGCGCAGCATACCTGGAGCGCCCGGAGATACTTCCTACGGTTTGCACGTAATCCCCTCTATCCGTTAGGCTTGGCGCGTTCAACCAACAGACCGGATGCGCCGATGCAGATAATTTCAGATGGATTGATTGTCGTCGCTAAACGCGACTGCCCCACCTGCACCTTGCTGGAGCCAGTCTATCGCGAGCTTGCGACCAGCGCTGCGCCTGTCCTTGTCTTCAGCCAAGACGATCCCGCCTTTCCCGAGAGTGTCGACGACGTCGTCGACGATAGCGATCTTGAACAGTCTTACCGGCTGCAAATCGAAACGGTACCGACGTTGATCCGCATGAAGGGAGGTAGGGAGGTCGCACGAACCGTTGGATGGCATCAAGGGGAATGGCGTGACTTGACGGGAATCGAATCGTTGGGAGAAGGATTGCCGGAATTCCGACCCGGTTGCGGGTCGATGAGTGTCGAGCCCGGCATGGCGGAGACATTGGCGGTCCGATTCGGCGATGTCGAAATCACCGCACGCCGCATCGAATTGGGGCCGCTGGAAGATGACTTGGAAACCTGCTTCGAGCGCGGCTGGAGCGACGGATTGCCGGTCGTACCGCCAACGGAAATTAGACTCGTACGCATGCTAGCGGGCACAACGCGTTCGGCAGACGAAGTGATCGGAAACGTACCGCCGAACCTTGTCCCGTGCACGGTGGAGAAGGTCGCGATCAATGCCGTTATGGCTGGCTGCAAACCTGAATATTTGCCGGTTTTGCTGGCAGCGGTGGAAGCCGCTCTGATACCGGAATTCTGTATGCACGGCATGTTGTGCACGACGCATTTCGTAGGCCCGATGGTGATCGTCAACGGTCCTATTGCGAAAGCGATCGGCATGAATTCGGGTGGCAATGCGTTGGGCCAGGGAAATCGGGCCAACGCCACGATCGGCCGTGCCCTGCAGCTTGTAATCCGCAATGTCGGCGGCGGTGTTCCTGGTGGAATCGACCGCGCGACCCTGGGCAATCCCGGCAAGTACACCTACTGCTTCGCCGAAGACGACACCGATCCGCATTGGGACCCGATGTCGGTAGAGCGTGGGCTTTCCCCGGGCGTTTCGGCGGTTACGCTGTATGGCGGAGAGGGGCTCCTCGGTTGCTTCGACCAGCTTTCGCGCACGCCGGAATCTTTGACGCGATCGCTCGCCATGTCGTTGCGCGCGATCGGCCATCCAAAAAAGGCCGGCGCGCATGATGCGCTTATCGTGATGTCGCCGGAGCATTTTAGAACCTACCGTCAGGCCGGCTGGTCGAAGGCGCAGACCCTGGAAGCTTTCGAAGAGGTGTTGCGTTTGCCGGGCCGCGAATTGGTCCGCGGCGCCGGTGGCGTCGCTGAAGGAATTCCGGAACATCTGGCCGACCAAACTCTCCCCAAATTCCGGCCCGGCGGTCTCAATATCGTACGCGCCGGTGGCATTGCGGGGATGATGTCTGCCATTGTCGGTGGTTGGGCAGCGACCGGCGAACGAGGCAGTGAAATGGTAACCAAGGAGATTGGAACATGAAGGAAGGAACGGTTCTACTCGATCCGACCGCCGAATCGGCTCCGGCGAAGCGTGAACGCGTCGCGCCGCCGGAATCGCTCGACGGCAGGACGATCGCGCTGCTGGACATAGGGAAGGCTCGGGGCGACGTCTTTCTAGACCAGCTCGAAGAAGGGATGGTATCGCGTGGCCTCAAAGTCCGGCGCTATGCCAAGCCGACGAATACCAAGGTCGCTCCGGTCAGCGTTGCGCAGGCGATCGCGACAGAATGCGACGTCGTTGTCGAAGCGCTCTCCGATTGAGGCTCCTGCACGTCGTGCAGTTTGCATGACATTGCAGATCTCGATAGCCGCGGTGTCCCGGGCGGGATGATCGCCACAACGGCGTTCGAAGAAGCGGCGTTATCGCAGGGACGGGCTCTCGGGTTCGATCCCGCAATCGTTTACGTCCCGCATCCGATACAGGATCGTACCGACGCCGAAATTCGAATCATCGCAGACCAGGCTTTGGATTCTGTGTTGGAGATGATCACGAACACGTAAGGGCGAAATCTTTCGACGGGACGAGGACCGGCGATTAGTGCACCGCGGTCTGCAGGTGCGGCGCGGTTTGTGCTTTTTTGCGTCGCGCCCTCACCGGATGAGAGGGCTTCTTTTGATAAAAATGGATCCCCAGGATGCGTGAAAGAATAGGCCGGAACTAATTGAAAAATGAGTGAATAGCCTCTAACCTATACGGGTATGAATTATTTCTGAAAAAAGTAGGGTGAATTGACGGATAGCGATTTCACGCATGCGCGGATATTGGTCGTCGAAGACGATGAAATAATGCGTGAACTTATCGTCGGATATTTGGATGCGGTCGGATTTGTTAAAATCACGACGGCGCGGGATGGTCTCGCGGCGTGGCGAAAATTCGAGGAAGGCGAACAGTTCGATCTCGTGATCTGCGATTGGATCATGCCCGGAATGGACGGCCTCGAAGTCCTCAAGAATATTCGCGATAGCCGTACCGCAATTCCGTTTATCCTTGTTACCGTGCGCGATACGGAAGAAGCGGTAAAGCGTGCGATTGACCGCGGTGTAACAGCATTTCTGGCGAAGCCGTTTTCCGCGGAACAGCTGATTAACGAAGTTTTCCGGATCTTGGAGGACAGTTCTGTCCTCGAACATCGCGAGAATTCGGAAATCTGGGAATTCTAAGCGGTCGAAATTACGGCCCAATACAGCATTGGCGCGGCCGGTCTGGAAATACCGAAATTAATCGGATATTCAACAGAATGCCTCCGCGCTACGCGACGGCCAAGAGGTACACGATACCCACGACGACAAGCGACATGCCGAATAGCTCGCCGAGCGATGACCGTTCGCGAAAAATTAGAACCGAAATCGCCAACGTAAAAATAAACTCGATTTGACCCAGCGCTTTCACAAAGGATGCCTGTTGGAGCGTGAATGCGGTAAACCAGCCCACCGAGCCGAGCGCGCTGGTGGCGCCGATAAAAGTGCCGACCTTCCATTCGCGGATCATAACGGCAAACTGAGCGCGTTCTTTTACGGCGATATAAATGCCGAGCATCGTCGACTGCATAATTACCATCGTCAATAACGTCAGCGAGGCCGGAAACAGCACCGTATCGCTCCCGAAAGAGAGCGAAGCCTGACGGATCGAGAGTGACGCCAAGGAGAAGCAAAGCCCGGATGCCAAGCCGATGATTGCGGATTTGTTCCAAACGCGCGCAATCCAACGACCGTTGTCCAGGTTTGTTTTGACGACCGTTATAACGACGACCCCGGCGACGCTGATCGCGATGGCAAGCCAGCCTTGGAGATTGAACGCTTCACCGAAAAACAGGGCGCCGACGACGGCCGTCAGGAAGGCCTCGGTGCGCGCGTATGTCGTTCCGACCGCGAAATTCCGGAAAGAGAACAAATAGATCAGCAACATCGTCGCGAGTATTTGGCCGATGCTTGCGAGCAGGCAAAAGCCGAGAAAATAAGGCGTCAGCGCGGGAACTTCCTTGTCGTATGCGAACAGCAGGAAGAAGAAATAGGCTGCTACGAACGGCAAACCGTAGACGAAACGCACCAACGTAACGCCGAGTGTGCTCATATGTTGCGTGAGGTGCTTTTGACCGCCCGTTCGAACGGCCTGTGCGGCGGATGCCATGAACGTCAGATAAACCCAACCCCAGTTTTCCAAATTCTTCTCTCCGGATGCTTGCGCTATCGCCGCTGAATATTAGAGTTCTGCTCACACGAATTTGAGCTCTTAGTCGTTTTATAGCGCTCGCATTGACAAGATTCATAAGGCGATCTAGCGCTCTGGTCTTGTCACGGTTTAGTTCCGGATACTTGATAGCAAGTTTAGCAATCAAGGAGACAGACCATGGGACAACGATACGGTGAAGAATTCAAACGGGAAGCGGTACGTCTTGCATTGAC
>JAKZTB010000369.1:0-11974 GCA_047517345.1 Alphaproteobacteria bacterium
GGGCAACCGCTCAACGTTCACAACGTTATCGCGCGCAATCCGGAACTCATGCGAAGCTATGCCGCCCTGCGCGAGCACGTGGTCCGAGGAAGTTCGCTCGATCCCTGCCATCGGGAGCTGATCATACTCCGGGTGGCGGACAGAACCGCCTGCGCCTACGAATGGGACCATCATGTCGTGCGTGGTCGTAAATCCGAGGCCCATATCGCCGATCCGCGATTCGCAGGTGTCGGCCAGTTCCGACCATCGGCCGCCGACATCGACGCCGAGGAAATCGAGCCGCCACAGCAGGGCCGAGGCATTCTGAATCTCGATATAGAAGTCCGACCCTTCGGTCCGCACGGCCAGGTCGTAGAGCTTGAAGACCCGTTCGAATTCGCCGCGCTCCAGATGATAGAGCGCGAGATGCCACCAGAGATGGCTCTTGAACGGATTTCGATCGGCCCAGTCCGGTCCCGATTCGGTCAACCAGTCGATCCCGTCTTCGAGCCGCCCCTGCATCTCCAGGACATGGGCCACCGCATGAACCGCCCAGAGATCGTGACGGTTGAGCGAGACCGCCTGTTTTCCCTTCGCCTCGGCCCGCGCGTATTCGCCGGATTCCTCGAGCCCGAAGGAGTACATGCCGAGCACGAAACCGTATCCAGGCGCCGACTCGTCCCAGGACCGGACCACGCGCGCGACCGCGTCGCGCAGTTCGAAACTGCGGCCGCTCCAGAACAAGGCATGGGTCAGATGCCGCAAGGCCAGCAGGTCGGTCGGATGATGTATCAGGATATCGTCCCAGACATCGCAGGCCTTGCGGCGCTGGCCCTCATACAGCGCGCGCAGGGCGGCGATGTTCGCTTTTTCGCGCCAATTCGCCGTTGCAGCCGCAGCTTCCGCCGCCGCGACGCACTCGCCCACCGCATCGCGCATGCGGGTCGACTGAAAACCGGTCAGCAGCAAGCCCTTCAGACAGTGCCCCATGGCAAAATCCGGGTCCGCGTCGAGCACCTGCTGCATATGCTCCGGCGTATCCACCCGGTATTCCAACGAGCGCTGCACCGTCGTGTTGAACGCGGCGACCGCCGCTTCGCTATCGGTCGTCAGTTCCAAACCGCGCGCATCGTGCGCCATGACTAGTATCCCCCTCGAAATTGTGTTGCCGGGATTGAAACGGCGGGCGGAAGGCGTGTCAAACATCCCCTGTCCATCGAACCCGGCAATGGCAATCTGCGGTTCAAATCCGGCGCGGTTGCGCCTATTCTTGACGCGAAAGGATTTCAGATGCGTCGTCTTGTCATTGCGTCAATTCTCGCTGCGATTTCGGTCTCCGCCGCCGCGGCGCAAGACAAGCCGCGTTACGGCACCTGACAGACAGGCCAGGACGAAGTGCAGACCCTAACCAAGGAACTGCGGCGCCTGGTGGACGAAGCCGCGCGCGCGCGTGCCGCGGACCCGCGCTTCCTCGACGATCTGCGGGCGCTGGCCGATCGGTAGGGCAATCCCTGGCCGGATGTTTTGGTACAAGAGGATTTTCGAGACCGCGATTACACCGCGAACCCCGCTTGGACGATCGCATCCGGCCAATTCGAAATGGATTGGCAAGGCGGCCTGTTCAGCAAGGTGGTCGCCCCGAAAGCGCCGCCACCGCAAGCGGCGCAACCGGAACCCGAACGTAAAGTGCGGGGCGAAGACATCGCGCTGCGCCTGCTGGGCCAAATCCTGAACCCGAAGAAAGCCGGATCACAGACATCGTCGCAACCCACGCCGCCGCCCGTAGCGCCACCGCCGCCAATACCTGCCGAGGCGTATCTCGAGCAACCGCTCTCAAATGCCTTTTCGCTCGACGTTAAGCTGGCCATGGAAACGACTGCCGGACCATTGACCCTCGCTTTGTTTCAAGGGCCGCAACGCCGTGCCGGGTATTTTCTGGACTACGATCCGATCGAAGGATTGCGCCTGCAACGGCGCGGCGCGAGCGGCCAAACCACAATCGCGACGGGAACCGCGACTCTGGCCGACGGCGCCGACCATGCCGTCAAATGGACGCGGGCGCGCAATGGCGAGATGGTGGTGTCCGTGGATGGTGCCGAGGCCATGCGCGTCACCGATCTGACGTTCCGCGACAACTGGTCCGGGTTCACCATGGTGAATGGCGGCGGCGCGATGACTCTCCGCACGCTCAGTGTCTTCGGATCGCGCTAAACCCTAATTTTAGAAGAAACGGCTGCGCCGAAGATAAGGCAGCACGCAAACCGCCGTATGCCGCATGGCCTTGTCGGGATGCGGCCTTGGCGTAAAGACTGGTAACGGGGCCGGTAGCCTTGTTTTCCGGCGTTTTTCCGCAACGTTGCACGCGACGAGGAGCATACCGAAAAGCGCTGTCGGAATAATGATCAGCATCGCCGTCGACGATACGCCAACCGCAATATTGAACAGGGTCAGGATCAACAGCAGCGGCATAACCTGCATGATCAAAGCCAGCACCACGATCATGATCCAAATACTCGCTTGCGCGACGGCGGAAACGCTATGGTTCATGTCTGAACATCCCGTTGACCGCGGCATTGAGCCGCAATCTCCCATTGTGCCACCTATCCAGCCCAAATTGAAGTCCCCTATCCCGATAGGCCGCTGTTGGGCAAAGAGGAGCGTTAGAAAGTGCCGCCCCCGCCACCGCCGTCCCCACCGCCGCCATCGAACCCACCGCCGAAGTCACCACCATGGTCGCCACCTTGGTGATGCATATAGGCGCCGCTATCCGCATGCGCCGCACCGGCAACAGTCAGCCCGATCCACATGGCGTAGAGGAAGGTCGCATCGCGATTGCGGATACGCTCCGCCTCGTCCTCTTCTGCATCCTGAGAGATCATCAAATACCGGCCCCGGTTCGCCGCATCGCGCAGTTTGGCGGCAATCAGCAACGCGACGACGATCCCGCCCGCCACGGCGATCCAGAGATGCAGCCACCAGAACATGGCGGCGGCAATAGCGATCATGATTCCGATTTGCAGCATCGCATTCGCCTCCTTTGAGGTCTCGGGCAATTTACAGGAACGTCGCCTTGGAGCCGACCGCCGTCACGGTGATGTGACCCAGCACCGTATCCGCCTTGGCGCCATGCCAATGGTTCTCGCCCGCCTTGATGTGGACCACGTCGCCGACCGTGATTTCGATCTCCTCGTCTTCCGTCGCAACGATACCGGCGCCGGAGGTCACGACGAGGATCTGGTCGCAGTCGTGGATATGCCAACCGGTCGTCGCACCGTTCGTGAAATTGACGACGCTGCAATTATAGTTGCCCGACTCCCCGGCCGGGATGATGGTCTGGCGCGACCGGGTCACGGACCCGCCCGCCCAGCCGGCGATCGGCGTCGCTTCGCCCAGGTCCTCATGGGGAATATCGTCCAGCGTTACCACACGCATTTTACGTCTCCTCCGTATCTTCGTCTTAGCCCAATACCGAAAAACTGCTGTCCATGTTGATCTCGCGCCGCCGCGAATAAAATCCGACATCGATCGTGCGCCCGATATGCGGCAGGTCGAATCGTACCGGATCGGCATCGTGATCGTGCCCGGTTTCGCAGGCGAGGATCAGTTCCGCCATCATGGCGCCCGCCACCGGCGCGTTCTTGAACTGATTGCCGCTGGTGCCGATCGCCATGTAGAAGCCGTCGAGGCTCGACCGGTCGTAGATCGGTATCCAATCGTCCGACACGTCGTAGAGGTCGACCACGCCCCGCATCCGGCTCGGAATCGGCAGGGTCGGGATACGTTGCGCCTGGCGATGCACCTGCGTCGTCCATTGATCGGTAAAGTCGCGGTTGTAATCGTCCGGATCGACCCACTCGCGCGGATCGCATTCCGGATCCTCGCTGCCGATGAGGATGTGATTCCCGGTCTCGGGCCGGCAGTAAGTTCCGATATCGCTGTCGGTAATCACAAAACCGGCATGCTCGAAATCGAACCCCTCCGGAGCCGGCACGTGCGCGACTTCCTGGCGCAGCGCCTTGGTCCCGATGTTCATATCCGCCTGCACGCCTGCCATGGCGTTGATCCGCGACGAATGCGGACCCGCGACATTGACGACAATCGGCGCGTCGATCTCGGAACCGTCGGTCAAAGTGACGCCGGTGACGCGGCCGTCCGCGGGTCGGATATCCGCAACTTCGGCATTGAACCGGAATTTGCCGCCAACCGCTTCCACTGCGCATTGCACGTTATGGGTGGCAAGCTGCGGGTCGCTGACAAAGCCGTCGTCCGGAAAGAAAACCGCACCTTCGACGGAACCGCCGGACGCCTCGCCGAACTTGGCATCGTCCAACCGCTTGGCCGGTCCGAAGCGCTGCAGATCGAAGAACGGTAGGCGTTCCAGAATTTTCTGCTTGTCCCAGTCCTCCCAAGGAATGCCGATGACATCGAGGCGCTCGCACATCGGCCGCAGGAACTCATTCGATTCGGTCCGCATGGCAACGCAGCCGGTATTGTGATATTTCGCCAATCCGCGGTCGTCGTCGACGCCGATATAGCCGGCCCACTCCCGCCAAACGAAAACGCCCTCATAGGCAAGAGCACAGCCGTCGACCGTAGAATAATGCGTTCGGATGATCGCGCAGGACCCGCTCGTCGAGCCATACCCCGATGCCGGCAGTTTATCGATATTCAGGGTTCGCTTGCCACGCTTGGCCAATTCATAGGCGATGCAACAGCCGATAATGCCGGCTCCGATGATAATCGCGTCGAAACGGTCGCTCATTGCCCTACTTCCCGATTTCTTGATCCGCACTACATTTGCTAGATGTGTCAGGTATGTTATGCGCCACGTTACGGCGATGGTAGCTTGTTGGGTTGGGAGTCGAAACGAAAATGGAACTGATCTCGAAGCCGCACCGATATTTACTATTTCTGCGGTTCCTGTTGGTCAATCTGGTCGGGCTCGCCCTGCTCATGGCAGCGTATCTGCAAGATTGGCTGGACGGCATTTTCGTGCCGATCACGATGGAACTTTCCCTTGTGATATTTTTGGTTTTCCTGATCGGAATACTGTCTTGCGGAAACCGGGTCTGGCGTACCAGCGTAGAGCTGAACGACATTCGCACCGGCGCGCCGCGGGCAGGCTCGCGCGCGGCCAAGTATCTCGCCACGGTCTACGGTGGCAGCGCGGTCAGCCGTACCCTCGGCGCCTCCTCATTACGCCTTAAACTGGGCAACAATGTCGCGGTGATCCGCCAGATCGCCAACGGTTTGGTTTTCCTGGGCCTGATCGGCACGGTCATCGGGTTCATCATCGCCTTGTCCGGCGTCGATCCGAAAGCGGCGACCGAAATCGACAGCGTGGCGAACATGGTCGCGACACTGATCAGCGGCATGTCGGTTGCGCTCTACACGACCCTGGTCGGCGCGGTCCTCTACGTCTGGTTGACGATCAACCATCGCATCCTGACGACCGGCTCGGTCAACCTGATCGGCGCGATCATCGAACTCGGAGAAGCCCGTGAACGAGCTTGAAGATTTCGAAGAGGAATCGTCCGGCACGATCTTTCGTGACGTCATCATGCTCGCCCTGATCGGGTTCGTCGCGATGGTGGTCATGCTGCTGCCGCACCTCCGCAAATCCGAAATCGAGGCGCAAGACCACAGGGCGCCGGGCAATGTCATCGTCGAATTGCACTGGCCGACCCACCAGGAAGTCGATGTCGACCTCTGGGTTATGGGGCCGAATTCCACACCCGTCGGGTTCTGGAATCTGGGCAACCAGGTCTTCAACCTGCTGCGCGACGATCTCGGTACGGAAGGCGACGCCACCGATGAGAATTACGAAGTCGCCTACAGCCGAGGGATTCCCGCCGGCGAATACATCGTGAACGTGCATATGTACGGCCCGGTACCCGAGGGCATGACCGTACCGGCAACCGTGGTCGTCAGCGTCCGCCGGGAGTTGGAATCGACCAAACAGATCCTGAAAACCCTGGTCAAGCTAAAGCGCCGCCACCAGGAAGAGACCGCCTTCCGCTTTCGCCTGACCAGCAAGGGCGACCTGGTCGAGAACAGCGTCACGACCTTGCGCAGGCGCCTGATCACGGAACCGATGTGATGGAAATCATGATCTATTTCTTCGCCGCGACGATCGCCCTTTTCGCGCTGCTGGCGGCCATCGCGATCTGGTCGCCGCGACGGACTCCTATCCGGGTTGCGGCGCTGGTCGCAACCGCGCTTCTGATGCCGCTCGGTTATGTAGAGCTGACGGAATTGCTGAGCCGGCCCAAGCCGATCGATTTCGAGTGGTTCGAACGCGAAGCGCTGAGCGCCGTCGTTCTCGGCGTCAGTTTCGAGGAAGGCGAGGCAATTTATCTGTGGCTGCAGCTCGAAACTTCACCGGAGCCACGGTACTACATCCTGCCGTGGCGCCAGGAATTGGCGGAGCGGCTCGAGCAAGCGGTGGACGACGCGCTGTCGCGCGGATCGACGGTCACCATCGCCACGCCGTTCTCTCCCAAATCTCTCGAAGAGTTGGGCAACCTCAACATAGAGATCATCCCGCCGCCGGTGCCGCCGACCAAGATGCCGCCGTTCGAGAAGCCGCAAGTCCTCGATCCGCGGCAGCGTAATATTTGAGGTTGCCCGTTCGATGCGGTTAATCAGGCGTTACGCCTCTCCTTTCGTACGACGCGTCGCCGTGACGATGCGCCATTACGGCATCCCCTACGAGCATGTCGCAATGATGCCGTTCGGCGAATCGAAAAAAGCGCTCGCCGCCATCAACCCGATTGCACGCGTGTCGGCGCTCGAACTCGACAATGGGGAGTTCCTGATCGACAGTGCGGCCATCCTGGATCACCTCGATCACCTTGTCGGGCCGGAAAGGGCGCTGACGCCGCTAAACGGTGCGGCACGCAGAGCAGTACTCACCTGCCTCGCCATCGAAACCGGGATCATGGACAAACTCGTGGCGGTCCTCTACGAGCGACAATTTCGCCCGAAGGAAAAATGGCACAGGCCCTGGATCGACGCCTGCGAAACCCAGGTACGTGACGGCTTTAACTGGCTGGAAGACCGGTTCGAGGGGCCGTGGCTTTGCGGCGAGCGCATGACCCAAGCCGACCTGTCGCTTGCCGTGTTCTGGTCGTTCGGGTGCGTCAATCGTCCCGGCTTTTTCTCGCGTCTCGATTGCCCCAACATTGCCGACATCGCCGACAGGCTGGAAGCAACCGCACCATTTCAGGAAACCGTCCCGGAATCGGAACCGCTTTCGAGCGATCTATCAGCGACAGCGCAAATTTAGTTTTCGGATAATCGTTTCTTTTTTTTCCGCTTCAGTTTCCGCAGCCGCGATCGACGCAATTCGCCAGCTTGCTCCAATATCGGATAGGCGACCGACGTCAGGTGGCTGTTGATGCGTTTCAAATCGCGTAGAATATCCAAATGCAGCGACGACGATTCGATACTCTCGCGCAAACCGTGGCGCAGCCGGTCATGGTGGCTTTCGGCGGCCTGCCGCTCGGCATCACGGAAATGATCTTTTTCCGATAAAAGCCGCCGCGCAAGATCGCGGTCGCCACTGACGAACAGGTTCATCGCAAGCTGCAAATTTTCTTCGACGCGACTGTGCAATGACACGATGTCCGCAAGCCCTTCTTCGGAAAACTGCAGCTCGTACTTAATCTTTTTCGACGCCAGTTCGAGCAGGTTCTTGTCGATGATATCGCCAATATGTTCGAGGTTCGTGGTGAAAGACATGATATCCGCGCACCGGCCGCTCTCCTTCTCGTCCAACGGTTCGCGGCTGATTTCCGTCAGGTAGAATTTGATCGCTTCGTGCAAATCGTCGACCGTATCGTCCATGCGCGCGATTTCCGAGATTTGTGACTTTTCGCCCTGGCGGAAGACCTCGATCACCTCACGCAGCATGACTTCCAACGTATCCCCCATCCGCAGCGTCTCGCGCGCCGCCGAGGCGAGCGCAACCGTCGGCTGATTGATCATATAGGGATCGAGGTAGCGCGGCGCCGAGTCGTTTGAAACCGCCGCTTGGTCTGGGATAACGCGTTCCGCCAAACGCCCGACCATGCCCGTCAAACCGATGAAAACCGCCGCAAGACCAAGATTGAAAGCGGTATGGAAATTTACCACCTGGCGAACGGGTTCGGCTTCAATCCTGGGGAGCCACATGCTGATTTCGCCTAGAAACGGGAGCAGCAGGATAACGCCAGCCAGTTTAAAAAACGCGTTGCCGAGCGCGACCCTGCGCCCCGCCGGAGGCGCGTTGAGCGTCGCCAACAACGCCGGCATCGTACCGCCAAAATTGGCCCCCAAGACAAGTGCGACAGCCAAGGGGAGCGTGATAACGGCGCTACCGACCAGCGACACGATCAATATCACGATGGCCAGACTGGAATGCGCGAGCCAAGTCAACAGGGCCGCCACGAGCACGGCCAAGATCGGTTCCCCGGCGAGCGCCGCGAATACCGTCCGAACCGTCTCCGAATCGCGCATCGGCGCGGAACTGCCGACGATCAACCCGAGCGCAAGCAACATCAGCCCGAGCCCCAGCGTAATTCGCCCAAGACTGCGCGCACGCTTTCCGGACGTGGCGTAGAAGATTACGACGCCACCCAATATCAAGACCGGCGAAATCCACGAAACGTCGAAACTGAACAACTGGGCGACGAGCGTCGTTCCGACATCCGCACCCAGCATGATCGCCAATGCGGGCGCCGCGGCAACGAGCCCCTGACCTGCGAAGGACGCGGTCATCTGGCAGGTCGCCGTACTGCTCTGCAACACGGCCGTCACACCCAAACCGGCGCCGAACGCGGCAAACCGATTGCCGAGATAGCGACCGAGTACGCGACGCAATTCCCCGCTATACGCTCGCGTAACCCCGGTACGGACCATGCGCATGCCCCATAAGAGCAGGGCGATCGCACCCAACAGATTTAGCAATACTCCGGTCGCTGAAATGCTGTTACACCCCTCTCGTGGACACAATCTAACATATCGTATCGGTTGCCAGCTGTTCATGCGGGCGTGGGCCAATAGTATAACCCGGATCGGCATATTGGCGCCCGAATTGAAAATCAAAACGCCCTGCCGGGCGAGAATAGAGCGTTCGAAAACCAATGGAATTTGTCTTTCTCGTTCTCGGCTTGATCCTCTTGATTTTCGGCGGAGAGCTCGCCCTGCGCGGCGCCATCGGCCTGGCGCGCAGCATGCGGGTATCGACCGCCGTCATCGGCCTCACCGTGATGGGATTCGGCACCTCCGCACCTGAATTGATCGTCACCATCCAGGCGGTTCTATCCGGCAATGCGGACATCGCGGTCGGCAACGCGATCGGCAGCAATATCGCGAATACCCTGCTTATCCTGGGCACAGGCGCCTTGATCTGGCCTTTGGCATGCGATCCGCGTTCGGTGCGCCGTGATGCTGCTCGCTGCGCTGCTGCTCTGCACGTTGGGCCTTTTGGGCGGAATCGTCGCCTGGCAAGGTGCCGTTATGCTGGGTTTGCTGGTCGCGTTCATGTGGTGGAGCTATCTGCACGATAGACGCCACAGGGACGCTTCGACGGATCTGCACGAAGAGTTTGCCGAAGAAACCAGCGGTATCCCAAAGAGCATGCCGGCTATTGCGGCATACATCGTCGGCGGGTTCGCAGGCCTTGCTTATGGCGCGACATTGCTGGTCGACGCGGCCGTTACCATCGCGGAGGCCGCGGGCATCTCGCAAACGGTCATCGGGCTGACCCTAGTCGCGCTCGGCACGTCTCTCCCGGAGCTGGCTGCCACGATGGTCGCCGCGTACCGGCGCCACGCCGACATCGCCATCGCGAACGTGTTGGGCAGCAATATCTTCAAATTTCTGGGCGTGCTAGGGGCCGGCGCCCTTATCGGGCCTTTACCGTTTTCCGAACATATCGTTACGGTCGATCAATGGATCATGCTCGCATCAGCAGTCATTCTGATGCCGATTATGGTCACCGGATGGCGCGTTTCCCGAACAGAAGGTGCGGCATTGCTTGCGGCCTATGCAACTTATATCGGTAGCCTGACGATTCAGCTCTAACATGCTGCAAAGATTCGCGATTCGGCCTTTGCGCCAAGCCGCCGTGATGGTATCCATGATCTCAGAAACTCGATAAAGGCGGCTCTGGAATTTGCTGGCGCAGCCTATCCGTTTTGGCCGGTTGTCGCGGGCGCCACCTCCAAGGTCACAGGGAATTGGCAGGGGGCGTGAAAAATAAAAACACTCCGCACAACCGGTCAAAGCTCCCTAGGACGCAAAAAGTGTCGGAGCGCAAGGCGTTGAACCTTCCCCGTATCATGGGCCATCGCGGTGCCGCCGGACACGCGCCTGAAAATACACTCGCTTCGTTTAGAAAAGCGGCGTCGCTCGGCGTCGAATGGGTCGAATTCGACGTCCATTTGTCGGCGGATCGAATTCCCGTGCTTCTGCACGACGATACGCTGGACCGCACCACCGACGGCGAAGGGCCCGTCGATGTTCATGCGGCCGCCGATCTGACCGGTTTAGATGCCGGCCAATGGTATTCCGACGAATTCACCGGCGAGACTATTCCCACACTGGAGGAAACCGTACGTCTGCTTGCCACGCTCGGGATGGGCGCAAACGTGGAAATCAAACCGTCGCCGGGGCGTGAGATGGAAACCGGTTACACGGTCGCCCGATTGCTGCGGGAGCAGTGGCCGGACGCCCTCCCACCGCCCCTCCTTTCCAGTTTCAAGCCGGCGTCGCTGGCCGCCGCACGCGAAGTCGCGCCGGGAATCGCGAGGGCCTTGGTGATGCGGAAACTGTCCGGCGACTGGGCGCGCGAATTGCGCGAACTCGACTGCGCAGCCCTGCATTGCGGCCACAAGCGGCTCCGCGCGTCCGATGCCGAACAAGTGCGCCGTGCCGGTTTTCCGTTAAACGTCCATACGGTGAACGAGCGGGCGCGGGCCTATGCGCTGTTCGCGTGGGGCATCGGAACAATCATCAGCGATTATCCCGACCGGTTGCAATGAATACCGAAATGCAGCCGCTCTCCGCTTTTCCGGAGGCAGCACGCCGGAAGATACGCGGCGTGCTGTTCGACATCGACGACACGCTGACGACGGATGGGCGATTGACGGCCGAGGCCTACGGTGCGCTCGAAGCGCTTCAGGCAAACGGTCTACGAACGGTACCGATCACCGGCCGGCCTGCCGGCTGGTGCGACCACATCGCCCGGATGTGGCCGGTCGACGCGGTCGTGGGCGAGAACGGCGCGTTCTATTTCCGATACCGGAAAGAGGCACGCCGCATGGTGGCCCGCTATCACCATGATGTCGACGCGCGCGCCGAAAACCGAAGTCGATTGGAGGCGTTGCGAATCCAAATACTTGCCGCCGTCCCGGGCTGCGCGGTCGCATCGGATCAGAACTACCGGGAAGCCGACTTGGCGATCGACTATTGCGAAGACGTCGAACGCCTGCCACCGGAACAAGTCACCCGCATCGTGGCGCTGTTCGAGGCGGCCGGCGCCCAAGCCAAGGTCAGTTCGATCCACGTCAACGGCTGGTTTGGCGCTTACGACAAGCTGTCCATGACGAAACGGCTGTTCGAGGAAGCGTTCGATACGAACCTGGAAACGGATCAGGATGCGTTCGTCTTCGTCGGCGATTCGCCGAACGATGCGCCGATGTTCGAATTCTTCGACCACGCGGTCGGTGTCGCCAATATCGCGGATTTCGCCGACCAGCTTGACGCAAAGCCGGCCTATGTAACTCGGCAGTCGAGTGGCGCGGGTTTCGCCGAACTCGCCCGGGCACTAAATGCCTCGTAACGCGTTCAGCTAAATTGATTCGCGATGCTAACCCGCATTATTCACGCTTGGCGGCCGATTTGAGCGAGGCGAGCGGTATCGGCCGGGTTGACGGCGGCTTTCGGGGCGGGTTTTCGTTACGGGTTGGAGATTGACGTTCGAGGTTCATCCGGCGGCACGCGCCGCTTG
>JAKZTB010000370.1:0-10628 GCA_047517345.1 Alphaproteobacteria bacterium
TCGAACGCACCATCGCCTGGCTCAACCGCTGCCGCCGACTGGCCAAGGACAGGGAGAACCTCAACCGCAACGCGCTCGCCTTCATCAAGCTCGCGTCCATTCGACTCATGCTCCGAAAACTCTGTAATCCTACATAAAGTCTCCGGACGAACTCTTAGGAATGGTGTCCCGTGTTGCCAAATGCCGGAATTGACCGATCGCCGGGCGAAATCACTATAAATTTTAACCATACGCACCAAGAAATGCCGCCGCCGGATCAACGCAATAGGGTCGGTGTAATTTTGTGGCAAGCACGTCATGCACGACAAATCGCGCTCTTTGCGGTAGAGTTTGCATTGATCATGGACAAGTGCGGGTCAGATCGATCGATAGGACGGTTTGCTCGGCGATGACGATAAAAACGTCATGTGCCCGTCATCACTGCGATCCAAAATGAAACTGCTTATAGACCTATACGCGGAAAAGCGAAACTAGGCACGCCTGACCGGACATCGGGCCGCAACCTGCGGACGATTCAGCGGTCGGCGCTATCGTGGAGTGCAAAGTCATGAACTGGTCATCGAAACTTGGCGCGTCAGTCGGCGCTCTCGGCGTCGCGGCGCTTACCTTGACGTCGAGCGCATCACTCGGCCAATTCAATACGGGCAGTATTGTCAGTTCGGTTACATCCGGCATCATCGTCGGCGCAATCAGTGAAGCGATCAGCCAGAATATCACGGAGATCCTACACGCACGACCGGTCATCGATATGGACAAGGTGTCGAAGGTTCATGATGTGGCTGTGGATGCCGGTTCCGACCGCATGGTAACCGCTCTGGACGATGGAACGGTTCGCCTGTGGAGCCTGAATGAAGGGCGCGAACTTGCCCGTCTCGAAGGACACGATGGCAAGACGAAACAGGTCACGGTCTCGGAAGAGGCTGGAACGGTTGCGTCCCTAGGCGAAGACGGCGAAGTACAGGTCTGGAGTCTGGACAGTGGTAAGAAAATAGCCCGTTACGCGGACGAATCTAAGGCGCTTTCCGTCGTACTTTCCGATTCCGGCGGGTTCTCCGTAACGGGTCACGAAGATGGCTCGGTCCGGGTTTGGGACGCATCGACGGGGGAGCAGCAAGCGCGCTTCGATACGGACGGTGAGGCGATCCTCGCAATTGCGATCGGCGCCGGTGACGAGATCCTGGTCGCGGCGAGCGCGAATGGCCAGATTTCGGGCTGGAATCTCAACTCTAAAGATCAGTTGTTCTCTGTTTCCGCCCACGACGGCGCGGTTTTGTCCGTTGCGATCACGAGCGATGGCAGCAAGATCGTTTCCGGCGGCGAGGACGGTAAGGTCCGGGTATCGGATATCGCGACAGGCGACATGCTGACCGAAATCGAAGCGAGTGGCGATGCGATCCAATCCGTCGCGGTCACGCAGGCCGGGGATCAGTTGGCCGCCGCCGGCGATGACGGTGTTTTGCGTGTTTTTGAAGTTGAGTCAGGCAGTGAAGTCTACTCATTCGAAGGCCATGGCGCGGCGATAACGAGCGTTGCTTACGGCAAGGCGGAGAAGGTCGTTCATACCGGAAGCCTCGATGGTACTTCCCGCATATTCGAGCTCGAAGGCGGGGCGGAATTGGCGCAAGCCATTTCGACGACCGACGGATGGGCCGTCTACAACATGGAAGGCGAGTTCGACGGCGCCGGCGACGCATTGGAAGCAGTCGCCTGGACGGCGGAAGAGCAAAAATTCGACCTCGACCAATTTGCGCAAAGCCACTACGAACCGGGCCTTTTGTCGCGTGCATCGGAAGGCGAACAGGCTGAGAAAAAGGAAGAACGTCCCAACTTGTCGGTACAGTTTGCGACGCCTCCGATTGTCGCTTTTTTTACGCCGGACGAAGACACTGAGTCCGATTCCGAAGAATACGAGATAACGGTTCAGGCCGGCGACCTTGGCGGCGGCGTGATAGAGGTACGGCTTTATCAGAACGGCCGCTTAGTGCGGACCAAGGATCTGAACGACAACGAAGATAAGGAAATAAGCGAGGATTTCGAAATCAAACTCCTGACCGGCGAGAATCGTTTTCGCGCGGTCGCCTTGAGCCGCGACCGGATCGAAAGCCGTCCGGCGAAAGTTACCGTCACCTATACCGGCGAAGAACTGAAAAGCGACCTGCATGTCGTGACGATCGGTATCAACGAGTACCGCAATCCCGCTTTGAACTTGAACTACGGTGTGCCCGACGCGACGGGTATCCGCGAGTTCTTCGAAGCGCAGCCCCGTAAGCTGTTCGATGAAGTTAAGTTTTATTCGTTGGAAAACCGCGAGGCGACCCGCGCGAATATCAAGGAGCTGCTCATCTCCTTGGAAGAGACCAAGCCGGACGATGTTGTGATCATCTACTATGCCGGACATGGCGAGACGGTCGAGAAAGACTGGTACCTGATCCCTGCTGATTTGGTATATCCGGAGCGGGAAGACGAGATTCGCGCCAAAGGGATCAAATCCGACGAGTTGCAGGAATGGGTCAATGGCATTAAGGCGAACAAGGTCGTCATGCTGATGGACGCCTGTAAGTCGGGCGCTGCGTTGAAAGCCTTCCGCGGCTTCGGCGAACGCAAAGCCTTGGCGAAACTGGCGCGCTCTTCCGGTGTTCATATCGTTGCCGCGGCGGGGAAGATCAGTTCGCCACCGAGCTCAAGCAGCTGGGCCATGGCGCGTTCACCTACGCGCTGCTGGACGGTCTCAGGGGCGAGGCCGACTACGCCAAGGACAATGTTATCAGCATCCGCGAACTGACGACCTACATCGAAAACCGGCTGCCGGAATTGAGCGAGGAAGTGGCAGGGCGTCCCCAGTTCCCGGTCATCAATTCCCGCGGCGGCGATTTTCCGTTGGCCGTGAGGTGACGCGGATCGAGCGCACGATAACGGCGGTCAGATGGCGCAACTGAAAGGCTGGCGCGGCCTGCTTGTTAAAGGCGCGCTTCTCCTGGCCACGATTTTCTTCGCGCTAGGTTCGCCGCGTTACGTGCCTTTTATCACGACGTCGGAGAATTGGGCTTCCGACTGGCGGATATCGCTATTCAACCCGTCTGAAGAGCCGCATCCACAGATCGTCATTTTGGCGATAACGGAAGATACGCTCGCGACCTTTCCTTACCGGTTTCCAGTGGATCGCGGATTTCTCGCGGACTTGATCGAAGTCTTGAATGCGGCGGGTGCCCGCATTATCGCCCTCGATATTCTGTTCGACCAGCCGACGGAGGCACGAAAGGACGAACGGTTACGGAAGGTCTTAACGGCGGGTCCCGTTCCGGTTGTCGTCGGCTGGACGGATCGGGAAACCGGTCTCACCGATCAGCAATACGCATTTCAGAGCCAATATTTGTCCGAGGTCAAACATGGATACTCCAACCTGCTGAAAGATCCGGATGGGACGGTCCGTTTCGGGATTCCCAGTGTCCTGCACGAGGGAAAACCGCAGGTCAGTTTCTCCGGCAAAATGGCGTCATTGCTCGACGCTGAATTGCCGGATAAACCGGTCAGGCTTTCCTATCGTGGCCGGCCGGACGATGGAAAGCCGGTATTTCCGAAATACCCGGCACATATTGCAGCGAAATTTCCAAAATCCTGGTTCAAGGGGAAAATCGTATTCATCGGTGCCGACCTGCCATTCGAGGACCGTCATAGAACACCGTTTGCCACAGAGCTCGGCATAAATAAGGGCAAGATCCCGGGCGTCGAGGTTCAGGCGCACATGTTGGCGCAGTTTCTGGAAGGGCAGACGAAAGACGAAGAGAACCTGATCTACGAGGTCGCGTTGGCGTTCCTGATTGCGGTGGTTGCCGCGTGGCTAACCTTCAGCAGTCATTCGGCATGGCTCAAGGCGATCGAAGGCGTATCCGCGATCGGCTTGTTCTGGGCGGCCGCGATACTGTTGTTTCAGGAAAAAGGTATTACGGTACCGATGGTTTCGCCGACGCTTTCCTTCACGACTTTCTTGGGGATCGGCAGCGCCTTCATCGCCTATTTGAACGGCCAGCAGGCGCGCTTTATTCGCGGCGCGTTCTCCCGCTATTTGTCGCCGGACATGGTTGCGCAAGTGGCCAACGAGCCGGACAGTTTGCGGCTTGGCGGCGAACGGCGGGACATGACGCTGCTGTTTTGCGACGTGCGGGGCTTCACCAGCATGTCGGAAAGGTTGACGGCGCTGGAATTGACCCGGCTGTTGAACCGTATGTTGACGCCGCTGACGGATGTCATCCTGGCGCAAAGCGGGACGATCGATAAGTACATGGGCGACTGCATCATGGCGTTCTGGAACGCGCCGCTCAACAACAGCAGCCACGCCCGCGATGGCTGCCATTCGGCGCTGCTTATGCTGGAAGAGATGGATGTGTTCAATGCTGTTTTGGAACGCGAGGCGAAAGAAAGCGGCGATAAATTCTATCGGCTGAAAATCGGTTTCGGCCTTAATTCGGGCGAGTGCGTCGTCGGCAACATGGGGTCCGAACAACGGTTCGACTATTCCGTGCTCGGGGATACGGTAAACACCGCCGCGCGCCTGGAAGGTCAGTCGAAAAACTACGGCGTCGATATCGTCATCGGCGAAGCGACGCAGCGCGAAGCGCAGGAGTATGCGACCTTGGAACTTGACCTCATTCAGGTCAAAGGCAAGACGCAAGGAATCACGATTTACGCTCTATTGGGTGACGAAGCGGCGTCGCAACAGGAAGAGTTTCGCGCGTTGGTGGCGCGCCACGGTGAAATGCTGACAGCCTATCGCGGACAGGACTGGGCGCTCGCGAGAGAGAAGATTGCCGTAGCTCGCGCGTTGGGCCGCGCGATGAACCTCGATGAATTGTACGATATGTATATCGAAAGGATCGGCGAATACGAGATCAATCCACCGTCGCTGGTATGGGATGGTGTCTACGTAGCCGAGACGAAATGATGTTAGTTTGGCTCCCCTGGTGGCGTCCTATGGGCCAATTGAACCGAGAAGGAAACCGACCAATGCGTAAATTGGCGATTGTTCTCTTTGCCACGACAGTGTCCTTGTCCTTCGCCGCGTCGGCGGAATTTGTCGTTCTCTCTTCGACGCAAGCTTCGGTTCCCCCCGGATCGGTGATCGCGGACGATCAGAAAATTATCTTGGCGGCGAACAAGACCGTGCAACTCATCGACAAAGCCGGCCGGACCATTACGTTGAACGGTCCTTACAAGGGCGCCGTGAAAGCGGAGGGCGGCAAAGGAAAAAGCAAGCTGGTCAGGGCATTGTCGAGTCTGATTCGCGAATACGAACAAGACGCCCATAGCGTCGGCGCCATCCGCGCGGCCGACAAGAAGCGGATCGAAAGCACGATCACCTCGAGGGAATCGGCGATGGTGATCAATATCTCGGAAACCGGCGACTATTGCCTGTTGCCTGGCACGCGTCCGGAGATCGTGCGCTATCACAGCGAAAAGGCGCCGAATGTGGTGCTGACCGCGATCGCGAATGGCGCGTCGCTGGCGGTGCCCTGGTCTGCGTCTTCTGCCAAGGTGGCATGGCCCGATGAATTGCCGCCGGCGGACGGCGCACGGTTCCTGGTGAGCCAGGAAGGCAAGGATACGCGCACCCTGATAACGCTGCACGAAATCGTCGGCGATTCACCGTCGGCGGCCCATCTTGCGGTCGCACTGACGGTCAAGGAATGCATCGAGCAAGCGCGCTTGATGCTTGTTCACATAAGGCGGGCAGCAAAATAGCCGCAGAATAATTTTTTGCGAGGAAATGGTGCCGCCGCACAGAATTGAACTGTGGACCTCGCCCTTACCAAGGGCGCGCTCTACCCCTGAGCTACGGCGGCATCCGGCAGCCTTATGCCATAGGCATTGGGTACGGGCAAGGCGTCTCGATTGACATCGCCGTCGGCAATGTGCGGTCCGATGCGGCGATAGCGATCGCTGCTGGAACGCCATCCCCGAGGTTCCGTTTCTTGCTGTGCCGTCGCGAAAATTGCAGGATGGCGGAAGTTGAAAAAAGCATTGCGACTCGGGGAGCGTATGACGGGAGACCGGACCGACAAGACGCGCGAGTCTGCTGGGGCGACGGACGCGAAAAGACGTGACCGCGATGCGCGCTTGGTTTCAGCATTGCGGCGTAACTTATTGAAACGTAAGGATCAGCAGCGCGCGCGTGCGGCCGAAGAGAATTCCGAACAAGTGCCGGAATGTTAAGGCCGGTCGCTGAAAATAGGCTGCCTTGTGGTTGCCATTTTCCTAAAGTAGAAAGCCTAGATCTGGTATGCAACCGATCGAATGAGACATATTTGTCCGTTCGATCTTGTGATGCCATTTGCATTCGTTGGCGATGGAGCAATGAAGCTGTGGGACGGAATGCCGAAGTCCGTCTTTCGCGGGTTCGATTTACCTTTTCGAACCGCAAAGAGTGGCTTGCGTCGCGGGGACCAACGGCAACAGGGGAGGTTACCGCATGACGCCGCTTGATTTGCCGGAGGACTTGCGTGCCGCGACCCGCGCTTCGTCGCGGACGATACACGGTACAAGTGAGAGAAGTGGTATGGATCAGATCCGCATTCGCGGCGGTCGGCCGCTGCGTGGCGAAATCCAGATCAGCGGCGCTAAGAATGCGGCGCTACCCTTGATGGCGGCGAGCCTGTTGACCGACGAAACCTTGACCCTTACAGGCGTGCCGCATCTCGCCGATATTTCGACCTTGGCGAATTTGCTCGTACAGCACGGCGTCGAGTTCAGCATGAACGGCGACGGGGCTGCTTGCGACGGTCGCGAGTTAGCGTTGTCTGCGGCGTATGTTGTGAACACGACGGCGCCGTACGAATTGGTACGAAAGATGAGGGCCAGCGCTTTGGTGTTGGGCCCGCTTGTCGCGCGCTGCGGCGAAGCGCGCGTTTCATTGCCGGGTGGTTGCGCCATCGGCGCCCGTCCACTGGATCTCCATATCAAAGGGCTGCAACAACTCGGTGCCGAGGTCGGCCTGGAAAACGGCTACATCGAAGCGCGCGCGCCGCGGGGCTTAGTCGGGGCGGAAATCGCGTTTCCGTTCGTGTCCGTCGGCGCGACCGAGAATCTCATGATGGCCGCTACCCTTGCCAAGGGTGAGTCGCGGCTGATCAATGCCGCCCGCGAGCCGGAAGTTGCGGACTTGGCGAAATGCCTGATCGCGATGGGCGCGAAAATCGAGGGGATTGGCACGGATACAATAATGGTTTGCGGTGTCGACCGATTGCACGGCGCCCGTCATCAAGTTATCGCGGACCGCATTGAAACCGGCACATACGCAATGGCGGTCGGCGTTGCCGGTGGCGACGTTGAGCTTGTCGGTGCGTCGTTGGAGTTAATCGGCATTGTCGCGGAAACGCTGCGTGCGGCAGGCCTGACGCTGAACTCGACCGAACGCGGAATTCGTGTCGTGTGTGAACCAGGCGAGGTCGTCGGTGTCGATGTGATGACCGAACCTTATCCGGGATTCCCGACTGACCTGCAGGCGCAGATGATGGCGTTGATGTCGATTGCGAAAGGCGCATCGATGATAACCGAGACAATCTTCGAGAACCGCTTCATGCATGTGCCGGAACTCGCGCGTATGGGAGCCAGCATCAATCTTCGCGGCGCCTCTGCGATGATCCGCGGCGTGCCCCAACTGACGGGCGCGCCGGTCATGGCAACCGATTTGCGTGCCTCGGTCGGATTGGTCCTCGCGGGTCTGGCAGCATCCGGCGAGACAACGGTCGGCCGCGTTTATCACCTTGACCGGGGTTACGAACGGTTGGAGGAAAAACTGTCGTCGTGCGGCGGGGAGGTCGATCGGATCAAGGCGGCGACATGAGTGCCGAAAAGCCGCTGAAACTCCGCGCCCAAAGTGCGGAGGACCTGTCCGTCATTTCGGCCGCGTTGCAAGATGCGCTCGTTCCGCTTGGCGACATGAGCCATCTTCCGGACGACAAGACTTTTATGATGGCGGTGAATCGCTTCCGTTGGGAGCGCGAAGCTGACCAAGCCGAGCGTACCCATGCCGGCCTAAGGTTCGATGCGGTGCGCCGAGTGCAATATCGAGGGATCGACCGGTCAAATCGTTCGCAGTTTTTATCTTTTCTGGCAGTTGCCTTCGATGGCGAAGGCGCGGCGGAAGGCGCTGTCGTCATACATTTTGCCGGCGGTGGCGCAATACGCTTGGACGTGGGCGGTTTGTATTGCGTGCTGGCCGACCTGGGTCAACCTTGGCCGACCCAGTGGACGCCTATCCACGAACCGGACTAGATTTGCGAACTGTGACCTAATGTTGCGCTACGGTCGAATCACGCGATGCATGTCGAGTACCGGCGTCGCAATCCCCGTCTGCGAAAGCATATCGTGGACCTGCCCACGATGATGGGTTTGATGATTGAAGAAATGCGCGACGAGCAGCGTGTTGGGATCACTTAGTTCTCGGCCCTCATTGTTCCGATAATGTATTTCGGCCCTGAGAAATGCGTCGTCCAAATTCTCAAATAAGGTCTCGATAGCCGCGTCTTCCGATTCCCGAGCCGTTCGGAGTTCGTCGAAATCCTTGTAGAGTTCGATGTCGAGCGATGTCGATGGCACGGTTTCGCCACGGAAACGGGCACGCCAGATTCGATCGCCGACAAGAATGTGGTTCAACGTACCGTGGATGCTTCGAAAGAAACCCCGCCTGTCTTTTGTTCGATCCTTAGTTTCCAATTGGGCGCAAGTATCGTAAAGGCGATGGTTGGCACCCGTGTTGTAACGCGCCTGCATTTGAAAATGTGCAATTATCGATACGGGCATGATTATTTTACTCTGCTCTTCGAAATAGTGCTGATAGCCAATTTCATATTCGAGTACAGTCGCGTCCAGGCGCAACCGGGAAATGAGTTCGGAATCGATTAGGGGGAATTTTGAGCACGCTTAGATTTGGGCAACTGACCGCCCATTTTACGCAATCTGGCTCCGGCCCGGATTTGATCCTGCTGCACGCCGGCGGAAGTTCGGGTGCACAATGGCGAAAGGTCGGCGCCCTGCTTGACACGCAATACAGACTTACCGTCCCTGACTTTATCGGTTTCGGAAAAACCGATACTTGGCCGGGACCAGGCGATTTGAGCCATGACGATCAAGCGTTGTTGATTGCGTCTTTGATTGCCGACACGTGTTCGGCGCCCGTGCATATCGTCGGACATTCTTATGGTGGCGCTGTCGCGGTGCGCCTGGCTCTTGCGCATCCGGAGTTGTTGGACCGGTTGGTCCTTATCGAGCCGGTTCTAACGCCGCTCCTTAACCTCGATGGCAGAGAGGATATTTTCGAAGAATATCGTCTCATGGCGCAGTCTTTCATGGAGTACGGCCGCGCCGGCAATGACGAGGCCGCGTGGCGCGGATTTATCGATTATCGCAATGGCAAGGGTGTGTGGGCGGCGTTGCCGGACAAAGCGCGTGAAAAATTTCGCGGTGGAACGCGGCAGGCGATCGACGCTTTCATATCGAATCTAGCCAACCGGACCACACTGCAAGATTGCCGGACAATTGAAATCCCGACGTTGATCCTGTGCGGTGAAAAAACGACGGAGCCGGACCGTCAGGTGACCGAAATCCTACGCAGGGAGATGCCGCGAAATGACTACAGAGTCATCGGTGGCGCCGAACACATGTCGCCGTTAACCCATCCGGACGCTGTTGCTTCATTGATTCTCTCGCATGTTGGCCAAATTATTCGAGACGATAGACGAAATTCGGAAATTGATACGAAGGATCAAAGTAATCTTTGAAATTTGGTGTCTTTTAAGTGTTTTATCGCGTAAAGAATGTATCCCATTCTTTGTCGATCATCCCGCCCTTAAAGTAATGTGTGAAATAGTACCCCTTGCGATTTTTCAGTAAAATAGAGTTCCCCGACGGAAGCGCGCCGCAGCGTAGTTCATCATTTATTGTTCTATTTGCGCTGGATTCTCTTGCGCGCGCGACGCTTGTCACGGTCGTCCCGTTGCAGGCCTATGCGCTGCTTGGCGACCCAAGGACTTATGTGCATCTGTATTTTTTGATCAGTGCCACCGCATTGGCGGGAAGCATGCTGGTCCCTTGGTTGGTGCGCAGGATACATCACCATCGGACCCTGATACTCGGTTCCTGTTGCATGATCGGTTCTGCGGCATTGCTGTCGGGACATGCGCTTGTTTGGTTCGTTCCGGGCCTCATATTGCAACTGTTCGCGGGCGCGACGATTGCAATTTGCTTGAATCTCTACGTCTTAAAGAATATCCCGCGCGATGAACTCGCGCGATTCGAGCCGATGCGCATCGTCTTTTCAGGTGGAGCATGGGTGATCGGACCCGCCTTGGGCGTGTATCTCGGTACGCAAGGTGCGGATTGGCTGCCCTATTCGGTCGCCGCGATTTTCTCTCTCGTCCAATTGGTGTTCTTCCTGTTGATGCGCTTGCAGGAACCGCGGGGGGAGATGGTCGACGTCGTTCAGAGCGCCAGTCCTCTTAGAGTCCGTCCGGAGACTTTATGTAGGATTACAGAGTTTTCGGAGCATGAGTCGAATGGACGCGAGCTTGATGAAGGCGAGCGCGTTGCGGTTGAGGTTCTCCCTGTCCTTGGCCAGTCGGCGGCAGCGGTTGAGC
>JAKZTB010000371.1:0-24947 GCA_047517345.1 Alphaproteobacteria bacterium
CAGGCCGCATCATCGGGGAAAAGTCGCTGGAACTCGGGTAGCGAATGCGGGAATGGGAGATCGGCGCGGTCGAGAACATCCATGGCGCGCTCCCCTATATCCGGTTTGCGCCCATTCTAGCCCTAGTGGGTGTGGGTGTAACCGGATAGGCAAGGATTAAACAACAACCTCGGACAGGCTCCTAACTGGTGTGTCTTGCGCGCCGGTCAGGGATGGGGGCCCCAGGGCGCTTCCAGCAGCAGTTGATTTTCCTGCTTTTGGATGTGCGGGCGCAGTTGCACGGCAAAGGCCAGGAAAGCGTCATCTTTGAGCAAGGTGTCCCAGTGATTGCGCCGGTCGGCGTCGTCGTCGAACTTCCACAGATGTACCAGCTGGTTCAGTTGCCCGGCGTCGGACGTGAAGTAGCCGACCAACTTGTCGCTGAACCCGCCGTTTTCCACCGCCGCCCAGCCTTCGTCCCGGTAAAGACGAATAACCTCACCCAATGCGCCCACATTGAACCCAATGCGCCCACATTGAGCGTATAGGTCCGCAACTCGAATAACGCCATGATGGCTTGTCCAAACTCTCTCAGCGATCTCGTTCCGCACGCGGTGCGGGGTGACAGTGTAGGCTCTAACCCACGACCCGATCTAGCCAGCTGCAACGGGTCCCCGGTATACTCGGCCACCGCATCAACAGGGAGAGCACAAGCCATGAGCGTCATCGGCATCGAGGAAATATTCCTGAAGGTCAAGAACATGGAGGAGGCGCTCGACTTCTACCACGGCATTCTCGGTATCCCGATCGACAAGCGGGACGACGAGAAAACCTACCTGCAAATGGACCGGGGGCACCTCGTCCTGCAAATCGAAAACCATACGGGGTTCCACCAGGGCGGCGGGCCGTTGCATTACGCCTTGACCGTGACGGAAGAAACCTTCGACGAGATTCTGGCGAAGTTCGAGGGCAGCCGGCATTTCACCCGCGGCCCCTATGGCGAACGGGGCGAGCGCCGCGCGCTGTTCATGATGGATCCCGACGGCAACGAGGCCGAGGTCAATACACGCTACCTGTACGGCGTCCCGCAGCGCGATTGACCGAACGGAACTGACAACATGTCGCGAGAATATCCCGACCGGCCGATGGTCGGCGTCGGCGTCGTCGTCTGGCGCGGCCCCGAGTTGCTGCTGATCCAGCGCGGCAAGCCGCCCCGCATGGGCAGTTGGAGCCTGCCCGGCGGCATGCAGGAGCTCGGCGAGACGGTGCGCGAGACGGCAGTGCGCGAGGTGCGCGAGGAAACCGGACTCGAGATCGACCTGACCCATCTGATCGATGTGGTCGACACGATCACGCGCGACGAGGACGGCCGCGTGCGCCTGCAATACACCTTGGTCGATTTCGCCGCCGAGTGGCGCTCCGGCGAGCCGGTCGCCGGTGACGACGCGGCCGGCGCGCAATGGATCCACCCGGACGATCTGGGGCCGCTCAAGCTGTGGACGGAGACCCTGCGCATCATCGAGATGTCGGCGGCGAAACGGTCGGGCCCGGCGTGACACTGGTCATCTTCGATTGCGACGGCGTGCTGGTCGACAGCGAGGTCCTGTTCAACAGGATCGCCGCGGAAGTGTTCACCGAATGCGGCTACCCGATCGACACCGAGACCGCGATCGCCCGGTTCACCGGTATCAGCGCGCCGAACATGATCGCGATCGTCGAGGCGGAGACGGGCCTCACCATGCCGGACGATTTCGCGCAACGCTGCCGCGCGCGGGCCAACACGGTGTTCGATGCGGAGCTGCGGGCAGTCGATGGCATCGACCAAGTCCTCGCCGAACACGCGCCGCGCCGCTGCGTCGCGTCGTCTTCGTCGCCGACAAGGATTCGCCGCTCGCTGCAATCGACCGGCTTGTTTCGACATTTCGACGATGCGGCGATCTTTAGCGCGGCCATGGTCTCGCGCGGTAAGCCGGCCCCCGACTTGTTCCTGCACGCCGCCGCGGAAATGGCCGCCGATCCGTCGGACTGCATCGTGATCGAGGATAGCCTGCCTGGTGTCGAAGCGGCGGTCGCCGCCGGTATGACAGTTTTCGGCTTCGTCGGGGCGAGCCATATTCGCGACGGGCACGCGGACCGTCTGCGCGAGAGGGGCGTGGACCGGGTATTCGGCGATATGGCGGAACTTCCCGGCCTTTTGCAAGAGACCGCCGCGAAGTAGCGTCAGCTACCGCGTTTCACCCCTGAACGGTCGCCGTTCAGCCTTCTCCCCTCGTTTCATGAAGGGGCCTGCAAATTCAGTTTTCACCGCTTGCCCGCGCACCGCGCCGGTCCCTATGCTGGACGCGCGCTAGTGTGATGATTTTGAAGTTCGCCGCATTTAATGCGGCGAGATTCTGGATCTGAATCACACTAGTTTCAAATAGTTAGTGTGCTGATTCACGAGAAATTCAATCATTTGAAATTCACGATCAGGACACGAGAGGATTTGAGGGTTGGGAACCGCCATGACCGAGCTGCCCGTTATTTCGGCCGACAGCCACATTCAGGAGCCTCCTGAACTCTACGGTAAATGGCTGGACGCGAAGTTTCGCGACCGCGTTCCCAGGCGGGAAACCCGCCATGGCAAGACGTACGTGATCGTCCATGGCAAAAAGCCGCGCCGGATCGACCTTGCCGACGCGCGCGCCAACGAAGACGATCAGGACAGGGAATTCCGCGGCGATCCGACGGGCGGCCGCGACGTCGACCGCCGGCTCCGCGACATGGCCCGCGACGGCGTGGTCGGCGAGGTCATCTACCCCAACAGCGCGCTCTCGCTCTACCTGTCGCCGGACGCCGAATATCAGTACGCGGTCGCGCGCGCCTACAACGATTGGCTGATCGAGAACTTCAGCGCCCACAGAAATCGATTCGCGCCGGTCGGTATCGTCCCGGTCATCGATATCGCGGCGGCCGTGGCCGAGGTGCAACGGGTGGCGAAGCTGGGCTATCGCGCCATCAAGGTCCCGCTCACCGTGGCCAAACGTCCCTACAATTTGCCGGACTACGAGCCGCTCTGGTCGGCCATCGAGGAAACCAGCCTGGTCCTGAGCCTGCACGCCTTCGCCGATGCCGAGGACTATTATCCGGAAGACTGGGGCGAGGAAGAGGGTGTCGGCGGCGCGCTCATCTTCATGGCGATGAGCATGGCGCGCGGTCAATACCCGGTGGCGGAACTGATCGCATCGGGCGCGCTGCAGCGCCACCCCGACATGAAGTTCGTCGTCGTCGAGTGCGGCGCCGGTTGGCTCGCCTGGCTGTTGCATGTGCTGGACGAGCAGGCCGACAAGAAACACATGTGGATCCGCCCGCGCCTCGAGATGAAGCCCAGCGAATTCTTCCGCCGCCAGGGCGCGATTACCTTCAGCGACGATCCGGTCGCACTACGGTGCCTCGACCTGATCGGCGCAGAAACGCTCCTGTGGGGCAGCGACTATCCGCACGACGAGGGCACCTTCCCGCACAGCCAGGCGGTCATCGCCCGGACATTCGCCGATGTCGGCGAGGCGGACAAACGCAAGATCGTTTTCGACAACGCCCGCCGGCTCTATGGTTTTGGCCCCTGAGCGGCATGGTTGGAGGGCGATGGGGTCTATCCTATAACGACCTTTTGATCGACGATGTCGGTCTTGATTTTAGAAATCCTTGTGATTGCGAGGCCCAATTCACTTTTCAAGACCTGACCCCAATTGGCGCGCTAGCGCCCCCACTGCGAACGATCCCATTCAGATGAATAAGCCTTCCACGTGGCTCGCCCTCATTGCCGCAATCGTTTATTTCGGCGCCTACTGGGTTTCGAAGCAGGATATCGACGCGATGTACGACGCGTGCGTTAAGGACCAGCCGGCGCGCGAACGATATTGTCTTTGCAAACGCGACGCGATGTTGGATGAGGTCACCATCTACCGTGTCATCACGGCCTATTCGCGCGAGATGGAACGGGTGAAAACGCTCGGCAGCGCCGCCTGCGGTCGCGATGACGTGCAACGGCCGCGCCAGTGAATACGGCTCAGTTAAGTGCACTGTTGCCGTAATTCCGCAAGGGCCGGGCCATGCGGCGACGCCAAGTCGGAAAATGTGGCATTGCAAGACTTGACCCTGGAAACAGGATGACGGAAACGTTATTCCTCGTCGCCTTCAGCTTCGCGGCGCCGTTCTGCCAGCATGCCGGGCAGGGTGAACATGTACTGCATCAAGATTTCCGTGAAGGCGTGCAGGGATTCGGCCTCTGGCTTGGTGTAGGGGTCTTCGTCGTGCGTGGCGTCGTTGCCTTCCATGCGAATGACATGTGCCCATTCGCCGAGCTCCGGGGTCAGTTTGTTGGCACCGACGGCGTTTTCGATTCGGTTGAAAAGCGTGTTGCCGGCGAATTCTGGAAATGCGGCCTTGGTGCCGGTGTCGAGGGCCTTCCGAAACATTGCACCGGCGGCGTCGTAGTTTCCGGTCAGGCTATCGACGCCTTGTTGATAGAAGCCGGCAACATGGTCGGGCATGTGGTCAGGAAGGTCAGGCGATCGAACCTCCGGGAAGATTTCCAGGATTTTGAACGGCTTTGGGTCCAGCGACGGTTTTTGACCTTGGGGACCTTTAAAGACCGCGGATATACAGAGGGCGCATCGTTCGCATTGCCCGAAAACGTGCCAAATAGTTCCAGCGCGAACCATTATTTCGTAGCGAACGGCGAACGCGACCGCCTTCGTATAACAATGCGGACAGTCGTGTTGAAAGTAGCCTGCCATCGGGGTTTCTCGTTCTATTTAGCGGGTCTCGCACGTTCACACCTAAATAGTAACAGTGTGCCACCGCATCAACGTAAGCGGGTAGCAAGAGGAGTACAATAGGAGTCAGATCTTGCATTACGACAAATTGGCGCGCGTTGTTTCGCGCGATCAGGCGATAGAGTGCGCCGGGGAATTCGATCCGCAGGGTACGCGCAATGCGGCGGCATTTGGCCGGTAAATGTAGGATTGCATGTTTCAAGACCTGACCCCAACATTACGGCGGTTTCGAGTATTCGCTTTGCCGTCTCCCAGGAAACGACCGGCCAGTTCTCGGCTATCTGCATCTTGCGGAGCGTATGGCTGAATATCGGCCGTTTCGCCGGAGTTTCCTCGAGGTGTGACGGCAATATCTCTTACGTTGTACCCGACAGGGAAAATCCGCCGCATTGCGGGCAATCGTATTGGTAGAGGTCCGCTCCGCCGCCCCGCTTTGGCCCATGCGTGAGCGGCCGTTCGCAAACTGGGCATGCATCCATGGCTATCTCTCAGATCCGTTTTGAACAGCGATTTGTGGTAACGTGCAAATCCGATGTCTCAAACTACCATAAGCGCTATGAAACGTTGTCCCTACAAAATCATATGCATGGCACTGCTCGCCGTCGTGACGGGCTGCAGCACGATAACCGAGACGACGCTCGGTCAAACGTCTTCCGAAAAGCTATGCGAGTTTCTAGGCCCAAAATGGATCATCACGAGTGGCGAACGACGGATTGTTTTGAATGAGCTCGCCGCAAGATCGGCCAGTTGTCGCGGCGGCGTACTTCGCCCCAACATTCTACTAAATATCGTGTTTTTTGAAGTTCGGACCGGCGAAACCTTTATTGGGAAAAGTCGATCAAACTTGGGCGACAAGAAATCCAGCATAATGGTCAGTGAAATTGACTCCGACCTGTCATGCACCGGCCAATCGACATTTAGAAGCGCGACTCATCCAAGCGCGGGTACCCTGGCGTCGGGAACCTTGCTTTGTAAGGACGGTAGGACGATCGAGTTTGAGACTGTGCACGAAAGCTATTTCTCCGGCTGGGGTATCGGTTCTTCAGCATCAGGCAGTGAATTCAGAGTGATATTTGGTTTGCCGACAGACTTGGAACTCGACAAAAAATCCTTACGGCAGCAATTCAAATCGATAAAGAATAAACGGAAGCCGAAGGGGTTCGGTAGGCAAGCGTAGTACCAACAATCATCATCACCATGACCTAAATGCCGCAGCATAGCGGTTCAATAACTAAGTTTAGCCGATACACGCGTTGAAATATTGATATCTCAACTTGGCTTGAATTGCCCCCCTCGGTTACGTCTGAAGCGTTTTCGGTTCGCCCCGCATACGAGACCTTAAGTCAACGACTTCCGAAGTCTCCAAGAACCGGGAAACGGGCCGGCTAGAAGGGATTCGCCCGCCCCCGGTCCCGTCTATCCAGCCACCGGTAATACCCGCCAACGACCGGCAGGAACCACGGCGTGCCGCTGTAAAACGGCACCGGCACCGGCGGCAGGTCGAGCTCCGCATAGGCGCTGTCCAGCGCGCCCAGGATGCGCCGCGCCGTTTGCGTGCCGAGATAGGTCAGCATGCCGACGCCGCTGCCGTTGCAGCCGAGGCAGTAATGCAGCCCGGCCTCCCGGCCCATATGCGGCAGGAAGTCGTTGGTGAAGGCGACCAGGCCGGACCAGGAATGGGTGATGCGGGTGCCCTTCAGCTGCGGGAAGCGGTCGGTCATCATCTTGTGCAGCAGCGGGCCGCTCGCGTCGGGGCCGACTTGCGTGAAGCGGGCGCGGCCGCCGTAGATCATGCGCGTGCCGTCCGGCGACATGCGGTAGTAGCACAGCACGCTTGCATTCTGTGCGATTATATCGGCTTACAAATTCCGACCATATACGATTGACGTACATCGTCAATTTCGCTATCTTGAAAACAGATGATCGTCAGTTATCGCGACCGAAGAACCGAACGCTTCGCGCAGGGTGAATTCGTCAAGGCGTTCCAAGGGTTCGCCGATCAGGCCGGCAGACGGCTTGCGGTTTTGGATGCCGCAACGTCGACCGACGTCCTACGGGGATTGCGCAGCAACCGTTTCGAAGCGCTCGGCGGCAATCGTCTGGGTCAGTACAGCATTCGGATCAATCGCCAATGGCGGATCTGTTTTGAGTGGCCGAGCGGGGAAGTCGGGCCCAGCAATGTCGAGATAACCGACTATCACTAACGATGAGGAAACAGCGATGTTGCAACATGCCGCGCACCCGGGCGAGGTCCTGAAGGAAGAATTGGAAGAGCTGGGTATCACGCCCACGGAGCTGGCCCGTCAGATCGATGTGCCGGCGAACAGGATGAGCCAAATCATCAACGGCAAACGCGCGGTCACAGGCGATACCGCGCTCAGGCTCGGTCACTGGTTCAAAATCGATCCACAATTTTGGATGAATCTGCAGGCGCAATTTGAGCTTGTCACCGCTCAGAAAGCGGCCGGCGGGTCGATCCGAGCGTTGCCGACCAGGGCTGCCGCGGAAGAGATTGTTGCGAAATAGAGTCGTCGGTCTCGATTCACCCGCACCATGCCTCGTCGAGGAGAACTCTGCGGAATGGTGCGATCCGACTCGTTTGTTCCCCCCTCCTAACCCTGAAATGCCTGTGATGGACGTTTCAGCCCACCAGGGGGGAAGCAATAAACTATATATTTCAATATATTATCCTCCTCCCCCTTGATGGGGGAGGACTAAGGTGGGGGTGGACGGCGTCCTCTTTCGCCATTCCGCAAAGGTCCCTTAGACCGGGGAGGCCGACGCTACCCCCGCGCCCGGTCCCGCCGATCCAGCCACCGGTAATACCCGCCGACGACCGGCAGGAACCAGGGCGTGCCGTTATAGAACGGCACCGGCACCGGCGGCAGGTCGCGTTCCGCATACGCGCTGTCCAGCTTGGCGTCCTGCAGGATGCGCCGCGCCACTTGCGTGCCGAGATAGGTCAGCATGCCGACGCCGCTGCCGTTGCAGCCGAGGCAGTAATGCAGCCCCGCCTCCCGGCCCATATGCGGCAGGAAGTCGTTGGTGAAGGCGACCAGGCCGGACCAGGAATGGGTGATCCGCGTGCCCCGGAGCTGCGGGAAGCGGTCGGTCATCATCCGGTGCAGCAGCGGGCCGCTGATGTCCGGCCCGACCTCGGTGAAGCGGGCGCGGCCGCCGTATATCATGCGTTTGCCGTCCGGCGACATGCGGTAGTAGCACAGCACGCGCGGCGTCTCGGAGATCGTACGGCCCTTGGGGATCAGGCTGGCGGCCAGGTCTTGCGGCAGCGCCTCGGTCGCGATGATATGGCTGGCGACGGGGATCAGCCGCTTGCGCAGGCCGGGGGTCAGCGCGCCGGTATAGCCGTTCGTCGCCACGATGACCTGCTCGGCCTGGCAGTCGCCGCGCGCCGTGCGGACGGTGAAATTGCCTGCCGTGCCGTCGATCTTGGTGACTTCGGTGTTGGCGCACAGCGTCGAGCCGGCGCGGTAGGCGGCGTCCAGCAGGCCCTTGTGGAACAGGGCCGGGTGCAGCTTGGCCGATTTCGGGATGACCATGCCGCCGTGATAGAAGTCGCTGGCGATTTCCGCGCGCTGTGCCTCGCGCGGCAGCACGGTCGCCTGGGCGTCGGTCAGCCGGTTGATCAGCGCGGCCTTCGCCTCGAAGCCCTCGAAATGCCGTGCCGTGTAGGCGCCGAGGAAGCGGCCGCTTCTCTCGAAATGGCAATCGATCTTCTCGCGCGCGATCAGAATTTCGACCAGCTCCAGCGAGGCGGCGCTTTCCGCCATCAGCCGTTCGATGAGTTGCGCGTGGCCGGCGCCGGCCGCCTGCTGGCCCGGCGTGCCGGAAATGCCCTTGCCGAGATTGACGCCGGCGCTGAGCCCGCCGCCGTTGCGCGTGCTGGCACCGATGCCGAAAGCGTCCTTCTCGACGACGAGGGCTGTGCGCCCGTTGCGGGCCAATTCCAGCGCGGCGGAGAGCCCGGCGTAACCGCTGCCGACGATCAAAACCTCGGTTTGCGAGGGCAGGTCGGCCGCGAATGCGGTACCCGGCCGGGCCGCTTCCCACCAATATGGTTCGGGTTTGTAATCGGGATGGAACAGGTCGCTACGCGCTGCCATCGCAGATCCGTTACTTGGCGTAGTGTTTGGCGATGACGTCGTAGGCCGCCCGCATGCCCATCGCCTCGCCGCCTTCCGGCTTGCCGGGCTGGCCCGAACTGTTCCAGGCCATGACGTCGAAATGCGCCCAGGGAATATCGGCCTCGACGAAGGATTCGAGGAACAGGGCGGCCGTGATCGCACCGCCCTGCGCGATCTTTCCGGTATTGCTGAGGTCGGCGATGTTCGGTTCGATATATTTGCGGTAGGGCTGCCACAACGGCAGGCGCCAGACGGGGTCGTCCGCCGCCGCGCCGGATTTCATGAAGGCGGCGGCCAGCGTGTCGTCGTTGGTGAACATCGCCGGCAAAGTCGGTCCCAGCGCGATGCGCGCGGCCCCGGTCAGAGTCGCGAAATCGAGGATCACCGCCGGTTTCTCCGCGGCGGCCAGCGCCAGCGCGTCGGACAGCACGACCCGGCCTTCGGCGTCGGTGTTGCCGATCTCGACCGTGAGGCCCTTGCGCGTGGCGATCACGTCCATCGGCCGGTAGGCGTTGCCGGAGACCGCGTTCTCGACCGCCGGGATCAGCACGCGCAACCGGACGCGCAGGTTCGACGCCATGATCATATGCGCCAGACCCAGCACGTGCGCCGCACCACCCATATCCTTCTTCATCAGCAGCATGCCGGCCGCGCCCTTGAGGTCGAGCCCGCCGGTATCGAAGCAGACGCCCTTGCCGACCAGGGTAATTTTCGGATCGCTTGACCGGCCCCATTTCAAATCGATCAGGCGCGGCGCGCGGACGGACGCCCGGCCGACCGCATGGATCGCCGGGAAGTTCCGGCGCAGCAGATCGTCGCCGGTGATCGTGGTACAGCGCGCCTTGTGGGACCGCGCCAGTTTCCGCGCGGCATCGGCCAGCTCCGCCGGGCCCATGTCGGACGCCGGCGTGTTGATCAGGTCGCGGACGAGGAAGGTGCCATCTACCGCGCCTTCGACGGCAATTTTGTCGGCGTGTTTCGGCCAGACCAGCTGCGGATGATTTTTCGGCTTGCCCTTGTAGCGGGTGAATTTGTACGCCGCCAGGCCCCAGCCGAGCGCCAGCCGGTTCGCCGTGGCCGCTTTCGGCTCGCGCGCCAGGCGGTAGCGGCCCTTTGGAAGCTTGTCGCTCGCCGCCGCCCACGACCAGATATCGTCGTCGCCTGTTACCCCGACCAGCACGGCGGATGCCTTACCGTCTTTCCCCGGCAAAAGCAGCGTACTCCCGGGGCTCGCTTCGAAACCGGCATCGCGGACCCAGGATGCAACGGTTTTCGGCTGCCGTTTCAACCAGGCTTTCAGCACGTCGGCGGTGAGCGGCGTCATCGGTAACGTGCGGGCGTTGGCCCGGGCGGCAAAACAGTCGGTCACGGAGTTTCTCCTTGGCGGGATGGCTTGCGATACTGATTATCATATAACCGGCAGTTTGATAAAATCGAAGTCATGGCTCGAAAACCACAAGGCGTCTTGCGCCGCGGCTGGACCACGGGGGCGTGCGCCGCCGCCGCGGCGCGCGCGGCCTATCAGGCGTTGTTGACCGGGGTATTTCCCGACCCGGTGACGATTCGCTTGCCGAAAGGCGAAACGCCATCCTTTCCGCTGGCGCAGAAAACTCTCGATGACGGCGCCGCCTCCGCCGGTATCGTGAAGGATGCCGGGGACGATCCCGACGTCACGCATGGCGCATTGATCGTGGCGCGGGTCTGTCAGGGTACGGCGGGCGCCGGCATTACTTTCCATGCGGGAGACGGCGTCGGGACGGTCACCAAACCGGGATTGCCCATTCCACCGGGCGAGGCGGCGATCAATCCCGCACCGCGCGCGTTGATTGGAAAGATGATCCACGAAGTCGCGGAAGAGCACAGTGCAACCCCGGATGTCGCGGTTATTCTCTCGGTTCCCGATGGCGAGCGTATCGCCGGACACACCTGGAACCCGCGGCTCGGTATCGTCGGCGGCTTGTCGATTCTGGGTACTACCGGGATCGTCATTCCCTATTCCTGCAGCGCCTGGATACATTCGATTCACCAGGGCATCGATGTCGCGCGGGCAACGGGTGTCGAGCATATCGCCGGCGCGACCGGAAAGACGTCGGAAGCCGCGGTGCGGCTTTTCCACGGGCTGGACGAAGCGTCGGTGGTCGATATGGGCGACTTCGTCGGAGGTATGCTGAGATATCTCAATACCCATCCGCTGCCGCAGCTGACCATCGCGGGCGGTTTCGCCAAACTGACCAAGCTCGCGCAGGGCAATTTCGATTTGCATTCGGGCCGCAGCCAGGTCGATTTAGGCGCGCTCGCCGATTTGGTCGGAAGCCTCGGCGGGACGGGCTCCGTCGTCGCATCCGCGCGTGGCGCGAATACGGCGGCCGAAGTCCTCGAAATAGCCAGAGGCCTGGCACTGGGCGATGCGGTCGCGGCTGCGGCCCGCAATAGCGCGCTTAGCCGGCTATCCGGACAGGTTGCGCTGGATGTTTTGGTGATCGACCGGCAAGGACAGATCGTCGGACATGCCGGACTCTAAACCGATGCGATTGCTTATTCTCGGCGGCACGTCGGAAGCCGCCCGGCTCGCCGAAGCAGCGCAATCGCAATTCGGCCGAGAGCTTTCCGTTACCACCTCGCTTGCCGGAACAACCCGCACCCCCCGTTCGATTGCCGGTCGTGTGCGGGTCGGTGGTTTCGGCGGGGTTGTCGGGTTGGCCGCTTGGCTCCGGGCGAATAACACCGATTTCGTCATCGACGCGACGCATCCGTTTGCAGCCCAAATTTCTGCGAATGCAAGACAGGCCTGTGCGGCTGAAAACCTTCCACGTCTGGAATTCACGCGGCCGCCGTGGGAACGGAAAGCCGGAGATAATTGGCGTTGCGTGTCGGACCTTGACACTGCCGCCGCGCATTTGCCAGATATTGCGAGACGGGCGTTTTTGAGCGTTGGTTCAATGCGTTTGAGCGCGTTCGACGGACTTCAAGACGTGCATCTCGTGGTTCGTATGATCGATCCGCCGTTGGAGCCGTTGCCTTTGAAGGCATACTCGGTTGTCATCGCGCGCGGACCGTTCGATGTTACATCGGAGCGCGCGCTGCTGCGCCGTGAAAGGATCGATGCGGTAGTCAGCCGAAACAGCGGCGGTGCTGCGACCTACGCAAAGATTCAAGCCGCCAGGGAACTGTCGTTACCTGTTATATTGGTCGCGCCGCCTGCGCGCGAAGCGGGTGAATGCGTAGAATCGTTGGAAGGAGCGTTGCGATGGATTGGAAAGCAAATCGCAGCTCGTGCGACGGCCGGGTTGTGACGCGTTGGATTCGCATTGTGGCTTTCGTTACGACGATGACGGTAACGGTAACGGTAACGGTAACGGTAACGGGGTCTGCCCTTGCGCAGCGTGATTTGACGGCAGGACACCCGTTGATCGATGCGGCCGCTATAGGCAACGCGGATGTTGTCGAGTATTGGCTCAAACGCGGCGTACGGGTTGACCTGCCGGATGAAAATGGACGCACGCCACTAATTTTTGGCGCGTTCAACGGATCCGTCGAAATCGTCGAACTAACCCTATCGATGGGCGCGCTTGTCGACCGTCAAGACAAGGGCGGTAGCTCGGCAATAGTTTGGGCGTCGAGCCAAGGCAACCTGGAGGTCGTCGAACGGTTAATCGAGGCCGGCGCAAACTTGAATCTGCAAAACGGCCATGGGCAGACGGCATTGATGATGTCGTCAGCGGCCGGCTACTACGAAATCGCGCAATTATTACTCGACAGTAAAGCTGAACCGACGATTTTGGACTATACCGGCCGCAGCGCTTTAGACTGGGCTCGGGATGGGCGCGATCAGGACATAATCCGGATGTTGGAAAAGTCGGAACGCGGGCGTTAAGTTTTTGGCCGTAGGATATGGTGATGGTCGCTAGCGTACAGGCGGCTTTCCGTGAACGCGTCTTCGTCTAAAACCCGACCGACCAATATGAGCGCGGTACGCGTTATTCGAGCCGCTTTCACTTGATCGCGAATATTGGCGAGCGTGCCTCGTATGATTTTCTCGTCCGGCCAGGATACGCGGTACGCGACGACAACTGGACAATCGGCGCCGTAATGCGGTGTCAGATCGCGGATTACCCGCGCCAGATTGTTGATCGAAAGATGTATGGCGAGCGTTGCGCCGCTTTGCCCCAGCGCCGCGAGTTCTTCGCCTTTGGGCATTGCCGACGCGCGGGTTGCCGTTCGGGTCAGCACAACGGTTTGTGCAATTCCGGGTAACGTCAGTTCGGATTTCAGCGCCGCGGCGGCGGCGGCGTAACTGGGTACGCCCGGTGTCACGTCGTACGGTATGGCCAGCGCATCCAAGCGCCGCATTTGCTCACCGATTGCGCCGTACAGCGCCGGGTCTCCGGAATGGACTCTGGCGACGTCATGGCCCGCCTTATGCGCGTGCTCGATTTCGACAATGATTTCGTCGAGAGTCAGCGGTGCGGTATCGACGACATGGGCGCCTGCAGGGGCCTCCGCCACGATTTCAGGCGGGACCAGCGATCCGGCGTAAAGTACGACCAGAGAATGCCGGATCAGCGCCTGTCCGCGAACCGTGATCAAGTCGGCTGCGCCCGGCCCCGCACCGATGAAGTGAACCGTCACGGTGCCGCGCCGTAGCCGCGCGGCGTGTAGACCCGGACGCCGCCGGCCAAGTTCAGCGTGCGGGTCTCGCTATTGCCGACGATCACCAGTGTCAGCATATCGACCGCGTCCAGATCCATCTCGGCGAGCGTCGTGACGGTCATCGTTTCGTCGTCGCGGCCAAGATTTCGCGCCAAGACGACCGGCGTCGTCGTCGGCCGCGTTTGGATAAAGATATCTCTGGCGCGGGCCAAAAGATCGCGCCGGCGCTCGCTCTGCGGGTTGTATAGCGCGGTGACGAAATCGCCCGCCGCAGCGGCGTCGAGGCGCTTCAAGATCGCCTCGCGCGGGGTCAAAAGGTCGGACAACGAGATGGCGCAGAAATCATGCCCAAGCGGCGCGCCGGCGCGAGCGGCGGCGGCCTGCATCGCACTGATTCCCGGCGCGACAATTATTTCGGCGCGCCGCCAGGTGGATTCGGCATCCGATTCGATCGTTTCGAAAACCAGGCTGGCCAAGGCATATATGCCGGCATCGCCGGAGCAGACCAAGGCCACCCGATGGCCGTCGCCAGCGAGGGTTAGCGCGTCGCGCACCCGCGCCGCTTCCTGGCCGAGCCCGTAGGCATGCCGCTCGGCCGTTTTGCCGATATCCCCGACAAGATCGAGGTAGCGCTGGTACCCGACGATGAAATCCGCGTCGTACAGCGCCGCAACCGCTTCCGGTGAACGCCAGGCCGGAGCGCCCGGCCCGATTCCGACAACGGAAAGGATGCCGCGTGCACGGCCGCGGTTCGCGTCGATATCCCTTGGCGCGCGGGCAATGGCGCAAGTTGCGCGCTGGGATTTACGCTTCGGAACCACCAATTCAGAAGCGGGGCCGGCAAGCGCCAGCGCCGCACCTTCCGCGACGCCGTGACAGCCGGTCTCGCGGAATACGATATCGGATGGATTCTGCAATCGCGGCGCTTCCGCTTCGAGTGTCGCGGCATCGAAGAACCGGGCCGGTACGTTCAATGCGGCCGCGACGGCGTGTACCGCGGGTTCGTCCATTTTCAGATCCAGCGACCCTATCGCGGCGACGGCGCCCGCTGCTAACCCGGCATCCCTAAGCGTTTCGGTTACCAAGTCTCGAAGCTCGTCGGCCGTCGCGCCTCGTTCGCACCCAACGCCGATGGCGAGGACTGGCGGATGAAGGATCAGTGCTTGTTCTCCAACGGCAACGGCGCGGTCGGTCACGATGACACGTGCCGGCGCTTCATTGCGCCAAGGCGCCTTCGCGAGCCATTCGGCCGATCCCGCCTCGATATCCAGGTGCGCGCCGTTGCCGGCCAACAGCGCCGCCGTAACGGATTTAACCTTATCCGGGTTGGCGACGCGCCAACTGGCTGGCGGCTCGTCGAAAGAAAACCCGAATCGAAGATCGCCCGCCGTCGTAATGGCCGCGATACCGCCACACGCGCTGGCCAGGCGCCGGGCAAGATCATTCGCACCGTGATGCCCGCCGATCAGCGGAACCGCGACGCTGCCGTCCTCCGCGAGCGCGACTACCGGTGCGCCTTGGCGTTTATCGTCGATGACGGGTCCCAAGGCGCGTATCAAGATGCCGGCCGCACATATCCCGACGATGGCGGCGCCATCGCCGTGCAGGCCGCGGAGATGCTTGATCGTATCCTGGAAAGCAACGTCCGCGCCGTCGGCGCGTCCGGCGAGACCGTGAAGCGTCGCGCTTTCGAGGCTCGGTAGTAGCCTTCGCGCCAGGGCCAGACCGCCGGCACTGAGAACGACAAGAGCGATGTTCAGCGCCATGCCGCGCCCCGCTTATGGGCCAAGATCAGCGAAAAATATGGCGCGCGCTCTTCGGTGATTTCCGACAGTGGCCCGATCGTTTGATCCGTCATCGTCGCATAGGCCACGTATTGGGCGCTTGTATCGAGGCCGAATTTCGCGAGGACGCGCCGCACCTTGGCGAGATGCCGGCCGACTTTGATGATCGCTACGCTGTCGGCCGCAGCGACGGCATCGCTCAGCGCGCCCTCTTCGAGCGGCGCCGGGATCACGGTGAGCAAGTCGTTGCGCGCCGCCAGCGGGGCGCCGAGCGCCGCGGCCGCGGCCATCAGCGAGGAGATGCCGGGCACGATCGTGACATCGAAATGCGGCGCCACCCGCCCGAACAAATACATGAACGATCCGTAGAAGAAGGGATCGCCTTCGCACAGTGCGGCCACATCGCGGCCGGCTTCCAAGTGCGCGCCGATGTCCGCCGCCGCCCGGTCGTAGACAGATCGGTCGGGAAACTGCGTCGTCTCGATCGGCATGCGGATGGGAATCTCGACCGGAGAGTGATTGATATGCGGGGCGGCGATACGGCGCGCCATGCTGTCGCCTTCGAGCGGTGCGGGCCAAGCGATTACGGGCACGCGCTCGAGGATACGGAGCGCCTTGAGCGTGATCAGTTCGGGATCGCCCGGGCCGACGCCGATGCCGTAGAGCGTCCCGGTCATGGTTTCGTCGCTTGCAATTGGGTGACGGTGCGCAGCGGGGTCCAGGCGCGGAACCGCCCGACGGAATTCGCGTGCGAGACCGCAATTCGCGTCAGCGCGCCGTCCCAACGGGACTGCAGGTCGTAGAGGGCCGCCTCGCCTTCGAGCGTGACCGTGTTGGCGACAAAACCTCCCCCCGCGGATAAGGCGTTCCAGCAGGTCTCGGCCAGATCGGGAGTGCCGATGCCGCCGCCGACGAATACGGCGTCCGGCGCCGGTAGATCGCTCAAGGCGCGGGGGGCGGGGCCGGTGACGATATCGAGCGTCGGCGTGCCCAACGCTGCGGCGTTCTGCGCGATATAGGCGCATCGATCCGCATCGCGCTCGATCGCGACGGCCTTGCCCCCGGCCCGCATCCATTCGATCGCAATCGAGCCGCAGCCGGCGCCGACATCCCACAGCATGGCGCCGGGTTGCGGGGTCAGTGCCGCGAGCGTCGCGGCGCGGACCTCGCGTTTGGTCAGTTGACCGTCATTGACGAAGACCGTGTCGGGAAGCCCCGGTACGCGGCCGAGGATCTGTGTGTCCCCGCCCGCGATACAGGTGACCGCGATCGTATTGAGGTCCGCCGTACGCGTCTCGCCCCAATCGTCGGCATGCCCTTCATGGGTCGCTTCGCCCATTCCACCCATATGTTCGAACACGGTCAGTTGGCTCGGTCCGTATCCTTTGGCGCGCAGACCGGCAGCGATCTGTGCCGGCGTGGCGCCATTCTCCGACAGGATGAGCAAACGTCCACCGGGCCGGAGATAAAGATTCAGCAACTCCAGCGGCCGACCATGCAAGGTGAGGCAATCGATTTCCTGCAGCGGCCATCCCATGCGTGCCGCGGCGAGGGAGAAAGCGCCTGGCGCCGGCAACACGGCAACCGCACCGGTGCCGAATTCACGCGTCAGGGTCACGCCGATGCCGTAGCTCATCGGGTCGCCGGTCGCCAGCACGACGACTCTTTTGCCCCGCATCGTTTCCAGCCGTGCCACTGTCTTGCTGAGGGGCGATTCCCAGCTGTGCCGCTCGGCCGAATGGTCCTTTGCAATCATCGCCAAATGCCGGTTGCCGCCGACGAGCACTTCCGCATTGGCGATCAGGTTTTGCGCCGCCGCCGGCAAGGCGCCGACACCGTCCTCGCCGATACCGACGATATGGAGCCAAGCGGTCATTCCGCCCCGCTCGCAAGGGCGTTCACCGCCGCTGCGGCCATAGCGCTGCCTCCCCGCCGGCCGCGCAGCGCGACGAACGGCACGCCGTGCGCGCCGTCGATCAGCGCCTCTTTCGATTCCGCCGCACCGATGAAGCCGACCGGGAATCCGAGAATGAGCGCCGGGGCCGGCCAACCCTCGGCGAGACCTTCCAGCAGCCGGAACAGGGCCGTCGGTGCGTTGCCGATCGCCACGACGGCACCTTCCAGATCGGCGGGCCAGAGTGTCACCGCGGCGGCGGACCGGGTCGTCTCCTGCAAACGTGCTATGTCCGGGACGGCGGCGTCGCCGAGTTTGCAGATCACCTTGTTTCCGTTTGGAAGCCGGTCGCGGATAATGCCGCGCGCGACCATCTCCGCATCGGCCAGGAGGGGCGCACCGCGTTCGAGTGCGATACGTCCGGCCGCGGCCGCTCCCGGCGATGCGACGAGATCGTCGACGATGTCCGGCATCGCGCAGGCGTGGACGACGCGCAGCGCCAGCGGTGCGAGGTCGTCGTCGACCGACGACAGGTCGGTTTCCTGGCGGATCGCCGCGAAGGACCGGCGATAGATCGCCGCGGGATCGCGTAGATAGGTATATGCCGATTTGCTCATGCGCCGAGTATCCAGGCTTCTTCATTCTCGACGGTCGCGCGCTGTTCCGGGCTCAGCGCCGGATCGCCCTCGAACAATGTAGCCAGATCGCCGGCCGCGTCGAGGGTTGCGAAATGTGTCGCGATGGTTCGCACTTGCCGGGCATCCTTTACCGTATCGGGCTCCGGCTCCGGTTCGACCAGCGAAGGATAGACCTCGGCCAGGATGATCTGCGGGCGAGGATCATGCTTGAGCCCGGTTTCGAATGGCCAGATATGGCAGGTCGAGGCCAACCGCGGATCTGTCCGCAGCTGCAGGACGCGCGGTATTCCGGTCAAAACCTGGCTGCCGACCGACCCGGCTCCGGCAAGCTGCCAGACCGAACTGGTCGTGCTCGCCCGCGTATCGCAAAGCCGCCATTCCGCGAGATCGTTTTCGCCATGGGGCCGTCGTCCCCGGCGCACAAGGAAAGCCCGCTCTTCCTCGCGGACATTGCCCCAAAAGGGGAAGGCCTCGCCGGTTAACCGCTCGTTCAGCCGCTCCGCGACGTCGATCCGGTTGCTCTTATTGTCGGGCGCGTCGTCCAGCAGGTCGGCGATCGTTTGCCACATATGCCGCCAGGGCAGGCCAGGCATCCCGAGGCGTTCCGCCGTACCGGAAGGATAGCCGAACGGAAAATCGAATCCGACCAAAACACGGTCGCCCTGTTCGACGATATCGGCGAGCGTTTCGGCGAGCTCTGTCGTTGCGTCGTGGCGCGTGCCTGGATTTTCGCGGCGGGCAAGGTGAAATTCATCGCCGTTGCGGCGCAAGAGCGCCCACCAGATGGAATCCTTACCTTTGTTCGGGCTCGCCGCGGCGCTCCAGTCGACCATCAAATAGGCATCGAACAAACTAGCCAGAATTCGGTGCTTTCTTCATGCTGTTGGGACCAATCGGATGGTCCGCGTGCGGATAGGGATGATGGGTATGCGTATGGCCATGTTCGTGTTCATGGCCGTGCTGGTGATCCTCGTGGCCATGTCCGCCGGTGCCGATACCTTCGACGTGATGGTGATGGCTTTCCTGAGCCAATCCGACTTCGCTTTCGAAGCCGAGCACCTGGGTGCGGTATTTGCATAATTGGCAGTTCATCGCGTTTTCGCCGCCGACGATGTTTCGAACACGCTCGGCGAAGGTATCGAGGACAAGCGGGTGGTCGTTCAGGTAAGGCGCTTTGATGAACTCGATCTCGGGATGGCGTGCGGCGACCCGGTCGGTGTAGCTGTAAATTCGTTTCACCAGAACGCCGGTGAACAGGAAATAAGGGAATACGACAATGCGGGAAAATCCGAGCCGGACGGCTTGTTCGAGCGCCGGTTCGACGAGCGGAAAGGTGACGCCGGAATAGGCGGTTTCGGCCCAGCCCAGGCCAAGACCTTCCCAGAGCAAGCGGGTGATCTTGGCGACATTGGCGTTGGCGTCCGGATCCGACGCGCCCCGCCCGACGACGACGAGCAGCGTGTCGGTCCGGCTCACCCGGTCGCCCGCCGCCGCGAGCGCTTCCTCGACCCTTGCGCCGGCCGCGTTGATCATTTTCGGGTCGATGCCGAGTTCCGCCCCGTAGCGGATTTCGACGTCGTCCTGTTGTGCTTGATAGGTGTTCAACACCGAGGGAATATCGTTCTTCGCGTGGCCGGCCGCGAACAGCATGCCCGGTACCGCAAGGATGGTTTTCGCGCCCCGTTCGCGCAGCGCATTCAGTCCGCTGCGGATGATCGGCGTGGCAAATTCGAGAAAGCCGTAATCGACATCGTACTCCGGCAGGCGTGTGCGAAGACCCGCCGCTACCGATTCGAACTCGCGAACGGCATTGGCATCGCGGCTGCCGTGACCGCACACCATGACGCCGGTCTTTTCCGCCATTTCTCTATCCCCGCTTCGGATCGTTGGAATGTGCCTTTTCTATCAGCCCCCGCCGGACGGGTCAGGCATAATTTCGGAAGCGCCGCTAAGATTCGACGTTTGTCGACGGGTTCGTCTCGTTCGTGTCGGGTTGATGGATTTCGACCCTTAGGACGACGCCATCGACGCCTGTAACCGTTACCTTTTCACCGGTTGCCGATTCGGGGCCTTCGATTTTCCACATCGTGTCGTCCACATGCAGACGCCCGCGGCCGTCGACGATCGGCTCCGCCAGCGTGAACACGCGGCCGATATACTGCGATCCGCGCCGGTTGAGACTGGGTTGATCGGACTCGATCGGCCGCGATCGCAGGTAGCGCCGTGCGACAAGGATGCTGGCGACGGACAAGATCGCGAAAATGAGGAACTGATACTCCCATTGCAAACCGGGCGCGAAAAACACCGCGATCCCAACAGCGCCGGCGGCGATGCCCATCCACATGAAGACCGCGCCGGGCGCAAGAATTTCCATGACGATGCACAGGATGCCGAAGATCCACCATCCCCAATGATTGGCCCCTTCGAGCCAGGCCAGGACTTCCGCCATCGAACAAATCCTTTCTAAGACTGTTTCCAGGGGCCGTCATCGTTGGCTTCAGGCGGCGCGGCGGTTGTCGGGGGTGCGGCGGTGGGGCCATTGCCGGCGAACGTTTCGCGGACGATCTCGCCGATCCCGCCGATCGCGCCGATGACGCTGGAGGCTTCCAACGGCATGAAGACGAGCTTCTGGCTCGGCGACTGCGCGAAGGATTCCAAAGCATCGACATATTTCTGCGCGATGAAGTAATTGATCGCTTTGACGTCCCCTTGGGCGATCGCCGCCGACACCATTTCTGTCGCTTTCGCTTCCGCCTCGGCTTCCCGCTCGCGCGCTTCGGCGTCGCGGAAGGCGGCTTCGCGCCGGCCCTCGGCATGCAGGATCGCGGACTGCTTCTCGCCTTCGGCGCGCAGGATCTCCGCCTGCCGCTCGCCTTCGGCCTCCAAAATCTGGGCGCGTTTCTCGCGTTCCGCCTTCATCTGCCGGGCCATGGCGTCGACCAGATCGCGCGGCGGGGCGATATCCTTGATTTCGATACGGGTGATCTTCACGCCCCAGGGGGTCGTCGCTTCGTCGACCACCGAAAGGAGCCGCGTATTGATCTCGTCGCGTTTGGACAACAGTTCGTCCAGATCCATCGAGCCCATGACCGTACGAATGTTCGTCATGGTGAGATTCAAGACGGCGAGTTCGAGTTGGCGGACCTCGTAACTCGCTTTCGCCGCATCGAGGACCTGATAGAAGACAACCCCGTCCACCGCCACCATGGCATTGTCCTTGGTAATGATCTCCTGCGTCGGCACGTCCATGACCTGTTCCATCATGTTCATCTTCGTGCCGATCCGGTCGACCACCGGGAGGATGAAATGCAGGCCCGGGCTCAAGGTGCGGGTATAGCGGCCGAATCGTTCGACCGTATATTCCAAGCCCTGCCGAACCGATTTAACACCGGCGAAGACGAGAATGACCGCGAGAACGACGCAGGCGAGAACAAAGATCGTGAATTCGGTGACGAGTTCCATATGCGTTTCCAATTGTATCCACCAGTTTCGAGCCGACCCTGTTTAGCACGAATATACTGTCGGTCGTGGTCGGCCTGCCTACGAGTATTACGGCAATGATGCCTGCCAAGCGTCGTAGCTGAACACGCGCGCCATCTCGGTTCTTATTTTATCCATATCGTTGAGCCGGGAAATCCGTTGAATGCGCGCGGTGCGTGGCTTGCGGTGATCTTCGTAGCGCTGCAGTGCGGCCTCTATCCCGTCTCGGTCCACATTATCGAGGCAGCGGGAAATCACCGCGGCATCCTCGATCGACGTCGCAGCGCCTTGCGCCATGTAGGGCGTCATCGGATGACATGAGTCGCCCAGCAGCGTGACGCGACCCTTCCGCCATTGCGGCATCGGTTCGCGCTCGAACAGCGCCCATTTGTGCACGTCGGGGCAGGCGTCCAGCACGGCGCGCACTTGCGGGTGGAAATCTCTGTACGCGTCGCGAAGCGTGCCGAGATCGCCTTTGGCCGACCATGATTCGACTTGGAAGTCCGGTTCCGGCGTGCTGGTGACGAAGTAGATTTCGTCGCGGTGCGGGTTGACGTAATACATGACGATGTGACGGTCGGGTCCCCACCATTTGGCGCTGCCGTCGATCTCCGCACCGTTCATGTGCGATGCGGGGAAGGTCGTGCGGTAGGCGACGCGGCCGGTGAAACGAGGCGCTTCGGCGCCCCACAAGGTTTCCCGAACGACGGAGTGAACGCCGTCCGCGCCGACTGCCAAATCCGCTTCGGCCTTCGTGCCGTCCTCGAACGTGAGTGTGACCCCGTCAGCACCCTGATGCAGGCCCGAGAGCTTCTTGTCGCGATGGACGATGTCATCGGGAACGAGGGACGTCAGCGCTTCGTGCAGGTCGCCGCGATGCATGTAGAGATAGGGCGCGCCGTATTTGGCCTCGACCGCCACGCCCAGCATGCGCTCCCAGGTGATCTCGCCGGTGTCCGACTTTCGATTTAGAGACGAGTCCGGACGAAATGCCAATTCGCGCAGCCGGTCTTCCAACCCCAACTTCCGCAAGACTTTGACCGCATTGGGACTTTGCTGGATGCCGGCGCCGATGCGGGCGAAGGCGTGGGCTTGTTCGAACACCGAAACGTCGTGTCCGGTCCGACGGAGCGCCGCCGCCGCCGCAAGCCCCCCGATGCCCGCGCCGACGACGGCGATTGAAAGCGGTTGTCGCGGCAAATTCTTACTCTCCTAGCGGATCGAAATTCTTCGTCGGGGAAGCATAGCGGTTGAACCCTGTTTGCGGCCACGGGCACCTCGGAATCGATGAACCGACCGCTAGCATTCGATTGACGATGGCATTGCCGGGGCATCAGAATCGCACTTTTGCCATCGCCGGAACTCGCTGCCTCAGTTCTGGGGAAATGGTCAGCTCACCGTGTCCCCGTAATTCGTTTCATTGCGAAAACCCATGTTTTCCGATACACTTAGATATGGCCAAGACGCCGCAAAACCCCTCGATTGGAACCGCGAAGACCGCCGGCAAAACGCTGCGCGAAGCGATGCGATTGCAAGAAATCGAGGGCAATCCCCTGGATGCCGAACAGGTTGCCCTGTTCGAGATGTTCGAGCGGGGAGGCTGGTCCGATGAACGGCGTTTGGCATATTTGCGCGAGCGTGCGCAACGCCGAATGGCCGCCGTCAACGCCGCGGAATGAGCGACGATCCCTACGTCTATCCGGGCAGCTCCGTTCTCAAAAACAAGTTCGATATCCGCGATGCGGCGGCGCTCGAGGCGACGGAGCGCGAATTTGTCGTGCAACGTTTGACGGAGGCGATCCCCGCGGGGGATTTCGATCTCAAGCATTTGCAGGCAATTCATCGTCACCTGTTCCAGGACGTATATGAGTGGGCCGGCGAGATCCGTAGCGTCGAGATCGACAAAGGGCGGCGATCAGTTCCAGTTTCGGCGGTTCATCGAAACCGGCATGGAGGACGTTCATCGCCGCATCGTGGACGCGGAATATTTCAGGGGCAGCACGCGCGAATTATTCGCCGCGGGTGCCGGCCGGATTATTGGCGACGTCAATTACATCCATCCCTTTCGCGAAGGGAACGGCTGCGCTCAGCTGCAATACTTCAAGCAACTCGGTTTGCAATCCGGACATGAGCTCGACTTGGAACGACTGAATCCGGACACATGGATCGAGGCGTCTTGAGAGGCACACCAGGCCAACTACGACGCCATGGCGCAGTGTGTCGATAACATGCTTGCAGAGGACCAACAGCGCGAAGACGATCAGGCCGAGACGCGGGCGCAGACGGAACGCGACCTGCAACAGGCGCGGGAGCGTCCCGAGACTGATCGAGGCCCCGATGCCGGCGATCGCGGGCGTTAGCGGCGGAATAGGACCGATTCCACCATTTCCCGGCGAATTTTCGGGCTCTCTCGTCGCGTTCAGCAGGGTTCGCCGCTATAGCCCCGACTCTGAGAGTCTGGCTCGTAATATGTTGCTGTTTTCATTGGCGATTGTCGAGTCGGATGGCAGGAGCGGTCCGCCGGGCGATGCCGGGCATCGGCCAAGGGCCGCGACGCACCAGCCGGCCGAGAAGCGCCAACCCTTTGGGTGGCCTTTGTTTAATCGCTGGACCGCGTCAGCGCCCGCTTGCGATGCCGCCAGCATCGCGGCGCAAACCCATCCTAACCAGCGAGTAAACAAAGGCCATGAAATCAACAACATATTACGAGCCAGGCTCTAAGATGAAAAATTTCCGCGCCTTCTCGCGGATGTCATTTGGTATGGGGCCGCTCGGCGATTTTCCAACGGCTACCGCCGCCGCATTATTTGCAGAGGATGGCTTGCAACCGATTGACGCCCGTGCCGCCGCGGCGTCAGAATCGCGCCCATGCCATCGCCGGAACTCGCTGCCTCGCATCCGCTTATCGTGCTTTTTGCCGCCCTCCTGATCGATGCGGTCGTGGGCGACCTGCGCTGGCTCTTCCGCCATGTGCCGCATCCCGTCGTTCTGATTGGCAGGCTGACCGGATTCCTGGACGACAAGCTGAACCGCTCGAAGCGGGGCGGCGCGGCGTTGTTGATTCGAGGCTGCATCGTCACGGTCATCGTCGTCGGGCTTGCGGGAGCGTTCGGCGCCGTCCTTGAAACCGTCGCGCGCGGCATTCCTTACGGTGCGGCGCTCGAGCTGTTCTGCGTGGTCGTGCTGGTCGCGCAGCGCAGCCTGTACGACCATGGCCGCGCCGTGTCCTTCGCCCTAAAGCGCGACGGCGTCGAAGCGGGGCGTGAGGCGGTCAGCCATATCGTCGGGCGCGATACGGCGTCGCTCGATTCGCACGGCGTCGCCCGCGGCGCGATCGAATCCCTGGCCGAAAACTTTGCCGACGGTGTCGTCGCGCCGGTCTTCTGGTACCTGATCCTCGGTCTTCCCGGCCTGTTCGCCTACAAGGCGATCAACACGCTGGACAGCATGATCGGCTACCGGTCCGAGCGATACCTTCAATTCGGCATGGTTGCGGCGCGGCTCGACGATGTCGTCAATCTGATCCCGGCCCGGTTGTCGGCGATATTGCTCGTGTTTGC
>JAKZTB010000372.1:0-10255 GCA_047517345.1 Alphaproteobacteria bacterium
ACAGGCAGTCCGACAAGCCTAAAAAGGATGTCTGGCTCCGGCCCCTGCGACGGGATTGGAAACGCACCCTCAATCGCTAAAATCGGCCGGGGCGAATGGAAACGCCCGCGCTGATTCCACGGCCTGAACGAACGCTTACCCGCTTGCGGCGCAAAGCTAGTGTCCTGATCGTGAAAATCAAATGATTGAATTTCTCGTGAATCAGCACACTAACTATTTGAATCTAGTGTGATTCAGATCCAGAATCTCGCCGCATTCAATGCGGCGAACTTCAGAATCATCACACTAGCGGAGACAACGATGCTGAAAACTTACAATCCCGCTTCGATCTCGTCGTCGCGCTCGAACTACAGCCATGCCGTGGAAGTGCCGCCGAACGCGCGGACCTTGTACATCTCCGGCCAGGTCCCGGTCGTGGCGGACGGTTCGACGCCGGAGTCGATCGTAGAGCAGGTCGCGCTCGCCTTCGAGAACGTACAAACCGTACTGGCCGAAGCCGGCATGAACTTGGACGATGTGGTCCGGGTCAATGCCTACTTGACCGACAAGGACTATTTCTCTGCCTTCCGCGACCATCGCAACCGCCTGTTCACCGATCACAAGGCCGCCGCGACGGCAGTCGCTGTCGAAGCGTTGGCGCACCCGCATTTTAAGGTTGAGATCGAAGCCGTCGCCGCGAAGGTGAATTAGGTTGAAAATTGACAGCTGTTTCTTGCGTTCGCTTCCCTAACGGTTGATCACTGTCTCGTCGTTGGAGATTTGAGGAACCGAATAAACTTCGATTCCGAGCTCGATTTGATAATCGGCCAATTTCTCGATCAAACCGACAGGCAATTGATCGCCGAAATAACCATCGTCGCCCAAAAACTGAACGATCAACGAGATCGTGCCTCCGCTATCTCGCAACCGCTTCAAAAACGCCTTGTGAGGCTGCAGCGCCTCAACCATAAGCGCGATTTTGTCGACGAAATGCTGCTCCACCACGTCATATCGAACGGTGTATCGCCATCGTGAATTTGCATACGTGCCGTTCGTTAATTCCCCCGATGGAGCTTTTCGAAGTTCGCCTGCTTGCCAGGCCATCGTAGCCACGAGGCCCAGTTCCGACGATATAATCTCCGGCGCCATATCCGGATGTACGATGAACAGCGCGACATTGAAGCGTTGCGGCTCACTTTGAGTATCGTCGATCAGCTGAGTTTCGCTCATGTTGCCTTCCTGCTTAGCGCCAATGTACCGTAACGGCAGCGAACCGCATCCCATTGCGCCCAGCCTAAAGTAGTCGGAACGTAAGCCACAGTCAGTAGAATCAAGGAACCACCTCTCATGACCGACGCCCCAGTGCTTCTCAGCGAAGACATCGACAGCATCCGCCTACTGACCCTCAACCGGCCGAAGGCGCTCAACGCCCTGAATTCGGACCTGGTCGGCGCTATCGTCGATGCGGTCGACGCGGCACATATGGATGATGGTGTGTCGGTCATCGTCCTTGCCGGGAACGAACGGGCCTTCTCCGCTGGCGCGGACTTGAAGGAGGCCCAGTCGCGCAGAGGCGACGACGCACAGGCGGCTCGGCGGCATACGGAAGCCGGCAGCAAGCTCTACCAGATCGGTTCGCGCACCGACAAACCGATCATTGCCGCGGTGCGGGGCTACGCGCTGGGCGGCGGTTGCAACCTTGCCATCTCCGCCGACCTGGTCGTCGCCGGCGAGAGCGCGATCTTCGGCTACCCGGAGTTGAAGCGCGGGTTGGCCGCGACGGCGGTCGGTCCGGGCCTCGTCCACCGCATCGGTCCGAAAGCGGCGTTCGAATTTTTGGCGTTGGCGGAAAACGTAACGCCGCAGCGCGCCTATGAACTCGGTATGATCAACAGGGTGGTCCCGGACGACGCGGTTATCGATACTGCCCTCGATATGGCGCGGGCCTTAGCGGATTTCGATCTCGCAGCGGTCCGCACCACGAAGCGGGTATTCCTGAAGTCGACGGAACTTACCCTCTCGCAATCGCTGGACGTGGCCCGCGAGGCGGCCCTGCTGGCGCGCGCGACCAAAAACTAGTCGGTTTCCTCCGCCCGCGTGCGACCCGCCTGCGCGGCCAACGCCGCTTCCAGGAAGGCATCGAGGTCACCGTCGAGCACGCCTTGCGCGTTGCTTTTCTCCACGCTGGTGCGCAGGTCTTTGACCATTTGATAGGGGTGCAGAACGTAGGAGCGGATCTGGTGGCCCCAGCCGATGTCCGACTTCGCCTCGTGCTCCGCCCGGGTTTCGTCCTCGCGGCGTTTCAATTCGCGCTCGTAGAGGCGCGCGCGCAGCATCTTCATGGCGCTGGCGCGGTTCTTGTGCTGCGAGCGGTCGTTCTGGCATTGCACGACGACACCGGTCGGTTCGTGCGTGATGCGCACCGCGCTGTCGGTCCTGTTGACGTGCTGGCCGCCGGCGCCGGACGCCCGGTAGGTGTCGATACGCAGGTCCTTGTCCTGAATGTCGATTTCGATCGTATCGTCGACAACCGGGTATACGTCTATCGATGCGAAGCTGGTGTGACGGCGCGACGCCGCATCGAACGGCGAGATACGCACCAGCCGATGCACACCGGCCTCAGTCTTGAGCCAGCCATAGGCATTGTCGCCAAGAATCCGCACCGTCGCCGATTTCAAGCCCGCTTCCTCGCCTTGTGACTCCTCCATCAGTTCGACCTTGCAGCCATGCTGCTCGGCCCAGCGCGTGTACATGCGCAGCAGCATTTCCGCCCAGTCCTGGGATTCGGTGCCGCCGGCGCCGGCATGCACTTCCAGATAGCTGTCGTTGGCATCCGCTTCACCGGACAGCAGGCTTTCGAGTTCCCTTTTTGCGCTGATTTCCCGCAATGCCATAAGCGCCGCTTCGGCTTCCGCCTGGACGTCACCGTCATTCTCGGCCTCGGCGAGTGCGATCATTTCGACCTGTTCCGCCAGTTCCTGCTCGATCGATCCGATGCCGGTGATCGCGCCCTCCAGGCGGTTGCGCTCGCGCATAACCGACTGCGCCGCCTCGGGGCTGCTCCAGAAATGGGGCGCTTCGGTAAATGTGTTCAGTTCTTCGAGACGCAGACGGGCAGCGTCGAGGTCAAAGAGACCTCCTCAGCAGTTCCAACGACTGCTCGATTTCGTCCACAACGGTCTGTATTTCCGCACGCATCGACTATCCCCCAACACAAACAGTGTGATGATTCTGAAGTTCGCCGCATTGTATGTGGCGAGATTCTGGATCTGAATCACACTAGATTCAAATAGTTGGTGTGCTGATTCACGAGAAAATCAATCATTTGAATTTCACGATCAGGACACTAGCGCCATTTAGAAAACTCGCGCCGCAAACGCAAGCCAGAGCTTGTTAATATTTGCCGCCGACCGCCGATGCGCCGGTGGCCGCCAGTCCGTCGGAACCATCGATCACCGCGCCGTCGCCGCCGGGTTCGCTCCCGGATCGGAAGGCTTCGAGAATGACATTCTTATCGCCCGGTGCCGCAGGACGGCTTGTCGTCAGGTTGATACGAACCAACCTGACGCCGGGCGGTACGCGGAACGGAATCGCCGGTTTGCCTTCGAGTGCACGGGCCATGAAATCCCGGAACATCGGTGCAGAGACGGACGATCCCGTTTCCCGCCGGCCGAGCGGTCGCGGCCGATCGAAAGCGGCGAAGACGCCGACCGCGAGATCGGGTGCGAACCCGACGAACCAGGTATCCATTTCCTTGTTCGTGGTGCCGGTCTTGCCGGCAATCGGTTTGCCCACTGCCCGGACGCGCCGCCCGGTTCCGCGCTGAACGACGCCCTTCAGCATCGACACGATCTGATAGGCGCTGACCGCGTCGGCGATCCGTTCGCGAAGATCGGGAACCGAGGGCGGCCGATTTCCGATACGTTCCACGGCGCTGCACTTCGAGCAATCGCGCTTGTCATGCCGGAAAATGGTGCGGCCATTGCGGTCTTGAATTCGGTCGATGAAGGTTGGCGTAATCTTCTTTCCGCCATTGACCAGCATCCCGTAGGCGGCGGTCAGACGGAGCAGCGTCGTTTCGCCGGCGCCGAGCGCCATCGACAGCTGTAACGGCAGTGCCTCGACGATATTGAAGCGGCGCGCATATTCGGCGACCGCTTCCATACCGATCGCACGGGCAAGGCGTACGGTCATGAGATTCCGCGATTTCTCGATGCCGAGCCGCATCGGGCTTGGGCCGTAAAACCGCTTCGCGTAGTTCGACGGCTTCCACTTGCGGAGACCCGGTCCCTGATCGAGCACGAACGGCGCGTCCAGGATGCGCGTCGTCGGCGTGTATCCCTTTTCGAGCGCCGCCAGATATACGAAGGGCTTGAAGGCGGAACCGGGCTGACGCGCGGCCTGGGTCACTCTGTTGAACTCGCTGGACGTAAAGTCGTAACCGCCGGAAAGCGCCAATACGCGGCCGGTGTGCGGATCCAAGGCGACGATGCCGCCTTGGATTCCCGGTATCTGCTGGAGGCTGTACTGCCGGATTCCGTCGACAATATGCGCCGGCGCGTCTTCGGCTTTCGGTTCACGCAACGGTTCGACCATCACGACGTCGCCCGGCTTGAGGACATCGGAAGGCATTTTGACGGATGGCCCGCGGAGTTGCCCCTTTTTCCACGCCCGGGCCCATTTCAATTCCGACAGAGGTATCGCTCCGATCTCGCCGTTTTCGATGCCGATTTTCACCTTGCCGTCGGTAACTTCCAGGATCGCCGCCAGTAGCCAGCTGCCGACGCCGTTCGGCTGTTTGACCATCCGCAGGCGCCCGCGCCAACCGCCGTCGATCGCGATCGACGCGACCGGCCCGCGCCAACCATGACGCCGGTCGTATGCGATGAGACCGGCCCGCAACGTTTCGTCGGCAATTTTTTGCAAGCGGGGATCGAGTGTCGTCCGGACGGAAAGACCCCCTTCATACAAACCTTCTTCGCCATAGCGGTCGATAAGTTCACGCCGGACCTCCTCGACAAAAAAGTCGGCCACGACGAACTGTATCGCATCGCGCGACACGACGGCGAGCGGTGCATTTCGGGCAATCCGGGCGGTGTCCGGCTTAATGAATCCTTCTTCCAGCATTCGGCCGACCACCCAATTGCGGCGATCCTTTGCCGCGCGCCGTTTCTTGACCGGGTGGTAATTGTTCGGCGCTTTCGGCAATGCGGCAAGATAGGCAGCTTCAGCGGTCGTCAACTCGTCCATCGATTTGTTGAAATAATTCAACGCCGCCGCGGCCACGCCGAAAGAGCCATAGCCGAGATAAATTTCGTTCAGATAAAGTTCGAGTATTCGGTCCTTCGACAGCGCGCGCTCGATGCGGAAGGCGAGGATCGCTTCCTTGATCTTCCGCTCTATCGAAACCTCGTTGCTGAGCAGGAAATTCTTCGCCACCTGTTGGGTAATGGTCGACGCGCCTACCGGTCGTCGCCCCTGTGCGTAATTTGCAACGTTGGTTACGACAGCGCGCGCCAGCGCGACGAAATCGACGCCGTAGTGGCGGTAGAAATTCTGGTCTTCAGCAGCAATGAATGCCTGCTTCACGCGCCGCGGCATAGCCGCGACGGGGACGAAGACGCGGCGTTCCTTGGCATATTCGGCGATCAGCCTGCCATCGCCCGCGTGCAGCCGCGTCACCGTCGGCGGTTCGTAGTCCGCCAGCTGTTTGTAATCCGGCAGATCGCGGCCGTAATGCCACAGACCGTATACGCCGGCACCGACGCCAGCGATGGCGCCGAAGATGCCAAGTACGAATAAAACCAAACAAGCGCGCAGAAAAAACCGCATTCGGGAACCCGTCAATCCCAATATCTCGAAAGGGGGTATACAACCCTACCGTTATCGAAGAAATATGGCGATCTTATGTTAATTTCAATTTCGGTCGGCAAGGCAGTGGTTTAGGACCGATTGTTTCGTTCCTTGCGCGCGAAGTACCGATCCGCAGCGCGCATAAGCGCGCGACCGATCCCATTTCTGTAGTTTGGACTCTTCAGGTTCTTTTCATCCGTGCGATTGGACAGATAGCCGAGTTCGATCAACGCCGACGGTACGTTCGGCGATTTAAGCACGGCGAACCCCGCATACCGGTGCGAGGTACGCAACAGCTTGATATTCTTCCTTAATTCCCCGACTAACATCTTCGCCAAATGCCAAGACTCTCGGTTCGTATCGTTCTGCGCCAAATCGATCAGGACCCGGGATACTTCGGAGGCATATCCCGTTAAATCGGCGCCGGCGATGATATCGGACTTATTCTCTTTATTCGCCAAATCTTCCGCCTCTTTGTCGGAGGCCTTGTCGGAGAGCGTATAAATCGATCCGCCCCCGATATTTCGGCTGCCGATCGAATCGGCATGCAAGGAAACGAACATCTCCGCTTTGCTGTTGTGGGCGATTTCGAACCGGTCGCGCAGCCTGACATAGACGTCGCGAGTCCGCGTCAGGACAACACGGTAGCGTCCGCTGGCTTCGAGAACCCGTTTCGCCGCCTTGGCAACCGCGAGCGTTATGTGTTTTTCGTAACTTCCCGTAACGCCGACGGTGCCCGGATCGACACCACCATGCCCTGGGTCCAAGACGATCACATGCCGGCTGTCGCCAGCGCTCTTCGACTTAGGCGGCGCGGCGGCCGAAATGGACGGCCTTATCCGTTTCGCCCACCCCTTCGACTGAAAAGTGCGCGATCCCGCAAAAAACGCCTTTCTGGTGATTGGTTTCAGGTCGACGACAAAACGTCGCGGCTTTTTCCCTTTCGGCGGCAGAATGAAATGCCTTGCGACGGCCGACGCCGCGTTGACATCGACAACGACGCGGCTGTTGCCCGGTTGGAACAGGCCGAATCGAAATCCGGAGACCAGTCCGACGGAAGCGCGCATTCGCGCCGCCGAAACGCGCCAAGAGACTTCCGGAAAATCGATGACGATGCGAAACGGATCGGCCAGCGTAAATATCTTGTAGGGCACGTTCCGGTCCAATTCGAATACCAGCCGGGTCGCGTTGGGATGCAGTCCAACACGCACGCCCGAGATGACCGGTAGTCGGTCCGCCATGACCGGCGCGGTCGCCGCCACAGCAGCCGCGTATAACAGAGTTATCACAAAACGCCGTACGTTCATTGGCTAATCGCGCCAGATATTGGGGCTATGGCTTTGTTGGCTACTAGATATATCTCGCTCTTGCTTGTCCGTTCAATCGAAATTCGTTTCGTTTGAATTTTGCGAAATTGCCGAGAAACCATTTGTCGAATTGTGCAAGGGACCCTATTTTAGGCTTGCGCGATTGGCTACGCTTTTACTGAGTAGCTGGTAACAGCTATTTCGGCGTTGTCGTTGGTCGTTCGAAGTCCATGCGTAATTCGTACCGATTTTAATGTGGTTTGAAATACGCTTGCGTTTGAGAGCACACGACCCCCGACATCAAGAGCGTAGTCTGAATTTTAGTTTAAGCGCGAAGTCTTTTCCGGATTGGAATGGATCCAGTTCGAAGAGTGGTGGGCGCCGAGTTCCCTTCTTGTCCTGGTATTAATGTTTAATACCGTTCGACAGGTTGTTTGGTGGCGACGCCGGCTTCGCCGTAAAGGCGGCACGATGCAGCGATTCTAAATCGCGCGTATCGTAATGTATCGTCCGCCGGAGAAATAACATGTCCAAAAGTATGCTTATCGACGCCACCCATGCGGAAGAAACCAGGGTGGTGGTGGTAGACGGCAACCGGCTTGACAATTTCGATTACGAATCGGCGACCAAAAGACAACTCAAAGGCAATGTCTACCTTGCCAAGATCACGCGGGTAGAGCCGTCGCTTCAGGCGGCCTTCGTAGAGTATGGCGGAAACCGGCACGGTTTCCTGTCGTTCAACGAAATCCATCCGGATTATTATCAGATACCCATTGCCGACCGCGAAAAGCTTGTCGCGGATGAAACCGATTCCACGGACGACGAGTCTAGCGAAGATGGCGACTCGGTCGAAGAAGTCGGCGGCGACGAGGTAGAAGAGGAAGCCGAGCGTCGGCGGCGCCCGTCCTATCGTGGTTACAAAATCCAAGAAGTCATCAAGCGCCGGCAGATCGTCCTCGTTCAAATCGTCAAGGAAGAGCGCGGCAACAAAGGCGCCGCTTTAACAACCTATCTCTCGTTGGCCGGACGCTATTGCGTCCTAATGCCGAACACGAACCGCGGCGGCGGCATCAGCCGAAAGATTTCCAATCCGAAGGACCGGAAACGGCTGAAAACCGTTCTCGACGGATTCGATATCCTCGAAGGGATCGCGGTAATCGTGCGAACGGCTGGCGCAGAGCGCTCAAAGGCCGAAATAAAACGCGATTACGATTATCTCATGAAGCAGTGGATCCAGATCCGCGAAAATACGCTCGCCTCGACCGCACCGGCACTGATCAATGAAGAGGCGAATCTCATCAAACGGTCGATCCGGGATTTGTACTCGAAAGAAATCGAGCAAATCCTAGTCGAAGGCGATGTCGGCTATCGACTGGCTAAGGATTTCATGAAAACGCTCATCCCGAGCCACGCGGTAAGAGTGAAGCCCTATAAGGACGGCGGCATCCCGATCTTTCACCGCTATCAGGTCGAAAACCAAATCGATGCGATCCACAACCAAACCGTACAGCTCAAATCGGGCGGCTATATCGTGCTCGATTCGACGGAAGCCTTGGTCGCCATCGACGTCAATTCGGGACGCGCGACGCGTGAACGGAACATCGAAGAAACTGCCCTCAAGACCAATGTCGAGGCCGCGGAGGAGATCGCGCGGCAACTTCGTTTGCGCGATCTTGCCGGATTGATCGTCATTGACTTCATCGACATGGAAAATTCGCGCAACATTCATACCGTCGAACGAAAGTTAAAAGAGTCGCTTCGGTCCGACCGTGCCCGAATTCAAGTTGGCAGAATCAGTCATTTCGGATTGTTGGAAATGTCGCGACAGCGGCTGCGTCCGAGCCTGGCGGAAGTTTCGAGCAATACGTGCCCGACATGTGGCGGCGCAGGCCATGTCCGTTCGGTCGAGTCGGCGGCGCTTCATGTTCTCCGAGCGGTCGAAGAGGAAGGTATTCGAAAACGAGCCGCGCAGATTACCGTTCACGTTCCGACATCGGTCGCGCTTTACGTACTCAACCAGAAGCGCACCACGGTAGCCGAGATCGAAGCGCGCTACGACCTCGTTGTTTCGGTAGAAACGGACGACAGCCTCATCCCACCGGAATACCGTTTGGAACGCACGCAAAACGCCAATCAGCAGGAAGTAACGCAGGCTGAAAGCGAATTAACGGCAGAAGACGGTGAGACCGCCGAAGGCGGCCGGCGAAAGCGCAGACCGAGACGCCAGCGCTCGAAGCGGCGCGACGACGAGGCGCCAGAGGCAATCGAAACGCCCGCGGAGCAGAGCGCCGATCCGGAAACCGACGCCGAAACAGACAAGTCCGAACAATCGGACGTTGAGGCCGGCGGATCGGAAGGCGAGGGCGAGCCGAGGAAGCGGCGGCGGCGCGGCAGACGCGGCGGGCGCAGGCGTTCCCGCAAATCCGAGGGCACGGAAGAAACGACAGAAATTGTCGCGGCTGACAATGCGGATGCAACGGCGGATGGCCAGGTCAGCACCGAGGCAGCTGAACTGCAATCCGATACGGACGTGCAAGCCGAAAGCGCCGTAGACGTTGCCGAAGAAGTTGCCGAAGCGGAACCTGAACCCGAAAAGGCGAAGAAGCCACGCCGCCGCCGCACGGCTAAAGCGAAAACCGCGGAAGAAGAAAAATCTGACGAACTGGATGCCGCCGCGGAAGTCAAGCCGAAGCGGCGGCGCAGGCCGCGCAAAAAGCCTTGTGCGCCTGAATCGACAGAGTCCGGATCGAATTCAGAGGACACGGAAAGCCAGGCGCAGCAAGACGCAACACCTACGGGAGAGCCGACACCGGAAAGCAACGTTGTCGTACCAAGCGCCGGCGAACCGACCGCGGAGCCTCTGCCGATAGCGGCCAGCGCCCCCGAAGCGGCGCCGGATCCGGACAAGCCAAAACGCGGCGGCTGGTGGCAGAAAATGATGCGCTAAATGTTGCGGGTGTAAGTGTCTGGCTCTTAGTGTCCGTCCGGGGACTTTATGAGTCGGATGAATCGGTTATCCGGCGCCCCCTCTTGAAGAGCTGAATCAGCTGTGGTTCTCTGGGGTGGTGAATTTACTCTTGAGGTGCCCCATGTGGACTGCCGACAACCGCCCGCGC
>JAKZTB010000373.1:0-8720 GCA_047517345.1 Alphaproteobacteria bacterium
GGACGAGCCAAGCTCGCCCGCATTTACCACAGGCCCATCAACAGCAACTTTCTTCTCAAAATTATCGGTCATGTTCCGGTCCTCCTTGGACACTTCGATTAAGCCAATTCTGTGTCCAAGGAAATCGGGTCCGACTCAAAAAGCCTTGTATTAGGCATCGTCGTCAGTACCGCGACGGTCGGCTGTGCCCATTCGGCGAGCCTGAATTGGCGTTCCGATACCGTTGCTACGCTCGAGGGGCTTTGGGACGTTCGCCGAGACCGCAAAACGGGCCGGGTCGATGTTTTCGTGGGCGACAAGAGATCCGAGTTGACCATGAAGGGAGACCAGTTCGTACTCACGGCAATTCCAAACCAAGATGAGTCGACACTGGATGCAGAGCCGATTCCGGATGGTCGGATCGCATTCGGCGACGGGATGATTGCACAGGCGTGGCTTGCCGAGCCGACGCTGCGCTACCGTCACGGCGTTCTGGGCGACCTTGTGGAAGCCGAAGCGCTGAAGCTGCGTTTGAACGACGGCCGCATTCTCACCCACACCTTGCCGAAAGACTCGGTATTTGAAGACCTGGAGCCGCGCATTGTCGACCTCAACGGCGAAGAAGCCGTTCTCGTGGTTCGGTCCTATCTCAGTGGTGGCGCATCGATTGCCGTTTACCGTGTTGTCGATGGCGGTATCGAGCCCGTCGGCGAATCCGACCCGATAGGTCTCAGTTTTCGCTGGCTGAACCCCATCGGGGCCGCCGATTTCGATGGCGACGGGATTACGGAAATCGCCGCCGTGGTAACGCCGCATTTGTCCGGCCGCCTGACGATCTATCAGCGGTTAGGCGACCGTTTCGTGCGGGAAAGCGCGAAAAGCGGCTATTCAACGCATTTTATCGGCTCCACCGTGTTGAACATGAGCGTTGTTACCGATGTTGACGGCGATGGAACACCCGATATCGTTCTACCGTCGCTAGACAGGAAACATTTGGCTGCCGTCAGCTTTGCGGGTGGCCAGGGGCGAGAGTTAGGATCGATAGCCCAGCCTTCGAAAATCGCGACGTCTATCGTTGCAGCGGACCTGGATGGCGATGGGACAACGGAGCTGATTTTTGGACGGGTCAATGGCGCGTTGGTCGTGATCCGGCGCTAGTTGGCCATCGCGCTTGCTCCGCGGGCCCAAACCCGTTACCAAACCGCGTTCCGCGGAGAATGTGAATAATCGAGAACGACGCTTCGATGACCAACGCAGGCACAAAAGCACTGCTGCCCGATGGATTGCGCGACGGCCTGCCGCCTGATGCTGGGCATGAGGCGGACATCGTCACGCGCTTGCTCTCGTCATTCAAGCAATATGACTACGATCGGGTGACGCCGCCCCTGATCGAGTTCGAGGATACGTTGCTCGACGGCGCCGCTGCCTCTATCGCCAATGCGACGTTCCGGCTCATGGACCCTGTCAGCCAGCGTATGATGGGCGTGCGCGCGGATATGACGCTTCAGGTTGCGAGAATTGCGACGACGCGCCTGACCAATGCGCCACGGCCGTTGCGTCTCGCATACGCAGGTCAGGTTTTGCGGGTGCGTGGCGGTCAGTTGCGGCCCGAGCGGGAATTTCGCCAAGCCGGGGTCGAATTGATCGGCGCCGAAGACGCCGCGGCGGATGCTGAGGTCATCGCTTTGGCGGCGGCGGCGCTTGACAGTGCCGGCGTATCCGACATCTCCGTCGATATCAATTTGCCGACACTCGTGCCGGGATTGTGTGAAAGTCTGGGTATCGATGCTACGAAGGCGGCTGACCTGCGCGCGGCCCTGGACCGGAAGGATGCCGAAGCCGTTCGCGCAATCGTGGAAAGCGGCAGCGTGTTTACCGCGTTGCTTCGTGCGACCGGGCCCGCGGCCGAAGCGCTAGACACCTTGAAAGCCGTCGATCTGCCGGATCGGGCTGCGGCCGAGCGCGTTCGGCTGGCAGAGGTCGTAGAACTGGTGACGGCTACGCTGCCGAATATCATGATCACGATCGACCCTGTCGAGCATCGCGGTTTTGAATATCATTCCGGTCTGAGCTTCACGCTTTTCTCGCGCGGCGTACGCGGCGAAATCGGACGTGGCGGTCGATATCTCGCGGGCGAGAGTGAGTCCGCGACGGGATTTTCCCTCTTCCTCGACAGCATTATGCGCGCCGTTTCCGCGCCAGTGGCGCCGGTGCGCGTGTTCCTACCCTTCGGCACTCCGTCGGAACAGGCCTCAGCTATCCGAAATGACAACAAGACAGCCGTCGCGGGCCTCGCCCCGGTCGAAAACGAAAGGCAGGAAGCGCTACGGCTGAGGTGCACCCATATTCTTGAAAACCGGCGCGCAGTCGCGCTGGACGACGATTGAAGGAGTAATACCAACAATGACTAATGTGGTGGTCGTCGGCTCGCAATGGGGCGACGAAGGCAAAGGCAAGATCGTCGATTGGCTTTCCGAGCGCGCCGATGTCGTCGCGCGGTTCCAAGGCGGCCACAATGCAGGCCATACACTGGTTATCGACGGCAAGACCTACAAGTTAAGCCTGCTGCCGTCCGGCGTCGTGCGGCCTGGGAAACTGTCGATCATCGGGAATGGCGTCGTCGTCGACCCGTGGGCGCTGATCGAAGAGATCGAGAGACTTTCCGGAGACGGCGTGACCCTCGACCCGGGTAATTTGGTTGTTGCCGAGAACGCCGCGCTCATCCTTCCTTTACACAGCAATCTGGACCGGGTCCGAGAAGTTGCGCGCGGCAACGCGAAAATCGGGACGACGGGACGCGGTATCGGTCCTGCCTATGAAGATAAGGTCGGCCGTCGCGCGATCCGGGTATGCGATCTGGCGGATCGCGACGTGCTGGAAGAAAAGCTCCGTCATCTTTTGTTCCACCACAACGCAATTCTCCGCGGATTGGGCGAGCCGGAAATCGATGCCGATGGGCTGCTTCAACAACTTCTGGAAATTGCACCACGCATCCTGCCGTTTATGGGGTCGGCTTGGCGTCTGATCGATAAAGCGAATAGGGAGGGGCGGCGTATCCTGTTCGAAGGTGCGCAGGGCGCCATGCTCGACATCGACCATGGAACCTATCCCTACGTAACGTCGTCCAACACTGTTGCAGGTCAGGCGGCAGCGGGCTCCGGATTTACAGTACGCGGTCTGGGATACGTTCTGGGAATTACGAAGGCCTATACGACGCGGGTCGGGTCGGGTCCTTTTCCAACGGAATTGGAAAACGAAACAGGTGTATTGCTGGGTAAGCGGGGCCGAGAATTTGGAACGGTCACCGGCCGGCGCCGGCGCTGCGGTTGGTTCGATGCGGTTCTCGTTCGGCAGGCGATCAAGATCGCCGGGATAGATGGCATAGCGCTTACGAAGCTCGATGTATTGGACGCGCTGGAGACGCTCTGCATCTGCACAGGGTACGAGATCGATGGCGCCCGGTATGACTATCTGCCCGCCTCTGCCGCGATGCAGGTATCGGCGAAGCCAGTATACGAAACGCTGGAGGGATGGGATCAAAGCACCGAGGGCGCACGATCCTGGGCGGACTTGCCGGCAACTGCCATCAAGTATATTCGGCGAATCGAGGAACTCATCGAAGCGCCCGTCACGCTGCTTTCGACGAGCCCGGAGCGCGACGACACGATAATGGTGCGCGATCCGTTTGCGGCGTGATGACGCCAAAGCCTTGTAAAACGGGATTTCGGCGTACTGCACGCTCATGGAGCGCCGGTAAAGGCCTAAAACTTTGCGATGAAGCCCCGCGGGAAAGTTTCCGTTAACCATTTCCTGTATATTGCTTTCGGATGAGTTGCGTGCCGGTTTCGGCGCGCAAGCAAGTCGACAGGAAATGCAGGCATGGCGAACGGTGACAGCGCCAAACGCGTCAAGCTGCGCGATCGGTACGAGATCGCGGTCGATGAACCTTTGCCGAATTTCGACAATCCGCCCGCCGTGGCCTACAGGGTACGGCACGTCCGGGACGACCGGCGAGTCCTGATCGGGCTCATTTGCGATCCGAAAATGCCGGCCCGGTTCGATCTGATCAGCCCTTTAAGCCGGATTGACGTCCCGTATTTTTTGAATATTAGGGATTGGGGCGTCGTCGACTGGCCACCGGAAGGCCGTCGATGTCCTGTGTTCATTTTCGATCGGCCGGATGGGGAGAGATTGATGTCGTCGCTCGACGACACCTTCGAGCCCCTGCGCGAGGAGGCAATAGTCGATCTGTTCGTCAACCCGGTCTATCAGATTCTCCGGGATTTTCGCGAACAGGACATCACGCACCGGGCAATTCGTCCGACGAATTTTTATACAGGCGGTTCGGCCCAAGGCCGGTTTTCACTCGGCGAATGCGTGACGGCGGCTCCGGCGATCGCGCAACCCTTCATATTCGAGCCCATCGAGTCTTGTCTTTGCGCGGTCTCCGGTCGAGGCATCGGGAGTCTGTCCGACGATCTTTACTCTGTCGGTGTATCGATATTGACGCTTTTGACCGGGCACATTCCTTGCCGGGGATTGAGCGACGAAGAGGTCCTCGACGCGAAACTCAACAAGGGGTAGCGGCGTATCTCGCGGTGACCTCGGAGATGAGGGAAAAAACGCTCAAAGCACGCCAAGATGAACTCATCGCGGAATGGGGGCGAAATGTCCGATTGGGCGCAATGGGCGGGGAAATGGAAGACGACGATGACGCCGAGGAAGAAGACGGCGAAGAGACTTCAGCGGATACGGCGCCTTCTTCCTAAACTGCTTGAAGTGAAGTCTGATGCTTAAGCGCTTGCGGCGAGCTTTTGTTCGACGGCTGCATTCCGGATCGCCTTTTGCAGCTTTTCGAACGCCCGAACCTCGATCTGCCGGACCCGCTCGCGGCTGATCCCGTAGACCTGGCTTAGGTCTTCGAGGGTCATCGGTTCGTCTTTCAAACGCCGTTCGGTAAGAATATGCTGTTCCCGTTCCTTGAGCGTGAGCAAGGCGTCCTGCAGCAGGGCGCGCCGTTTCGTCAATTCCTCGTTCTCCGCGATGACGACTTCCTGGCTTTCCGAATCGTCGACGAGCCAATCCATCCATTCGCCTTCTTTCTCCGCGCGAAGCGGTGCGTTCAGCGAATGATCGCCACCGGCGAGGCGACGGTTCATGGAAACGACATCGTGTTCGGGGACGCTCAACTCCTCGGCAATCTTTTTCACCGTCTCCGGCGCCAAATCGCCCTCGTTGATCGCTTGCAGGCGGCCTTTGAGCTTACGGAGGTTGAAAAACAGCTTCTTCTGGGCCGCCGTCGTACCGATCTTTACGAGCGACCAGGAGTGCAGGATGTATTCCTGGATGGAGGCCCGAATCCACCACATGGCATAGGTCGCCAGGCGGAACCCGCGTTCCGGATCGAAGCGCTTTACCGCCTGCATGAGACCGACATTGCCTTCCGAGATAAGTTCGTTCAGCGGCAGGCCGTAACCGCGGTATCCCATGGCGATTTTCGCGACCAGACGAAGGTGGCTGGTCACCATTTTATGCGCCGCCTGCACGTCGTCATGTTCCTTGAACGAACGCGCGAGAACATACTCCTCATCCGCCGTCAGCATGGGAAAAGAACGAATTTGGTTCAGATACCGTTGCAGATTGCCTTCGGGGCTGATGGTGATGCTGGGAAGTGTGGTCATGCCAACGAAACTCCTGGTTCATATGCGATGCGGCTGTGCGACCGCACATGATATGTACTATGTGATTATGTCGTATTTAAGGTCGGTTGGCCTGGAATCAAGGTTTCCCACTAAATAAATGTAGTTTTTCAACCGGCCCTCCAAACCGCTAATAAATCGATTAACCGATTAATATCATGTGGTAAATCGCTCTCGATGACTATTTTCTCTCCACTTGTGGGGTGATCAAAGCCGATCACACTGGCGTGTAGTGCCTGGCGCGGAAAATTCTTTACGAGTTGGGTCGTATCCGGGTCGAGTCCATCGAGGCGCGCGGCGCTCGTGCGGCCATAAAGCGGATCGCCGATTAGCGGATGTCCGATATGGGTGCAGTGCACCCGGATTTGATGGGTCCGCCCCGTCTCGAGCCGGCATTCGATCAGGACCGCGCGAAGTCCGAACTGCCGTTTCACTTTGTAGTAGGTGCGTGCCGGTTTGCCCCGCGGTTCGGCCAAGACCGCCATTTTTTTTCGATTGCGTGGGCTCCGTCCGATATTGCCGTCGATCGTACCTTCCCGCGGTGTTGGGGATCCCCAGACCACGGCGGAATAGACACGGTCGATGGTGTGTCTGGCGAATTGTTCGGCGAGCCCGGCATGCGCGGTGTCGTTTTTTGCCACCACCAAGAGCCCGCTCGTGTCTTTGTCGATGCGATGCACGATACCCGGCCGGCGCACGCCGCCGACGCCCGAAAGGCTGTCGCCGCAATGCGCCAGCAAGGCGTTTACAACCGTTCCGTCATGGTGCCCCGGCGCCGGATGGACAACCAGACCAGCCGGCTTGTCGAGGACGAGAACATCTTGGTCTTCGAAGCGGATATCGAGGGGAATGTCCTGCGGTTCGACATGCGCAGGTGCCGCTTCCGGGACGGTCACCGTTACTTCGGCACCCGGTTTGACCCTATGTGAGGGGTCCGTTATCGTCGCCGCGCCGACATCGACCGCGCCTTGCTCGATCAGCATTTTCCCGCGTGAGCGGGACAGGCCGGCAAACGCGTTTGCGATGAGGCGATCGAGCCGTTCGCCGGCTTCGGTTTCGCGGACGGTATGGTTCAAAACGTCCTGTTTCATGGATTCGATGCGTCGGCGCTCAGGGACTTCGGAACGGAATTCATAGCATGCAAGCGCTCAAGGCCCTCGTCATTATCATGGGCGTCATGATCATCGCTGGAATGGCATTGTTGGTCTATGGCTTGATAACGCACGGCTCGGGAGGCGACGCGGGCGATCGCGCCGCCGCGTCGCTGCCGTTCGCGCAGGCGAATGTGGCTTTGCCGGCGGGCGCTACGGTTGAAAGCGTTTCGGTGGACGGCGGACGGGCGGTCGTGCATGTGCGGTTGCCCGGCGGCGGCGCCGAACTGCGTGTCTTCGACCTTGCCACCGGTGCGGCCCGGGGGACGATCCGGCTGAAGGCGGCGCCATGACCGGATGGAATTTCTGCAGCGATAATGTGGCCGGCGCGTCGCCGGAAATCCTCGACGCGCTGACGCGGGCCGGCAGCGGACCGGTTATGCCCTATGGCAGCGACCCGCTTACGGCGACGGTCGAGCGCCGGCTGTGCGAGATATTCGAAACCGACCTGTCGGTCTATCTGGTGGCGACCGGGACCGCCGCGAACGCGCTGGCGTTGTCCGCGATGTGCCCGCCCTACGGCGCGATCTACTGCCATCCGGAAAGCCACGCCAATATGGACGAATGCAACGCGCCCGAATTTTTCTCCGGTGGCGCGAAGCTGGTGACGATCGATGGGCCGGACGGCAAGATCGAGGCCTCCGGCCTGGAAAAGGCGTTGGGCGCCGGCTGGGCCGGGGTCGAACACCATGCGCAGCCCGCCGCCGTTACGCTGACCCAGGCGAGCGAGGCCGGCACGGTCTACACGCCTGACGCGCTCGGCGCGATCTCCGAGATTTGCCGGTTGCATGGGCTCGGCCTGCATGTCGACGGCGCGCGCTTCGGCAACGCGCTGACATCGCTTGGATGCAGCGCCGCGGACATCAGCTGGCGCGTCGGCGTCGACGCCTTGTCTTTCGGGGCGACGAAAAACGGCGCGCTCGCCGCCGAGGCCATTTTGTTCTTCCGCACCGGCCTGACCGAAGGTTTCCGTTACCGCCGCAAGCGGGCCGGCCATTTGTTTTCCAAGATGCGGTTCCTGTCGGCGCAGATGGACGCCTATCTGGAAAACGATCTATGGCTCGACAACGCCCGGCACGCGAATGCGATGGCGCGCCGGATGGCCGAGGGCCTCGAAAATATTGCCGGCGTCGCGTTTCTCTACCCGGTCGACGCCAACGAGCTGTTCGTCCATATGCCCGCAGCCTTACGCGAAGGGCTCGCTGGTGACGGTTTCGAGTTCTATCCCTGGGTGGCGGGAGGACCCGATTGCGTGCGCCTGGTGACGGCGTTCGATACGGATGCCGATGCGGTGACCGCCTTCATCGAAAGCGCGCGCCGGCACGCCGCCGGTTAGCGCAGGACGTTCCGGGTTAATCCGTGTCCTTGCTATCGGGCGGCCGCAATTTGTCCTGCACGAATTTGCGCAGTTCGGGAGTGGCTTCGCGGCTCATCTCCCGTTGGCCTTGCATTACCGAATAGAGATGCGACGGGATTACCACGCGCTCGTCGCCGCGCCCGCCGGGCGGCATCGCCTCGTCTCCGGCCATTTCGATCTGCGACAGCAGCACGAATAGCCCATAGGCGACGCCGCAGGTGATGAGCGAAGCGTAAAACGCGGTCAAACTGGGCGAGGCCCAGAGCGCCAACGGCGACAGCACCATCGTCAGCCCCAACACGGTCAAGGCGATTTCTCGCGCGCGCCTCAAGGTGCGCTGTTGCCGTCGTCCCCGCATGCGGCAACTCTACACCAAATGGAGTCGTTATGGGCCCAGGAACAATTTTTTGTCCGGGCTGAAGGTGCGAGATGGGGGAGCGCGCACCTGCTGAAGGTGATTTGGGTCGTTTCCAAGCTTGGCTTGACGACGTCATGAGAGCCGCCTGACTCCGCCGAGCGGCGTTTTCTGGCACG
>JAKZTB010000374.1:0-23891 GCA_047517345.1 Alphaproteobacteria bacterium
CAAGCGGCGCGTGCCGCCGGATGAACCTCGAACGTCAATCTCCAACCCGTAACGAAAACCCGCCCCGAAAGCCGCCGTCAACCCGGCCGATACCGCTCGCCTCGCTCAAATCGGCCGCCAAACGTGAATAATGCGGGCTAGGAGCCTGTTCGAGTAATGCTTATAAACTGCATCGACCGGAGAGGCGCGCGCGTTAGGCGTTGTTGCGCCGGCGATGCCGGCAGCATCGTCAAGCAGCCACAACGCGGCACGCGCGGCTCTCCGGTCGACCCGAAGGGCCGTGTTCTCAAGGGTTTGGAACGTCGTCCGCCGCCGCTCGCGATGCCCCCGGAATCGACACGCGACACCCTCCTAGCCCAAACCCTTGAGAACACGGTGCAGTCAATAAGCATTACTCGGACAGGCTCCTAGCGCGCTGGTCATTCAAATATCCGCGGACTATCCTTACCGTGGCGGAAAAATCAAGTGTCGCACCCAGGAGCCTGTCCGAGTGATAGCGTGAGGACTCACGGTTATGCCCGACGAAACGAAGAGCCAGAGTACCGGCGGCCCCGAGATCATACGCGCCGCGGCGCTGGAAGCGATCGAAGTTCTATCCGGTCAACTCTTGAAGCGTGCCAAAGACGACGGCGGCGGTCTGACCGCGCCGGCAATCCGCGACGTGGTCGAAAAGTTCAATGACCACTCCAACACGATTGTGTCGGGAATTTTCGAAGTGTATTGGAATAAATGTCGGTCGACGGCGGAATCTGTGCACTGGACGGCGGAGCGGAAATTCCATTTCGAGCGGATCATGGTCAAATGTTTCTCGTCGCTACTGCCCCGCAACGACGAGAGCATCGAGGAAGGCCGCCATCTATCCCGCCGAATCATCCCGGGGTTCATCCACGCCCTCCAGCAAATGATGGGACCGGAAAACTACGAGCAATATGGCGAACGGGCCAAAACGCTCGTGGAAGCTTTGCGCGCGGTCCACAGCGAAAGCTTCACCTGGAATGAGGTCTACGCGGATTCAAGCTGTCAGGTCGTTGTCGAAGAGGTATTGATCGACATCGCCCACCATTTCGACGACATGGCCAAACGCCGCAATTGGATGATCGATGTCGTCGATGCCCATATGCCCGGCACGGCCAAAGAAGCGGAAAAAGGCTGGAATTTCGGCGATGGCGCGTTCCACACGCTTATGAATGCGCTCTACGGGCACTTTCGAGAAATGCTGGAAGCCCCGGAAATGCGCAACCAACTCGCCATCAACCATAGCGACGCTAAAGTCGCTGTGCTTGAAACCTTGTTAGCCGGACTTCGGCAAGACCATGCGGACTTGAGGACGGCCGGGAGATTATAGAAATATGGATTTGCCGCAGCATGGGCGTTACGACTACTCGCCGATCGTCGATCGCCCGGATTATTCGTGGCCCGAAGGCAAACGGCTAGCCTTTTTTTTCGCGTTGAACATCGAACATTTCGCGTTCGGTGAAGGCCGCGGTCATACACCGACGAGCGAAGCGCCCCAGCCCGACCAGCGCAATTATGCCTGGCGCGACTATGGATTGCGGGTCGGCATTTGGCGCATTTTCGATATGCTCGACGAATTGGGAATTCCCGCCTGTCACCTGCTCAATACGACCGTTTTCGAGCATGCACCGCAGATCGTCGACAAAGTATTGGCGCGCAGCGACGAATTCGTCGGTCATGGCCGCACGAACTCCGAAGCGCAAGGCGAGTACGACGAAACGGGCGAAGCCGCACTGATCGGCGAAGCGACCGAGCTCATCAAGGCCCGCACGGGAACGGCGCCGGGCGGCTGGATGGGGCCTTGGATATCGGAAAGTCTGGTCACGCCGGATCTGCTTAAGGAAGCAGGTTACCGCTATATCATGGATTGGCCGTGCGACGATCAGCCCTTCTGGATGCGCACGCGGTCCGGCCCGCTTCTGTCCGTCCCCTACCCGATCGAAATCAACGATTCCCCCGCGATGCTGAATCGCCGGCATACGCCCCAGGAGTTCGCGCAGATGGCGATCAATCAATTCGATCAATTGCTGAAAGATTCCGAAAAACAACCGCTTGTATGCGGTCTTTCGACTCATACCTTTATTGTCGGGCAGCCCTTCAGATTACCCTATCTGCGGCAGGCACTGGAACATTTTGTCAATCATCCGGAAGCCGACAAGGTCTGGTTCACGCGACCGGGCGAAATCGCCGAATTTGCCTCCGGTCTCGCATCCGGCATCGTCCCAGGCGACGCGCCCGCATGACGGAGGACGGCGCGGAGATCGAAATCGGAATCGATATCGGCGGAACGTTCACCGATATCGTTTGCCGGCGCAAAGGTCATCCCGATACGATTCTAAAGCTACCGACGACACGGTCTGACCCGGGCGCCGCGGTCCTCGAAGCGATCGAAACGCTCACCCCCGAATACCCGCCACAGCACATCGCGCGCTTCGTCCACGGCACGACAGTCGCCACCAATGCCGTGCTGGAGCGCAAGGGCGCGAAAATCGGCATCCTGACCACCGAAGGCTTTCGCGACGTGCTCGAGATCGGCCGGCAAATCCGCACCGCGCTATACGACATCATCCTGGAAAGGGAGACGCCGGTTTTCCTGGCGCCGGGTGCGCGGCGCATGGAAATACGCGAGCGGATCGATGCGAGTGGCGAGGTCCTGACGCCGCTGGACGAGGTATCGGTTCTGAAGGCCGCCGATAATTTGGTTAACGACGGTGTCGAGGCGATTGCCGTTTGTTTCCTGTTTTCGTTCCTGGAACCCAAGCACGAAATCCGCGCGCGCGAGTTGATTTCGAAACGATATCCAGCATTAGCGATCTCCCTCTCAAGCGATGTCGATCCGGCGTTTCGCGAGTACGAGCGGACCGTGGCAACGGCATTCGACGCCTATATCAAGCCCATCGTCGATGGTTATCTCGACCGTTTGGAAGACAACCTTCGCATTGCGGGCGTCCCCGCGCCGTTACAGGTCATGCAATCACGCGGCGGCGCCGCGGGCGCGTCCGTCGTCCGCCGCCGTCCAATTCGCATGTTCCTGTCCGGGCCCGCCGCCGGTGTGATCGGCGGCCAGACGGCCGGCGCCGCGATCGGTGAAGGGAACCTGATTACCGTCGATATCGGCGGCACCACATCGGATATCGCCCTGATCCAGAACGGCGCGCCGATCATCCGGGCGGAAGGCGCCATCGACGGCTATCCGATCCGCGTGCCGATGGTCGACGTCAATCCTGTCGGCGCCGGCGGCGGCAGTATCGCCTGGATCGACGATGCGGGCGGTTTGCGGGTCGGACCACAGTCAGCTGGCTCGGAGCCCGGTCCGGCCTGCTACGGACGCGGCGGGGAAGAAGCAACGGTCACCGATGCCTCGGTGGTGCTCGGTTACATCGATCCCGAATATTTCGCCGGCGGCACCCTCGCCCTCGACACGGAGGTCGCGCGGCAAGTGATCGAACTTCAGGTATCTGCGCCGTTGGACCTAGACCTGGAAACGGCCGCGCTGGGTATCCATCGCGTCGTCAACGCGCACATGTCGGAAGGAATCAGGCTAGTTTCCATCCAACGCGGTTACGATCCCCGCGAATTCTCGCTCGTCGCTCTCGGCGGCGCCGGCCCGCTTCACGCAACGGCGCTGGCGGAAGAGCTCGGCATCCAGCGCATCATCGTGCCGCGGCACCCTGGTGTACTCTCCGCGGCGGGATTGCTGGCCGCCCCGGTCGAGCATGAAATTTCGACAAGTTTCGCCCGCCCGCTGGAGGGGCTCGAAATCGCAGACGTTAGGTCCGTAGTGCAACAACTCGACGCACAGGCCGGCGCGCTTATGGCGGAAGACGGCATAGACAGCGAAAGTGTGGAAACTCGGCACGCCGCCGATATTTGTTTCATCGGACAGTCTTACCATATGGAAGTTCCTCTCGACTTGACTGGTCAATCGCCCCTCGAGACGCTTCGCCACGATTTCCATACGCTGCACGATAGAATCTACGGCTATAGCGCCGACTCCCCGGCACGGATCGTCAATTTGCGGTCGGTGCAGCGTGCCGGCGGGGTGAGCGAAACCGTCGAAACGCCTGTTGAAATGGCCGGCGGTTCTCCCAAGAACGTACGGCGCATCCTGCTCGAAGGCGGCGCTGTGGATGCCGCGATCTACGAACGCGACGCATTACCGTCGGCCATTGTGATTCCCGGACCGGCAATCGTCGAACAATCCGACGCCACGACCCTGATCACGCCGGGCTGGACCGCGGAAAACGTTGCCGGAAGAACCCTGGTGCTCACAAAAGACGGTCCGGAACGATCCGCATGACCGAACGGCTTGACCCGATCACGATCGAAGTCGTGCGCAACAAGCTCGATGGCATCGCCAACGAGATGCAGTCGACCTTGCTGCGCAGCTCCTTCTCGCCCATCGTCAAGGAGGGGCTGGACGCCTCTGCGAGTCTCTTCACGATTGGCGGCGAAACGCTGTCTCAGGCGCTCGCCGTGCCGATCCATCTTGCGACATTGATCCCGGTGATCCGTGCTCTGCTCGACGAATACCCGTTGAATCAAGCAAAAGAGGGCGATCTCTACATTCTCAACGACCCTTATCTTGGCGGCACGCACCTGCCGGATATCGCGCTGATGATGCCGGTCTTCCACGACGGCAAGGCGATCGCCCTCAGCGCGGCGATGACGCACCACCAGGATGTCGGCGGCATGACGCCAGGCTCGGTCCCGACCCATGCGACCGAGATTTATCAGGAGGGCATTCGTATTCCGCCCCTCAAGCTGCGCGACGGCGACATTATGAACGACACGTTCCTGCGCATGATGCGGCAGAATGTGCGCATGCCGGACTCGTTCGAGGGCGACCTCAACGCGCAGATCGCGGCCTGCACGGTCGGCGCACGGCGGCTGGCCGGCTTAGCCGCTACGCAAGGTAGTGGAAAATTGACGGCGATATTCGGCGAATTGCTCGACCGGTCCGAAAGCATGACACGGTCGAAATTGTCTAATATCCCTAACGGGACCTACCGCTATACCGAACATCTCGACAATGACGGCGTCGACATGGACAGGCCTGTCCGAATTCAGGTCGCCGTCACCGTGGACGACGACGAATTCCACTGCGACTTCACCGGCACGAGCGACCAGGTCAAAGGGCCGTTCAACTGTGTGCCGTCCGGTACCGCCGCCGCGGCCTGTTTCGCGCTACGCGCCGTGACCGACCCGGGCATCCCGACGAACGGCGGTTGTTTCAGGCCGCTGCGGCTGACACTGCCCGAAGGCAGCATCGTCAACCCGGCCGAACCCGCACCGGTCAACGCGCGCACGGCGACCATTAAGCGCGTCGCATCCTGCATTCTCGGCGCGTTGAAGGAAGTCCTGCCGGACAAGGTGCCGGCGGATTCAGGCAACGAACTGTTGATCCTGATGTTCGGCGGGCAGCGCGGCAACGGCGCCAACTACGTCGTCGGCGACCTGGTCGCCAGCGGTAGCGGCGCCAGCCGCCGAAGCGACGGTGTCGACATGATCGAGACGGACGCCACTAACTGCATGAACCTGCCCGTGGAAGCGCTGGAGATGGATGTCCCGATCCGCGTCAAGCGCTTCAGCTTGCGTTCGAATTCCGGTGGCGCCGGCGCCTTTCGCGGCGGCCTCGGCTGCGTTCGCGAGTACGAAATCCTACGCGGCGACGTAACGGTGACCTACCGGGGAGAGCGTCACGCCGACCCGGCGACAGGCTCGCATGGCGGAAAATCGGGGGCGCCCGCGGCGGCCGAAGTCCGGCGCGCGGACGGCCGCAAGGAAACCATCCCCTCGAAGCATGTTTTTACCCTTTCGCCGGGCGACCGGCTGACGATCGAGACGGCCGGTGGCGGCGGTTACGGTGATCCGGCGGAACGCGATCCCGAGCGATCTATGGCAGACCGGCGGAACGGTAAGGTGAGCGCCGGGTCCTGAACGGATCGGAATCCCTTGCGTCCGACTACTTCTGATTCGATTTGAGCAGGAATTCACGGCCGACTTTAACCCGCGCCTCGCCGTCGTAGGCGACGATATCGGCCGTCGCGTAGGTTTCGCTCCAGCGATCCGGCAGATAGCTTCCCGTACCAACCACATTGATCGGCGCAGACGCGATCGCCATCGCTTTGCATTTCGCCGGTCCGAAGCCGCTGGAGGCAACGATCCGCGCCTTTTGGTAACCAGCCTCGTCGAGCGCTTCTCGGAAGCGCCAGATCGCCGCGGCCGAAACGCCGGGTCCGATCAAATCCCGCAGTTCCTCTTCGGAGCGGTAACCGCGAATAGCGTCGGGGACGTTGCGGTCGAGTACCGCGTACGCGGAGGCCGTGTCCAGACCTTCGATATAGCGGCTCCCGGGCGTGTCGAGCCGGAATGCGACCTTGCCTTCTGCCACCATGTCGGGAAAGCGCTCGCACACCGCCAATGAATCGGCAACCTCCCGCCCGAAATAATCCGCCAGAACCGTCAGGTTTTCGCCCGGGAAGGTTTCGACGAACATCTCCGCAGCCCGCAAGGTCGAACCGGCATAGCCGATCAGCGCATGCGGCATCGTGCCCAAACCCCGATCCTGGCCAAAATAATGCGCCGTCGCGTCCGTCGCATTGCCGATGAAACCCACCGCACCAATCTTGCGTTGCGCCCGGGCGGAGCCGACGGATGCCGCATAAGCCATCATGTCGGCCATCTCCGTGCCGGCGCAGTGCCGGGCGTCCATGGCCAGGAAAGCAACTTTCGGCAGGTCCATACACATGACGCATGCGTTGTACGCCGCGACCGAAGCCGGGCCCACTTTCTGCAGGAATAGGGTTTCGAGATCGACCAAGTTCAAAAAGGAGCCGCTGATATACATCAGCGGTTCGCCCGCGCCGACCCATTTGCCCTCTTCATAGCAAAGTTCGACGTCGAATTCGACGCCGCGCTCGCGGCCGACATTAGCCAGCCAATCCAGCGCGAGCCGAGGGGCGGTCACCACTGGTCGCCGCATGAATATGGCGTAGGTGACGGGAACGTCGCCGAAATGGGCGACGGCTTCCTTCGTCCGGTTGAAATATGCGTCGGTCCAGTCTCGGACCATTTCGGGCGGTCGACTCATCGCCCGTACTCCCCTGTAGCTTTCTTCCTAAGACGCCTCGGCAATCCGCTTGCCGTTGCCGACACGCCGTGTCTTGAGAAAATCGGCGATCATGAAGGACAATTCAAGCGATTGACTCGCATTCAGCCGCGGATCGCAATGGGTGTGATAGCGCTCCGACAGCGCCTCGTCGCTGATCGCCTGCGCGCCGCCGAGGCATTCGGTGACGTCCTGACCGGTCATTTCGATATGAATGCCGCCCGCATAGGTGCCTTCCGCTTCGTGCACTTCGAAGAAGCGGCGGACTTCCGTCAGAATGCGGTCGAAAGGCCGCGTCTTGTAGCCTGTCTGCGCCTTAATCGTATTACCATGCATGGGATCGCAGGACCAGACGACAGTCTTGCCTTCCCGTTCGATCGCCCGAACGAGAGCCGGCAAGTGCTCATGCACCTTGTCCGACCCCATGCGGGAGATCAGCGTCATGCGACCCGGTTCGTTGTCCGGGTTCAACGTATCGATCAAACTCAATAACTTATCCGGGTCCGATGTCGGGCCGCATTTGATGCCAATCGGATTATTTACGCCGCGCAAGAACTCGACATGCGCATTGTCCAGCTGGCGCGTCCGGTCGCCGATCCACAGCATGTGAGCCGAACAGTCGTACCAATCGCCGGTCAGGCTGTCTTGCCGCGTCAACGCCTCTTCGTACCAGAGCAGCAACGCCTCGTGGCTGGTGTAGAACTCGGTTTCACGCAGTTGTGGTATCGCGTCGCCGGTCAGGCCGCAGGCCTCCATGAAGGCAAGGCTTTCGTCGATCCGTTCCGACAATTCGGCGTATTGCGCGCCTTGCGGACTGTCGGCGACGAAATCCATGTTCCAGCGGTTGACCTGGTGCAGGTCGGCGAAACCGCCCTGCGCGAAGGCCCGCAACAGGTTCAAGGTCGCGGCCGCCTGATTGTAGGCTCTGACGAGCCGGTCCGGGTCCGGTTGGCGCCGCGCCGCATCGAACTCGATCCCGTTGATGATGTCGCCGCGATAGCTCGGCAGTTCCACTCCGTCGATCGTTTCCGTTGGCGCCGAACGCGGTTTCGCGAATTGGCCCGCCATCCGGCCGACCTTCACGATCGGGCACGATCCCGCAAAGGTCAAAACGGTCGCCATCTGCAGCAGAACCTTGAAGGTATCGCGAATATTGTCGGCATGGAACTCGGCGAAGCTTTCCGCGCAATCGCCGCCTTGCATGAGGAATGCCTTGCCCTCCGCGACGCGGGCCAGCCGGGCTTTCAAATTGCGCGCCTCGCCGGCGAAGACCAGGGGCGGAAAACCGCGCAACGTCGCCTCGACGTCGTTCAGCTTCGCTTCGTCCGGATATTCGGGGACTTGCTCGATCGGCTTGCCCCGCCAGCTGTCCACGCTCCACTTCGCGGTCATCGTCTTAATCCCTGCGTTCGGTCATTTCGTAAAAGCCGGGTTGCTATACGCCTATGGCTGGGGCTTTTCCACTGATTTTTCATCCGTTTCGCTATACGAACCGTTACAATTCCGGGGCGCGTAACGTAAGCTGTTCGCACGGACAACCAGAATTCGGGCGGTCATCCCATGACAGATTTGGACGTCGAACTCGAACAATTCCAGTCGCTGCTCGACGAAAGCCGGCGTGCCGTCGTTTTCACGGGCGCGGGCATCAGCACGGAATCCGGAATACCCGATTTTCGCAGCCCGGGCGGTGTCTGGTCGACGAACCAACCGATCGAGTTCCAAGATTTCATGGCGTCGGAAGCGATGCGCCGCGAGACCTGGAAACGCAAACTGAACACCGACGTTAACATCAGTGCCGCCGAACCCAATCGCGGCCATCGCGCGGTCGAGAAACTAGTCCGCACCGGTAAGGTTTCCGCGATCATTACGCAGAATATCGACGGTTTGCATCAGCAATCCGGCGTTCCAGACGACAAGATCATCGAATTGCACGGCAACTCGACCTATGCGACCTGTCTGGAATGCGGCGTCCGGCACGAACTGAGCGAGATCATGCCGGCCTTCAAAAAAGATGAGAGTTTGCCGCTGTGCAAGGCGTGCAGCGGGCCGTTCGTCAAACCGGCGACGATTTCTTTCGGGCAGTCCATGCCGGAACAGCCGATGCGCGATGCACAGGCCCAGTCGGAAGCGTGCGACCTGTTCATTTCCATCGGCTCGTCGCTCGTCGTCTACCCGGCAGCCGGATTCCCGATCGTCGCCAAACGCGCGGGCGCCAGGCTGGTCATTATCAACCGGGACCCGACGGAGCTCGATGCGGCGGCGGACCTCGTATTGAACCGCGAAATCGGGCCGACCCTGGGCGATGTGGTGGGCGTCAATTGAGCGATGCCACCGCCGATCTCATAAAGTTCGTATCGAGCTGCCCGTCGGACGCTATCCCGCCCGAAGCGCGTGGGGCGTGCCGGATATTCCTGCTCGACAGCCTTGGCGTCGCGGTCGCCGGCAGCGCCGCGCCCTGGGCCGATCGTCTCACCGCATTGCAGGCGCAATGGGGCGCCGCGGAGCACGCGACCAATTGGGTCTTCGGCGGCCGTATGCCGGCACCCGCCGCCGCCTTCACCAATGCCTATCAGCTTCACAATTCGGAATTCGATTGCATTCATGAAGCGGCCGTCGTGCACCCGATGGCGGTAACTTTTCCGGCCCTGATGGCGGTCGCCGATCGCCAGGGGAGCGTCCCGGGATCGGATTTTCTCAGCGCGTTGACTATGGGTATCGAAGTGGCCTGCACGATCGGCAAGGCGGCAACCGGCGGCATGCGCTTCTTCCGACCCGCCACCGCCGGCGCGTTAGGCGCCGTGGCGGCGATTGCCCGGATAAGGGGCTTCGATGCGGAAACGCTGCGCAATGCGATGAGCGTCGTCTACGGCCAAATGTCGGGCAATATGCAGGCGCACACCGAAGGCTCGGTATTGCTGGCGATGCAGATCGGCTTCAACGCGCGCAACGCGGTCGTCGCCTGCGATATGGCGGCCGAGGGTATCGCCGCGCCGCGAGAATTCCTCGAAGGCGAATTCGGTTATTTCGCGCTGATCGAGGAAAGCCACGATCTGGCCGCGGCGGTCGCGCAGTTGGGACAGCCCTGGTGCATCACCGAGGTCGCCCACAAACCGTTCCCCAGCGGTCGTGCGACCCACGGCGTTCTCGATGCATTGCTCGAATTGCAGCGCGAAACCGGTTTCAAAGCAGCGGAAGTATCGAAAATCGACGCTTCCGTCCCGCCCCTCACCTACCAATTGGTCGCTCGGGATCCGGAAAGTGGCATGACGCCGAACCGGGCGCGGCTATGCATCGGCTATGTCGCCGCGCGCGCCTTGCAGGACGGAAAGCTCGGCGTCCGCGATTTCACGCCGGAAGCCTTGTCGGACATCGATACGCTGGAATTGGCGCAAAAGGTTTCGGTTGCCAAAAACGGCAATCCCGACCCAACCGCACTCGCACCCGTATCGGTGAAGGTTACGCTTTCGGATAGCCGCACTCTCGAACGTACGCAATACCTGATATATGGCAATCCGGCCAAACCGATGTCGCGCGACGCCCATCTTTTGAAGTTCCGGTCCAACTGGACGTCCGGCGCCAAAGCGCTACCGGCCGAGAATGCGGAAAAACTTATCGAAATGATCGACGCAATAGATGCCGTCGCGAATATGCGGGAAATTAGCGCGCTGATGGTCCCTTAGAGCCCGGCTCATAATATGTTGCTGTTTTCATTGGCGATTGTCGTGTCGGATGGCAGGAGCGGCGCGCCGGGCGATGCCGGGCATCGGCCAAGGGCCGCGACGCACCAGCCGGCCGACAAGCGCCAACCCTCCGGGTGGCCTTTGTTTCATCGCTGGACCGCGTCAGCGCCCGCTTGCGATGCCGCCGGCATCGCGGCGCGAACCCTTCCTAACCAGCGAGTAAACAAAGGCCATGAAATCAACAACATATTACGAGCCAGGCTCTTAAGCTCGGGCGTCCCAGCGCGCGCACACGAGAACGACCGAGGTTTCTATCTGGCGGTCCGGTACCGTCCAATAAGTGTGAAGTAACTCGCTTTTTTCGTCTTCCGTTACGCAGCGAAAACCCCTGGCCTCGTAGAACCGGATCGCCCAGTCGGCGGCGGCCCAGGTGCCGATCAGTATGGGCGTGTCGGTCTTGTCCCGAAGGTGCTGCAGCAACGCCCCGCCGATGCCGCCGCCGCGCCTCGCGGTGCGGACATAGGCATGCCGGATCAGGGTCACGTCTTCTACCGGTTCGACTCCCATAACGCCCACGAGCATGCCGTTCTCTTCGTACCCCGAGAAGCGAACCCCGCGCGCGATCTCCTTGGCAAGCTCATCGTCCGGCATGTAGGGCTCGCGCCAGCAATCGTCCGGGATGACGCCGCGATAGGCCGTCGCCGCATCGTTGATGATGGAAGCGATCGTTCCGAAGTCGTCGTCGCTACAGGCGCGGATCATGCGAAACGGCGATGGTCGCCATCGAAGGCGGGGGCGATTTCAGACATGAAACGCGCCATCTGCGTCTTGACCACCTCGTGCGGCTTGTTGCCGACATTGAAATAGAGGATCACCTCGTCGATCCCCGCCGCCTCGACCCGCATCAACGTCTCGACGATTTGGGCTGGCAGGCCGAGCAAAATCGACTTGTCCGTGAGATCGTCTTTCTTCATATTTTCAAGGATATCGACTATTTTCATGAAGTAATGCATCGTCGGCGGAGCCTTGGCCGGATCCTTGGGAAAGGCGGGCAGCACGCAATGCCGGAAATAGGCCATCTGCGCCTCGCGGGCGCGGTCCTCTTCCTCCGGCGTATCGGCGATGTGAATGAAATAGCTGCACATCGCGCGGCCCGGCTGCTTGCCGTTTTCGGCGCATTTCGCGCGATAGGTCGCCACCGCATTGTCCAACCCGCCGAATACCATGCCGGCGGCGAACGGCGCGAAGATGATGTTGTGGCCGCGCCGCGCCGCCATCTCGACGCTCGTCTCCGAGAAACTCGCGACATAGAACGGGATCGGGTTTTGCACCGGTTTCGGCGTGATCTCCATGTCCCGGATGGTGTGCCGCGGCCCTTCATGCGACCACGGTCCGTCGGACGTCCACGCCTTCCAGATTATGTCCATGCTTTCTTCGAAGATCTCGGCCGACGCCATGTAGTCGGCATCGAAGGCACCATATTCGCGCCGGTCGTAACCGCGCCCGCAGGCGAAATCGACGCGCCCTCCGGACAACACATCCAGCGTCGCCCAGCATTCGGCAACGTGGATGGGATGATGCAGCGGCAATACGCTGACCGCGGGTGCCAGCCTGATCCGCTCCGTCGCCGCGGCGACGCTGGTCAACACCAGGTCCGGCCGAGAGTTCACCCCCAAGGTGTCGAAATGGTGTTCGCCGATCCACGCGGAATGAAAGCCCAGCGTCTCTGCCAACACCGCCTGCTCGCGGATTTCCCGCACGAACTGCGCCGCCGTGCGCGGATTGTTGGGGTATGCGTTGTCGCTTAGCGTGAAATAACCGAATTCCATTCCGCTTCCTTGAGACGATGCTCGTTTCAGAGCCCCAGCAGCGCGTCGATCTTTGACGGCTCCAGCTCGGCGCCATGCAGCAACGTGTTATCGACTTGAAGAACCGGGGACGACCGGATGTTCTGCGCATCGATAAATTCGGCCGCGTCCTCGTCCATCATCAAGTCTTTCGCAGCGAACTCGACGCCGCGTTCCCGCAGATAGGCCTTGAGCTGTTCGCAGGGCGCGCACAACGGTGTGGAGTAGACGGTCACGTTGGCCATGTTCAGGTCTTCCCTTCCACCTTGAGCTTACGGTACAGCGCTTTCTTTTCTTTCCATTCCCGCTCTTCCTCCGGATCTTGAAACGGCTGTTCTTGGGTGAAGATCAATTCTTTCCATTTCTCGCCACCGTTCCAGTCGTATGGCGCCCGCACCGTCGTGTTAGGCCGTTCGGCAGTCTCCAAAAGGTTTAGGGCCCGCGCGAAGATCGCACGCTGCATATCGATTTTGTCCGGTTCACCGCAGGGATTGCCGAGCGGGAAGTCGACGAACAGGAAGCGCGCCACGCCGCAATATTCGACGATATCGCGCGCCGCGCCGATAATGACGGTCGGGATGCCGTTTTCTTCGAGATGCCGGGAAACCAGACTCACGGTCTGGTGGCAGACCGGTCAGACCGGCGTCAGGATCGCCAGATCGACCGCTTCGTCGCGGCAGCGCCGCAGCACCTCCGGCGCGTCGATTTCCCGGGTCTTGCGATGGCTGTAAGCGTTGTAGACGCCGTACAGGGTCGGCGCGACCGAACCGATCCGCCCGCTTGCCGCCGCTTCGTGCAGCCGCGTGATCGGAAAGTAAGTGTTTACGTCGTCCAGAGTCGTCGCGTGCTTATCGAAATCGTAGGTCTGGCTGTACAATTCCTCGACCGGCGTTTCGGCGCCGACCGGATAAACGTTGGCCGCCTCGCCTTTCTGCAACGGCGTGCGCTGGTCGTCCCAGCTCCGCACCGCGATCTCGCTGGTCGACACCAGGGTGACGCACGATTCCGCGAGCGGTTTCTTCAGCGGCGTGAACGGGGTCTCGTCGAAATGCGCCCAGCGGTAGGGCTTCTCGTAGCCGAGCGACAGGTAATAGTCCCGCGTCCGATCGATATATTTCACATGCGTCAACGCGAAATCCCCTTGCGGTATTCGACGCCGCGAGTCTGACACGAGTGAGCTGTTACCTCAATCGGCGGCGGCCTTTTCCGCCTCGTCCGGCACCTTCTCCCGCATGGTGACGAATTCCTCCGCCGCCGTCGGGTGAATACCGACGGTCGCATCGAACTGCGCCTTCGTCGCCCCGCATTTCAGCGCAATGCCGATCCCTTGCGTCGTCTCGCCGGCATCCGGGCCAACCATATGAAAGCCGACGACGCGGTCGCTCGCCCGGTCGACGATCAGCTTCATGAAGGTCTTCTCGTCTCTGCCGGTCAGCGTGTGCTTCATCGGCGTGAAGGACGATTTATAGATATCGACGGCGCCGTAAGTCTCGCGCGCCTGGGCTTCGGTCAAACCGGCGGTACCGATGTTCGGCTGGCTGAACACCGCCGTGGGCACGTCGGCGTAGTCCATCGCGCCCGACTCGCCGCGGAACAGGTTCGCCGCCAAGACCATGCCCTCGGCGATCGCCACGGGTGTCAAGGCGACGCGGTCGATGACGTCGCCGATCGCATAGATCGAGTCGACGGAGGATTTGAATCGATCGTCCACGACGATCGCGCCCTTGGCGTTCAGTTCGACCCCGGCCCCTTCGAGCCCGATGCCGCCCGCGTTCGGCGCCCGTCCGGTGGCGTACATGACCAGGTCGGTTTCGAGTTCCGTGCCGTCTTCGAGCGTAGCCAGCAACGCATCGCCCTGTTTTTCGATCCCCGCGATATTGGCGTTGAAGCGCAGATCGACGCCTTTCTTGCGCATCTCGTCCGCCAAGAAACCGCGCACATCGTCGTCGAAGCCGCGCAGGAACAACGGTCCGCGGTAGAGCTGCATCACCTCACTGCCGAGGCCGTGGAAGATGCCGGCGAACTCGACCGCGATATAGCCGCCGCCGACGACGATGACCCGCTTCGGCAGATCGTCCAGGAAGAACGCCTCGTTCGAGGTGATCGCGTGCTCCTTGCCGGGGATCTCCGGCACGACGGGCCAGCCGCCCGTGGCGACCAGAATGTATTTCGCCGTTATCGTCTTCCCGTCGACCGACACCGTGTGCGGATCGACGACGGTCGCCCGCGCCTCGTAGAGATCGACGCCGGCATTGCCGAGCAGCCGCCCGTAAATCCCGTTGAGCCGCTCGATCTCCTTGTTTTTTTTGCCGATCAGGGCCGGCCAATCGAATTTGCACGCGCCCACGCTCCAGCCGAAGCCGGCCGCGTCCTCGAATTCTTCGGCGAAGTGCGACGCGTAGACGAGCAGCTTCTTCGGCACGCAACCGACATTGACGCAGGTGCCGCCAAGATAGCGTTCTTCGGCAATTCCGACCTTGGCGCCGTAGCCCGCGGATATCCGCGCCGCCCGGACGCCGCCGGACCCCGCGCCGATCGTGAACAGATCGTAATCGTACTCGGCCATCGCTCTCCACCCTTTGCTCAGTTCGCCGTGCCAGGGTCACATATAGGAGCGCTCCGGCAAAAAGGGAATAACAGTTCCGCGAGGGCGTCGCGATCTGGGAATTCGGTGCGATCTGGCGTAGCATCATGCGGACGGCAACGACGCGCCTGCCAGCCAGACGGGAGGGAACCATGACCAAGATCGCGCTTATCGTCGAGTTCCAGGTCATATCGGAACATCGCGCCGATTTCATCACACTCATGCGCGAGCATGCCGAAGGCACGCTGGCGGACGAGGAAGGCTGTTTGCAGTTCGATATCCTGCTGCCGAACGAGAATGGCCGCGTCTTCCTCTACGAAGTCTATCGCGACGAGGCGGCGCTCAAGCAGCATATGGGATCCGAACGGCTCGCCAGCACCCGCAGCAGCTACGAAGGCTGGTACGACGACCGCGTGATTCACGTCTGCACGGTGGGATAGCGCGAAGAAGCGCATATTCACGGCCACGGCAAAAGCTCACCGACGCCTCCATCAACTTCCGCTGATCCCGCGGTCGAATTCTTTGCCGCCATGCCCGAATTTACGCCCGGCGGGTGGTTCGCTGTCGCCTCGGGTCTAACTATGGCCCACCACGAAACCTGACCTAAGGCAGTTCGAAATCCGGATTGTAGATCAAGCCGAGGACATTGCCCCAAGGGTCCTTTACCGAAGCGACCATGATATCGCCGCCGACATTCATCGGCGACTCATGCGCGGTCGCACCGAGGTCGAGAAACGTCCGCACGGCTGTGTCGATATCTTCGACGCCCCAATAGGTCAGGACATTGGCGGTCTTGCTCGCGCCCGACGCCTCCTCTCTCATAAGACCGAGCTCGTATCCGGCCACGTTGAAGCCGACATAGAATTCCTCGTCAAAATAGGGCTCGACCTGAAACGCCTCGGCATACCACGCCTTGGCGCGCGCCAAGTCGCCCACCTTGTAGATGGCGGTCCTCAGCCCGAGGATGGGTGCCGGCATATCGGTCCTCGCGTCTACTTCGACACGTCGCCCATGCAGAGGTATTTGACTTCGAGGTAATCCTCGATGCCGTATTTCGAGCCCTCGCGGCCGAGTCCCGACTCCTTGACGCCGCCGAACGGCGCGACCTCGGTCGAGATGATGCCGGTGTTGGCGCCGACGATGCCGTATTCGAGTCCCTCCGACACGCGCCAGATGCGGCCGACATCGCGGCTGTAGAAATACGATGCCAGGCCGAATTCCGTATCGTTGGCCATCTGGATTGCTTCTTCTTCCGTGTTGAAACGGAACAAGGGCGCGACCGGGCCGAAAGTTTCCTCCTTCGTGACCGCCATATCCGTGGTCACGTCGGCCAGCACGGTCGGCTGGAAGAAGGTCCCGCCCCTATCGTGGCGGCTGCCCCCGACGACGACGCGCGCGCCCTTGGAAACGGCGTCCGCGATGTGGCTTTCGACCTTCTCGACGGCAGCAAGATCGATCAACGGACCTTGACTGACGCCGGTATCCATCCCGTTGCCGACGAGCAACCCGCTCACGGCTTGGGACAGCTTGGCGGCGAACTCGTCATAGACACTATCCTGCACCAGCATCCGGTTCGCGCAGACGCAGGTCTGACCGGCGTTGCGGTATTTCGACGCCATCGCGCCATCGACCGCGGAATCGAGATCGGCGTCGTCGAAGACGATAAAGGGCGCGTTGCCACCAAGCTCCATGCTGACCTTCTTCATCGTCGCGGCACACTGTTGGGTCAGAAGCTTGCCGACCTCGGTCGACCCCGTGAAGGTGAGTTTGCGCACCGTCGGATTGGAGGTCATTTCGCCGCCGATCGCACCGGCCGATCCGGTCACGACGCTGAACACGCCAGCCGGCACGCCCGCACGCCCCGCGAGATCGGCCATCGCCAACGCCGAAAAGGGCGTCGCGGTCGCCGGCTTGCAGACCATCGTGCAGCCCGCCGCCAAAGCCGGGCCGACCTTGCGCGCGATCATGGCGGACGGGAAGTTCCACGGCGTGATCGCCGCGCAGACGCCGATCGGCTCTTTCGTGACGACGATCCGCCAGTCGCCGTTCGGGGACGGGATCGTGTCGCCGTAGATCCGCTTGCCTTCCTCGGCAAACCACTCGATGAACGAAGCGGCATAAAGGATCTCGCCCATGGCTTCCGGCAACGGCTTGCCCTGTTCCAGGGTCATCAGGACGGCCAGATCTTCCTGGTTCTCCAGCATCAAGTCGAACCATTTGCGCAGGATGACGGCGCGCTCCTTAGCGGTCTTCGCGCGCCAGGCAGGCAGGGCCGCGCCGGCCGCCGCAATGGCGCGCTCGGTCTCCGAGGCGCCCATTTTCGGTATCGACCCCAGCGTCTCGCCCGTCGCCGGATTGTTGACCGGAATCGTTTCGCCACTGTCGCCATCCGCCCAGGCGCCGTCGATGTAGCACTGTTCGTGAAAAAGGCTGCTGTCTTTGAGTTCCATGTCCCTGCCTCCAATTCTGAGAACTTTCGTTGACCTTAATGTAGTGCGACTTGAAACCGGCGCAAAGGCGCAGATAGTTGCGGGTCGCGCATTGATCTATTGTCCCGCCCAGTCATTTCTTGGCAACACGGGACCGGCGATGAGCGAGACGAGCAAGCCAGCGTACGAGCACACCTTGAACATCTGCATCAATTTCAGGGCCGGCGACCTGTTACCGTCATGTGGCGCAGAGGGCAGCAAAGAGTTGGCCGATGCGCTGGAAGCCGGCATCGCGGCGCGCGGCATCCCGCTAACGTTTAAGCGCCTGCATTGCATGGGCAAGTGTCATATCGGCCCGACGATCAAACTATCGCACGGCGGCCCCTTCATCATGGGTGCGAAGGAAAGCGACGTGCCGCAGATCCTCGATTGGCTGGAAGCCGGGGATTTCGACGCGCTGAAAACGGCGTTCCCGCTCCCGAAAGCCAGCATAAACCTCGAGGATTACTGCTAGCTTTTGCTGTAATCCAAGGAGAGCCAGCGTTCCGGCTTGATCGTCACCTTGATCCCCTGGCCCTGCGCGAACTTTTCTCCCATTGCCTCGACATACTGCGCGCCACCAGCAGCGCCGAGGTAGCGGGATGCCATGGCGAGCAAATCCGTATCCGCGTCATAGGCGGCGACGGCCACAACCGGCCCTTCGGCCGAGACGTATTTGTAGGGTCTGGCTTCCTGCTGCGCGCATAAGCTGACACAAGTCCCCACCCGTATCAGCTGTCCCTTGCGCGAGTCGCTTTGCATGAGGACCCAGAAATCGCCGCCCGCTTCGAAATCGAACCAAACGGGCGACGACAGCGGCCCCTTCCCTTCCTGGGGGATGCTCAGGATCGCCGGACGCGGGTCGCGCAGAAACGCCTCCCGCTCCGCCCGGGACATCGGTTGCGGCATCGGCCGGCTACAGCTCGGCCGAGCGGATCACCAGCATCTTCTCGATCTGCATGTCGTGCATCGTGTGATGGATGCCGCCGACATTGTAGCCGGAGTGCTTGAGCCCGGCGAACGGCATCCAGTCGACCCGGAAGGCCGTATGGTCGTTGACCATGACCGCGCTGGCGTCGAGTTTCCGGAAACACCGCATGGCGATATCGATGTCCTGCGTACAGACCGACGACTGGAAAGCGAAGGGCAGCGAGTTGGCGCGTGCGATCGCCTCGTCCAGATCGCGGTAGGGATAGACGCAGAGGGCCGGCCCGAAGATCTCCAAGGTGTGACATTGGCGTCGGCCGGCGGATCGAACAGAACGGTCGCTTCATGGCAACTGTCCGAGACCTTGTTGCCGCCGACGACGATTTCGGCGCCGCCGCTCACGGCCTCGCCGATCCATTCCGCGACGCGGTCGCATTCCGCGGTGCGGATCAGCGGCCCGATCTCGGTTGTCGCCAGCGTTGGGTCGCCGACCGGCATCTTGACCGCAAGCGCGCCGATCTTATCGGCGACCTCGCGGGCGATGGACTCGTGCGCGAAGACACGCTGCACCGACACGCAGACCTGACCCGCATGATAAAAGCCGCCCTTGGCGAGCAACGGCATCACGGCTTCCTGGTTGGCGTCCTCGGCCACGATGACGGGGGCTGCGCCGCCATGCTCAAGCGCACAGCGCGTACCCGGCGCCAGGTGCGAACGCAGCATCCAACCGACCCGGGGCGAGCCGATGAAGCTGAAAAATCCGACACGCGCATCTGTTACCAGCTTTTGCGAGGTTTCCCGATCCGCCGTAATGACGACCTGGCACCACTCTTCCGGCAATCCCGCCTCGCGCAGAATCTCGACGAAACGGATGCAGCTTAGCGGCGTGACTTCCGCCGGCTTGATGATACATGGGCAACCGACGGCCACTGCGGGGGCGACCTGGTGGAAGATCAGGTTGAGCGGATGATTGAACGCGCTGACCCCGACGACGACGCCGATCGGCTCGTGCGTCGTCATCGCCAGCCGATTCATCGACGAGGCGTTGAGGCCCATCGGGATTTCAGAGCCGTGCTGCGTGCGCAGGGTTTCGATGCAAAGTTTGACGCCGTCGATCGCACGCGCGACTTCGACCTGACTGTCCGGCAGGGGCTTGCCGCCTTCGCGTGCGGCTTCTATGGCGAGATGCTCGAAGCGCTCGCCCATGATCTCGGCGGTTTTCTCCAGCACTTCGATACGTTTTTCCGCGCTCAGCCACCCGTCGCGGTTGCGGTACAGGCGGTCCGCCTTATCGAGCGCCCTATCGACGACATCGCCGCCTGAAATGGCAACGTTGGCGATCTCCGCGCCGTCGAAGGGCGCCCAGACCATCGATTCTTGATCGGTTTTGGCGCCAGGCACCATCAGCGGAAAGCTATCGACCATTTCATCCCCCTCTACGTATTCATGAACCGTTATATCGCGCTACATTAACCCGGTCCGGTGCCGAACGGTAGGTCGATAAACTAAGCCAAACATTAAAATATTTTGCCGCCGCTTGTTCCTTGCAGGCATACGTCGATAATGGCGGTCGATATCCCCGTCCCCATCAGGAGCGCGACCGTGAACGCAACCCGACTCCCCCTTTCCCGCTTTACCGTCCTCGATCTGACGGCGCATCGCGCCGGGCCGACTGCGGTTCGCCAACTCGCCGATTGGGTCGCGAACGTGATCAAGATCGAAGCGCCATTGGCGATCAACAGGGACAAGGGCGGTCTGACTGGCGCGCGGCACGGTTTCGACTTCCAGAACCTGCACCGCAACAAACGCAGCCTGACGATCGACCTGAAGAGCGAGGGCGGCAAGGAGATATTCTTCAAGCTGGTCGAAAGTGCGGACGTGATCGTGGAGAATTTCCGTTCGGCCGTGAAGCACCGGCTCGGCATCGATTACGAGGCGTGTCGGAAGGTCAATCCGCGCATCGTCTATGGCAGCATCGCCGGTTTCGGCCAGGACGGCCCCTACGGCAAACGCCCCGGCGTGGACCAGATCGCGCAAGGCATGGGCGGCCTGATGTCGATCACCGGCCTGCCGGGACAAGGGCCGGTGCGCGTCGGCATCCCGATCTGCGACCTGACCGCGGGCATCTTCCTGGCGCAGGGCATCCTGATGGCGTTGCTCGACCGCGAGGTCACCGACGAGGGCCAATGGGTGCACACCTCGCTGCTGGAAGCAGTTATGCAGATGCTCGACTTCCAAGCGTCGCGCTGGACCATCGGCGGTGAAGTCGCCCCGCAAGCCGGCAACAACCACCCGACCGGCATTCCGACCGGCGTGTTCCAGACCGCCGACGGGCACATCAACATCGCCGCCGCGGGCAACAACCTCTGGGTCCGCTTCTGCAAGACGATCGGCCGCGAAGACTTGCCGGCAAACCCGGACTATAAGGATGCCGACGCGCGCTCGGACAACCGCGATGCGCTGAACGCGATTTTGAACGAAATCACCGCTCGGAAAAAGAGCCAGGAATGGATCGATCTGCTGAACGAGGCGGGCGTGCCTTGCGGACCAATCTATTCGATCGACCAGGTCTTCGACGACCCGCAGGTCAAGCATCTGCAAATGGCCCGCCCGACGACGCACCCCACCCTGGGAGAGCTTAACCTGCTCGGCCAGGCGCTCAACCTGACGGGCACGCCGGAACCGGAGCAGCTGCGCCCGACACCGGAACTGGGCGAGCACACCGACGAAATATTGGCCGAAATCGGCTACGACCAATCCGCCGTCGCGACATTCCGAGAAACCGGCGTAATTTAATCAAAGGGAACTGAAACGATCATGGAACTGCAAACCGACAAGATGCTCGCCTCGAAAGAGGACGGGATCGGCTGGATGACGTTCAACAACCCGGCGCGCCGCAACGCGACATCGCTGGAGATGTGGCAGGCGATCGAGGTCATCCTGACGAACTTCGAAGCGGACGATTCGGTGCGCGTCGTCGTCATGAAAGGCGCCGGCGACAAGGCATTCGTGTCCGGCGCCGACATCTCCGAGTTCGCGGAACGCCGCAACAACGCCGAAGCGGCCGCCGAATACACGCGTATCTCGGAATCCGCCCGCGCCCGTCTGGTGGATTTCCCCAAACCGCTGATCGCCATGATCAAGGGCTACTGCCTCGGCGGCGGTCTCGCGGTTGCCTTGGCCGCGGATATGCGATTTGCGACGGAAGATTCCCGCTTCGGCGTCCCCGCGGCGCGGCTCGGCATCGCCTACGGGTTCGAGGGGCTGCGCAAGTTGGTCTCGCTCGTCGGCCCGGCGAAGGCGAACGAGATCATGTTCACCGCCCAGCGGATCGGCGCCGAGGAAGCGCTGCGAACCGGCCTGATCAACCGGATCATTGCGACGGACGAACTCGAAGAAACGGTGCGCGGCATCGCCACGACGATCAGCCGCAACGCGCCGCTCTCGGTCAACGCCTCGAAGGTGACGATCAAGGAAATCCTGAAGGACGCCAGCGACCGGAATATGGCCAGGCTCGACGAGATCACCAAGACCTGTTTCGACAGCGCCGACTACAAGGAAGGCCGCGAAGCCTTTATGGAGAAACGGGAACCGGTTTTCGTGGGGCGGTAGCGGCGGCGCCACCAATTTTTATTAAGCCATAAGAGACATTCGGGCCGTCTCCTAGCCACGCGTAGATTTACCGAACCCACGCCGCTACACTCACCTCATGGCGGGGGACATGCAACGCAAGTTGGCGGCGATCGTATCGGCTGACGTCGTCGGCTATTCGCGTCTCATGGGCGCGGACGAGACCGGGACCTTGGACGCCCTGCGCGCGCACCGTGCCGAACTGATCGACCCCCTGATTGCCGAGGGCGGCGGCCGCATCGTCAAGACGATGGGCGACGGGCTGCTGCTGGAGTTCCCCAGCGTCGTCGCCGCCGTCGAATGCTGCATCGCCGTTCAGACAGGCATGGCCGAACGCAACAGCGGCATCGCCGACAAGGACGCCATCCGATTCCGGGTCGGCGTCCATCTGGGCGATATCGTCGTCGAGGGCGACGATATCTTCGGCGACGGCGTCAATATCGCCGCCCGCCTGCAAGAGATCGGCGACGCGGGCGGCATCGCGATCTCCGGCACGACGCATGAGAACATCACCGGCCGTATCGACGACGGGTTCGCCGACCTTGGCGACCGGGAATTGAAAAATATCGAGCGCCCGGTTCGCGTATGGCGGTGGAGTCCGGATGGCGTACCCCACGATCTACCCGAGGCCGCCCCGCTTGCCCTTCCCGACAAGCCGTCCATCGTCGTCCTACCGTTTGACAATATGTCGAACGATCCCGATCAAGAATTCTTCGCCGACGGCATTGCCGAGGATGTCATCACCGCGCTGTCACGCTTCAACTCTCTGTTCGTCATCGCCCGCAATTCCAGCTTCTCCTACAAGGGCTCTTCGCCGGACATCCGTACGGTCGCTGGCGAACTGGGCGTGCGCTACGTGGTCGAAGGCAGTGTGCGCAAGGCGGGCAACCGCGTGCGCATCACCACGCAGCTGATCGATGCGGCCAGCGGCAACCACCTCTGGGCAGACCGCTTCGACGGCGGACTGGATGACGTTTTCGACCTGCAGGACCGGATTGCCGAACAGATCGTGGTCGCGGTCGAACCGGAAATCGGCGCGCGCGAACGCGAGCGCGCCCGGCGCAAGCCGCCGGAATGCCTCGACGCCTGGGAGCTTATGCAACGCGGCCTATCATATTCATTTCGTCTCAACGAAATTGAGACTGACGAGGCCATTCGCCTGTTCAGGGAAGCAATCTTATTGGACCCGGAATTCGCGGCGGCCCATGCGCACCTCGCTTATGCACTCTGGAGCACGATTAAGTCCGGCTATGCCGAGGATCCGGAAGAAGCTGGGGTGGCGGCGCGAACGGCTGCCGAACAAGCGGTTTCACTAGACCCTAACGAACCGATGGCGCATTTAGCCTTGGGGCGGACGCACACCTTGGCCGGTGAAGTCGAAATGGCAATTGCCGAAAATCAGACCGCAATCGCGATCAATCCCAATTTCGCCCGTGGCCATCATGGCCTTGGCTTTGCCTACTACTATGGCGCCGGTCAAGCGCAGCAAGCCCTCCCGCATCTCGATGCCGCCCTTCGCCTTAACAGCCCGTTGACGAAGTTGGCACTGGACACAAGCGGCCTGGTCTGATTCTTTGACGTTCTGATTTGACCGGGGGATTCGCTGATGACGATGGGACAGCAGAAGGA
>JAKZTB010000375.1:0-20629 GCA_047517345.1 Alphaproteobacteria bacterium
CGCTCGGATGCCCCATCACCGCCTCCAGGGCCGCGCGTTCCTCGATGCTCAGAAATCCACCGCGAATCATGACCGCGAGAAGAATCGATCCGCAGCCGGATTGCCAGAACTTTTTCGGGTCTGCGGGGAGTCGGGGTATACTTAGTATAATACATAAAAGTAAATAATTTTATTACAAGGCAGACAATTTTGCCTGGCGAAGGACGCAGTACGCCGTTCGCCTCACATCTTGCAATGCAAAACGCGCGCCAAATTCGAATAAATTACCGAGATTACGGCGCCGATGCCGGCTTACATCGTGCCGAGCGCGTTTACGATATCCTCGCACATCGCCTTGGCGTCGTCGAACAGCATCATCGTATTATCCCGGTAGAACAACACGTTATCGACACCGGCATAACCCGGACTAAGGGACCGTTTGACGAACAGAACCGTACCCGAATTCTCGACATCCAAAATCGGCATGCCATAGATCGGGCTCGTCGGATCCGTCTTGGCGACCGGATTGGTGACATCGTTCGCGCCGATAACGAAAGCGACGTCCGACGATGCGAAATCGCGGTTGATCGATTCCAACTCGAAGACTTCGTCATAGGGTACATTGGCTTCCGCCAGCAGCACGTTCATATGGCCCGGCATGCGGCCCGCGACCGGGTGGATTGCATAACTGACCTTGATGCCTTCCGCCTTGAGCAGTTCCGCAATCTCGCGCAGCGCGTGTTGCGCCTGCGCCACGGCCATGCCGTAACCGGGAACGATGATAACGCTGCCGGCGTTCTTCATGATGAAGGCGGCATCTTCGGCACTGCCCCGCCGGACAGTCTTATCGCCATCGGCCACGGTGCCCGCCGTAGCGTCTTCGCCACCGAAACCGCCGAGGATGACGTTGAAAAAGGACCGGTTCATGCCTTTGCACATGATGTAGCTGAGAATTGCGCCCGAAGAACCGACCAGCGCGCCGGTGACGATCAGCGCCGGATTGGCCAAGGTAAATCCGATCCCGCAGGCGGCCCAGCCGGAATAGCTGTTCAGCATGGAAATCACGACCGGCATGTCGGCGCCACCGATCGGAATGATTATCAGCAACCCAATGAGACCCGACAACAGCACGATGGCCCAGAACAGCATCGTGCTTTCCTCGCCGCAGAACCAAACGACGAGACCGACCAGAAGCAGGCCGAGGAAGGCGTTGAGGGCATGCTGCCCTGCGAAAACCACCGGTGCGCCGCTAACCAGCCCTTGAAGCTTGACGAAAGCGATGATCGAACCGGTAAAGGTGATCGCGCCGATCGCGGTGCCGATACTCATTTCGACCAGGCTGGCGACGGCGATATCGCCAGGCACGCCGATGCCGTACGCCGCCGGCTCGTAAAAGGCGGCCGCCGCGACGAACACCGCGGCGAGGCCGACCAGGCTATGAAACGCCGCGACGAGCTGCGGCAGCGCGGTCATCTGGATCTTCAGCGCGACCACGGTGCCGATCGCGCCGCCGATCAGCATGCCCACCAGAATTGTCGTAAAACTGAGAACGTTCGGCGCGGCAAGCGTCGTCACGATCGCGACGATCATCCCGACAATGCCATAGATATTGCCCATGCGCGCCGTCAGGGGCGACGACAGGCCGCGCAGCGCCATGATGAAGCAGACGCTGGCGAAGAGGTACGCGAATGCGGACAGGTTCTCGCTCATAATGCCGCTATGCCCCGTCTATTTCTTTTTCTTGAACATCGACAGCATGCGCTGCGAGACGATGAATCCGCCGAAGATATTCACCGAAGCCAAGACAACGGCGATGAACCCGAAGACTTTCGAAAAGCTCATATCCACCGGACCGGCCGCGATCAGCGCGCCGACGATAATCACCGACGAAATCGCGTTGGTAACGCTCATCAACGGCGAATGCAGCGCCGGCGTGACACTCCAGACGACGTAGTAACCGACGAACACGGCGAGCACGAAGATCGAGAAGTAGAAGACGAAAAGGTCGGTACCGCCGGAACCGGCCTGCAAATTCAATTGATTGACCTGGGCCAGAAGGGATTCCGCGTCGGCCGCAAGCGATTTTGCGCCTTTTGCCAATCCGGTCGCCTGTTCGACGATCTTCTCCGTTTCCATGCCTAGGTCTCCGCTTCCATGGCGGGCTCCGGTATCGGTTTCGGCTGGACAGCAGCAGCGGGAACGGCATCGTTCACCACCGCACCGTCGCGGGTCACCAGCGTGCCGGCCACTATCTCGTCCTCGGTATCGATATTGAGCGTCCGCCCATCTTCGCCAATCATCGGCGTCAGGAAATTCAAAATGTTTCGGGCGAACAACCGGCTCGCGTCATCGGCCAGGCGCCCGGGCACATTGGCGTGACCGACAATTTTGACGCCATGCTTGGCCACCACCTTGCCCAGTTTGGAAAGCGGACAGTTGCCGCCCGCCTCTACCGCCAAGTCGACGATGACCGAACCCGGTTTCATCGTCTTGACCATTTCCTCGGTAACCAGAACCGGCGCCGGGCGGCCGGGGATCAGCGCGGTACAGATCACGATATCCTGCTTGGTGATCGTCTCTGCGATCAATGCGGCCTGTTTTTCCTTATAGGCGTCGCTCATTTCCTTCGCGTAGCCGCCGTCGGTCTGGGCTTGCGCGAACTCCTCGTCCTCCACCGCGACGAATTTGCCGCCGAGCGACTCTACCTGTTCCTTCGTTGCGGGACGAACGTCGGTCGCCGAAACAACGGCGCCCAAACGTTTCGCCGTCGCAATCGCCTGAAGGCCCGCCACGCCGACGCCCATGACCAGCACCCGCGCCGGCGGCACCGTCCCCGCTGCGGTCATCATCATCGGAAAGGCGCGCCCGAACTCCGCCGCGGCGTCCAGCACGGCCTTGTAACCGGCCAGGTTGGATTGCGACGACAATATGTCCATCGTCTGCGCGCGGGTAATGCGCGGCATCAACTCCATGGCAAAACCGCTCACACCGGCCGCCGCGAGCGCCGCAACGAATTCGGGTTCCGCCAACGCAGACATTTGGCAGACCAGAGCCTGGCCTGGAGAAAAATTCGTAAGCTCGTCGGACTTTTCGCCCTCGATCATCGGTCGCTGGACCTTCAGGACGACATCCGCACCGCTCAGGGCAGTTTTCGCGTCGGAGGCGATGGTCGCGCCGGCGTCGCGGAAATTCGCATCGGACATCGAAGCACTGGCGCCAGCACCCTTCTCGACCACGACGTCGACGCCCAGGGCAACGAACTTCCTGACCGTTTCCGGCGACCCCGCCACGCGCGTTTCGTTTGGCCGCCGTTCCTTGAGAATAGCGATTTTCATCGTTGGCAATCCCGCCTACGCCCCCATCAAAGGCGCCAAAATACAGAATGCGGCGCGGTTGCCAAGAGGCTGGCACGCGAAAACACGGCTTTGTGTCTATCAGTTACGGCGTAGCCCGAATTACTCCGCGGCTGCAGGCAGTTGGCGCCGCCCGATCAAGACCTCATTCCCCGGTGCGGGCTGCCCCGGCACGTTTAACGCCATTACGAGCGACAAAAACGCCATCGCAGTCCCCGCGAGGAACACGGCAGCCGGCGAAACGAGCCATAAAGCCCCGAAAACGGCGGGGATCACGATGGCGGCGATATGGCTGATGGTGAAACTGACTCCCGCCGTGGAGGCGATGTCCGCCGGATCGGCGATCTTCTGGAAATAGGTCTTGATGGCGATCGCCAGGGCGAAGAAGACATGATCCGCGATATACAGCCCGGCGGCAATTGTCGAATTTTCGACGAAAGCGTATGCCGTAAAAATGCAGATCAAGCCGCCATATTCGAAAATCAGCGCTTTGCGTTCGCCCCAACGTCCGATCATCCGTCCGATTCGCGGCGCGAGCCAGACGCTGATCGCCGCGTTGATCAGAAAGAGCAGCGAGATGTCTTCGACGTCGTAGCCGAACTTCTCCACCATGAGAAACCCGGCGAACACGACGAAGATTTGACGGCGCGCACCCGACATGAAGGTCAGTGCGTAATAGAGCCAGTAGCGGCTGCGCAACACCATGTGCTTGTGCTGGGCGACCTTCTGCGGGAACTGCGGGAATACCAGCCAGCCGATCAACGCGATAGCCACCGTTGCCCCGCCGCCAATCAGATAAACCCAGTGATAATCCATCCCAGGCAGACCGGGTCCCGCGCCCAGCCACTCGAACAGGATCCAAATCGATCCGAATGCGACGATCGCCATAAACGAGCGTACGGCAATCAACCGGCCGAGCGTTTCCGGCGTCCGCTCCTTTTCGATCCATTGCAGCGCCAACGACGCCTGCACCGTTTCGTAATAGTGGAACCCGATGGACATCAGAACGGTCGTGCAATACAGGCCGAGCGCGGTCGGAAAGAAGCCGGTCAAAGCGGTGCCGATCCCCAGCACGAGCAGCGAAATCAGGGCGAGCGGCTGCTCGCGCACCAAAAGCAACAGGAACACGACGGTGAAGGCGAGGAACCCCGGAATTTCGCGCAGGCTTTGCAGGATGCCCATTTCCAGGCCGGTAAAGCCCGCACGCTCGACCGCGAAATTGTTCAGCAACGCATGCCACACGGCAAAACCGAGCGCCGACGACGCGGCCATGACGAATAGCAGCAACTCCGGCCGCCGCTGGAAACGCAGCACTGACATTCTACGTTCTTTCATGGCTTACGAGTAAGGCGGGCCTTTGAGTTCGACCGTATTGCCGTCCGGATCTTCGATATAGAGCGAAGGACCGTCGCCTTCCGCACCGTAGCGCGATTTTACTTCATCCACGGCGACCCCGTGGCCGGACAGGTGAGTCCGGATGGTGGCTTCGTCGAATGTCTCGAGACGAAGCGCAAAATGATCCATGTTGCCGCCGTCCGTCGGCGGTGGGTTTTCGCTAGCGTCGAACAAATCGATCATGCAGGTGCCGGCGCGCATTTGAACCAAGCCGATACGTTCCACCCGGCGTTCCACATGGCAGCCGAGCACATCGCAATAAAACTTCAGTGCACGGTCGAGATCGGCCGTTCGCACGACGACATGGTCGATATTACGGATCGCGATGGCACCCATGCGGACGCTCCCTATTGGATATGACGCTCGAGGAATTCGCCGACTGTGCGGTTAAACGCCTCCGGTGTCTCAAAATATGGGGAGTGTCCGGCTTCAGACAACTCCACGAGTTCCGCGCCCGGCATCAGGGCTGCGACATCGCGAATCGCCGCCGGCGGAAACACGACGTCGTTCTCGCTGGTGATAAGCAGGGTCGGCACGGATAGCCCGGCAAGCGCCTCTTCCGGGACCGGATTGTCGCGGCCCGCCATCCTTTCCCGCACCGCCGGCGTCAGTTGGGCGTTGAGCGAACTGATCTGCGCGTAAAGAAACGCCAGCGACGGGTTGCGCTCGATGAAACCGGTATGCAACGCGACGTTGCCGAACCCTTCAGACGCGAAACGGGCCCGCGCAACCTTGATGTTCTCGGTCACCAGCGGCGTATAGACGCCGCCCGACGTATTGCTGAGCACCAGGCAGGAGACCCGGTCGGGCCGCTCGAGGGCGGCGCGCAGCCCCGTCCAACCGCCCATCGACTGGCACACGATCGCGGTCCGTTCGATGCCTTCGGCGTCGAGGATCGCCATCAGGTCGTCGCCGAACTTGGTGCGGTCGAAATTCTCGGGTTTACAGAGGCTGCGGCCATACATCCGGTGATCGAAAACGATCATGCGGTACCGCGCGGAGAACACCGGCACCTGCTGCCACCAGCTCGCCGCGTTGCCGCCCGCACCATGCGCAAACGCGACGGCCGGCCCGTCGCCGAACGCCTCGTAATAGATCGAGGCGCCGTCAGCTTCCGCGAATGCCATGCGCTAGTTCAAGCTCGCCATGACATGGCCGACCAGATCGTTCGCCTTCGCGTCGTGCACCCAACGCGCGACCATGACGAGATTGTGTTCCGGTTCGATCCAGACGATGTTCTGACCGGCGCCGAGGGCGAAGAAACTGCTCTCCGGGGCTTGGCTATAGTGGGACCCTTTGGTATTCAACCACCAGAGATAACCGTAGGTCGGCTTGATCTCGCAGGGCGTCCGCAGCGCATCGATCCAGGATTCCGGCAGGATCTGCTGACCCTCCCACGCGCCCCGCTGCAGGATGAGCTGCCCGACCCGCGCGTGATCGTGGCTGTTGATCCACAGCCCGCCGCCCCAATGCGCGCCGCCGGGGACCGACGCCATCGCCTCACCGTCGATCTCGAAAAACGAATTGCGGTAGTGTTGCCACGTCCATGTGTCGGACGCCCCGATCGGGTCCATGATCCGCGTCTTCAGGACTTCGGGCAGCGGCCGCCGGAAGACCTGCATGAGGCACAGGCTGAGCCGGTTCACGCGGACATCGTTGTATTCCCAAAAGGTCCCGGGTTTCTGCAGCTCGCGCTTGGTGCCCTTCTTCGAGTTGTCGACCGCAACGCCCAGACGACGGTTGTGGTCAACGACATCGGGCTTATCCCAAAGCGAGCCCTCCCATTCGCTGGTTTGCTGCAGCAGGTGACGCCACGTGATGGACTCGTTCTGCGGCGTATCGAAAGCCGCATCGAGCGCATAGTCGCGCACCGGATCGTCGACATCGCCGATCAATCCATCGGCTATGGCAATGCCGGCCAGGACCGACAGATAGCTCTTGGTTGCGCTGAAGGTCATGTCGACGCGGCTGGTATCGCCCCAGGAAGCAGCGATGGCGCCGTCCTTCAGGATCACCCCGTTCGGTCCGCCGCGATCCTTGGTCGGGCCCAAGACTTCGTTCCAGGGCGGTTTCTCGGCCGCCTTCTGAACCGAGACCAATCCGCCGCTGAGATCGCGCGGCCAGGGCGTCTCCGCCGACTCGGCGAAGGAAACCGCCTCCGCCAATTTCGCCGGATCGAACCCCAACGCCGCGGGGTCGGCATGCTGCAAACCGCCGGGTTGCACGTCATCCATAACCGCACTCCTTGTCGAAATTCAGTGCCCTCAGAGCCCTTCGTCGCCGGTCTCTCCGGTTCGAATGCGTACGGCGCTGGACACGTCATACACAAAAATCTTGCCGTCGCCGATCTTTCCGGTCTTGGCGGCTTCCTGTATCGCTTCGATCGTCTGATCGACGAGCGAATCGGCGATAACGACTTCGATACGTACCTTGGGCAGGAAGTTCACCGTATATTCCGCGCCGCGGTATATCTCCGTATGGCCCTTCTGGCGGCCGTATCCTTTGACCTCGGTCACCGTCATCCCTTCGACGCCGAGCCCGGTCAGCGCTTCCCGCACCTGGTCCAGCTTATGCGGTTTGACAACAGCCATTATCATCTTCATGGCTTTTTCTCTCCTTCATCGATCCTATTTAATCCCACTTCGAACGCGCTTACAGATCGTAGCCGCATTCGCCGTGCGACGTGATGTCGAGCCCTTCGATTTCGTCCTCCTCCGGAACGCGCAGGCCGAACATGCCGCCCGCGACCTTGACGATCACGAAGGTGGCGATCGCCGACCAGGCCGCGACCGCGACGACACCGGTGGCCTGCACGCCGAGTTGTTTGCCGACGGTCATGCCTTCCGCGAGGCCGAGGCCTTGGAACGTCGCCAACGCCAGGACCGAGACCAAGATCGTCCCGAGCGCTCCGCCGACGCCATGGACGGCGAAGATATCGAGCGAGTCGTCGATCTTGATGGTCTGCTTGATCCAGGTCGTCATCCATTGGCAGACGATGCCGGCAGCGACACCGATGATCAGCGCACCGACCGGGCCGACGAAACCGGAGGCCGGCGTAATCGTGGCCAGGCCCGCAATCGTACCGGTAACGATGCCGATCAAGCTCGGCTTGCCGAACTTGATCCATTCCACAGCGGCCCAGCTGAGCGATGCCGCGGCGGCGGAAATATGCGTGACGACCATCGCCATGCCGGCGTTGCCGTCGGCGGCGAGCGCGCTACCCGCATTGAAACCGAACCAGCCGACCCACAGCATCGCAGCACCCGTCATCGTCATGCCGGGGTTATGCGGCGGGCGGACCTGATCGGGGAACCCGCGACGGCCGCCGAGCATTTTCGCGAAGACCAGCGCCGAAACCCCTGCGGTTACGTGAACGACGATGCCGCCGGCGAAGTCCATCACGCCCATTTCGGCAAGCCAGCCGCCGCCCCAGACCCAATGGGTTACCGGTGCGTAGACGACGATGAGCCACACGCTGCTGAAAAACACCACGGCCGGAAACGTCACGCGCTCCGGATAGGCGCCGACGATCAGCGCCGGAGTGATGATCGCGAACGTCATCTGGAATGCGAAGAACACGGTTTCCGGGATCGAGCCCGAAAGCGAATCCGGCCCGATGCCGGCCAGGAACGCCTTATCGAGACCGCCGATGAACGCGTTGGCGCCGCCGCCGTCGCCGAACGCCAGGCTATAGCCGATCGCCAACCAGATAATCGACGCCACGCAGCAGATCGTAAAACAGTGCATCAGGACCGAAAGCACGCTGCTGGAGCGCACGAGCCCGCCATAGAACAGGGCAAGCCCCGGCAACGTCATGAAAAGAACCAATGCGGTGGATGTCAAAATCCACGCGGTGTCGCCGCTGCTCAATTCGGCGGCGGCCATGCCCGTTGCGGGCCAAAAAAGCAGAACGGCCGGTACCAGCGCCACCGCGCCGCGCAAGATACGCGCAATCGTCATTACACCCTCCCCAGTGCGAATTCTTCACGCAACGAAAAACATCGCGCCGATTAGCGCAGAACATAAGCGAGTACCTGTTGCGCTTCTACCCCTCGCGAACCGCGTTGGTCGTCTTGCGGTGGGGCTGATAGGTTTCGAACGGACGTCACAATTCCGATTGCGCATCATGGCAAACGATACAGACTCAGAGGATCGGCCACCCCTCACGTCGATAACGGCGAAACAGGCGCTCGGCGTCCTGGCGCTCGGGGCAACCGTGACGTTCGCGGGCTATTTCGGCCTGCCCTGGCTTGCAAGATCGGGCGACGCCGTTTCGTTCAATCCTGCGACACTCGGGCTCGCCGCGGACACGGTCGCTTACGGCGGATTCCTGGCGGCATGCTGGCTCATCGCCGTACGGCCGGCGGACGACGGCTGGATCGCGATCGGATTGCGCGGATGCGATCCTTCCCTGTTCTGGATCGGCGGGTTCCTGGCCTTCGGCTGGATCGTCGTCTCATCCGTCATCTATTCGGCAACGGGAATCTGGGAGACCGCGCTCGCATTTGGCACGGAACTGATCGCCCCTTATGGGAACGATCCCATCGCGTTGATCGGCCTGTTCGTTCTGGCCGGACCGATCGCCGCGATCGTCGAGGAAATCCTCTTCCGCGGCATTCTCTACGGTTGGCTGCGGCGTCGGATGAACGTCCCCGTCGCGGCCATTTTAAGCGCGGTAATCTTCACCGCAGCCCATCCCAGCGTCTTCACCGCCGGCGCCGCGGCGGCCATCGACATGACGGTGCTCGCCATCCTGCTCGCATTGTTGTTCGAGCTGAGCCGCTCGCTCTGGCCGAGCATCCTGTGCCACGCCCTGAACAACACGATCCTGCTCTCGCTCTATCTTTATCGGCCTTAGCGCGCGAGACTGGCGCTAATTTTTGAATACACGCGGGGAGTCGCAGCATGGCCGAGTCGGGGTCGCGGGAGCTATTGCAACGGATCGAGGACGCGCGCCGCGCCGTCCTCGACGAGGGGCGGCTGGCGGCGGTGGCGAAGCGGCGGGCGTTTGCGATGATGACCGCGCGGGAGCGGGTCGCGGCGCTGGTCGACGACGGCAAGTTCAGCGAATTCGGGTCCCTGGTCGAGCCACACCGCGACAACGAGCTGAACCGCGATCTCGACGCGCCTGCCGACGGCATCGTTACCGGGACGGCCGAGATCGACGGCCGCCCCGTCAACGTCGTCGCGCACGACTACACCGTCTATGGCGGCAGCAGCGGCAAGGTCGGCGGGCTGAAGCTGGCGCGGGCTGTGACCCGGTCGATCGACCGCGGGATGCCGCTGGTCATGCTGCTGGAAGGCGGCGGCCACCGCATCCAGGACGGCATGAACGCGGCGCATTTCGCGGGCGCCTCGCCGGTCTTCCAGAACATGGCGCGCACGTCGGGCTGGATTCCCACCGTCGCGGCGATGATGGGACAAGGCTTCGCCGGTCCGACGAACTACTCCGCCCTATCCGATTTCGTCGTCATGGTCCGCGGCATGGCGACCATGGGCATGGCCGGCCCGGCGCTGGTCAAGGCGGGCACCGGCGTCGATATCGCAAAAGAGGATCTGGGCGGCGCGAAGCAGCAGGCCGACCGGCGGGGCATCGCCGACCTGGCCGTCGATACGGAAGCGGAATGCCTCGCGGCGGTGCGCACGTTCCTCTCCTACCTGCCCAGCAACGCCCGCGCGCCGCTGCCGATCGCGCCCTGCGACGACCCGGCCGACCGGCGCGACGACAGCCTGTTCGACCTATCCCCGCCGACAGCCGCAAGGTCTACGACGTGCGCAAGGTGATTGGAATCATCGCCGACGAGGACAGCGTGTTCGAGCTGAAACCCGGCTTCGCCGGCAACATCGTCACCGCCTTCGCGCGGCTCGACGGCCGCCCGGTCGGATTCGTCGCCAACCAGACGCTGCGCAAGGGCGGTATCCTCGATACGCCGGCCTGCGAAAAGGCGGCCCACTTCATCGGTCTGTGCGACGCGTTCGGGCTGCCGCTGGTGTTCCTGGTCGACGTGCCGGGTTTCTCCATCGGCCCTTCCGCCGAGGCGAGCGGGCTGGGGCGGCGCAGCGGCCGGTTATTTTACGAAATCGGCATCTCGACGGTGCCGCGCGCGTCGGTCGTGCTGCGCAAGGGCTATGGCGGCGTCTATTTCGCCATGGCCGGCGGCCGCAGCTTCGAGGCCGATGCGGCCTACGCCTGGCCGACGGCGGAGATTTGCGCCATGTCGATCGAGGGCGCCGTCGATGTGGCCTTCAAGCGCGACTACCAGGATGCGGACGAACCGGCCGCCGCGCGGCAGGCGATGATCGACCGGATCAAGACGCAGACGGCGGCAATCGGCGCTGCACGCGATTTCGGCATCGACGAGGTGATCGACCCGCGCGACACGCGGGCCCTGCTGATCGAGACGTTCAACACCTGCCCGCCCCGGCGTCCGGACCGCAACCCGCCCCGATACCGCTCGATCTCGCCGATCTAGGAGTTTGCCATGCCCCTCGATATCCAACCGCTTGCCGATGCGACGTTCGGCTGCCGCGTCGCGTTCGCGGGCGCGGGCGACGCACAGGCCGTCGTCGCCGCGGCGGAAACGGAACCGGATGCCCTGCCGGATGCGCTGTATGATGCACATGGCTTCCTGCTGTTGCAGGGCATGCAGGCGATCAACGAGGAACCAGCGCTGCTGGCGCGGCTCAGCCGCCTGTTCGGCCCCGAAGTCGAGAACTACCACCAGACCCTGACGACGGCGAACAACGTCCATGTCGACGTGCCGGAGATTTTCATCGTCTCCAACATGCCGCCGGCCGGCCGGCCACCGCCGGCGCAGCCGGACCCGCCCTTGACCGAAGACGGCAAACTGCCGGTTCAATTCCCGCATCGCCGGGGGTGGCACACGGATCAGAGCTATCGCCGTCCGCCGCCCGACGTTTCGCTATTCTACGCGGCAATTCCCGCGCCGAAGGGACAAGCGCAGACGCTCTACGCCGATTGCATCGCCGCCTACGACGCGCTGCCGGCCGGTTTGCGGGCGCGGGTCGACGAACTGGTCGGCATCCATGTCAAACCAGGCACCGGGCGGGCGGAACATGCCGTCCGCGACGGGGAAACGGCGCAACCGCTGGCGCCGCACGAACAACCGCAACGGCAACCGGCCGTGCGCGTCCATCCGGTGACGGGGCAGCGGTCGCTGTACCTTTGCGAGGCCGGTCAGATGGATTGGATCGAAGGTCCATTCGCCGGCATGGAGCCCGGTCCGGACGGGGACGGCGCCGCATTGCTGTACGAGATCATGGCGCACCTGACGCAGCCGCAATTCGTCTACGCCCACGACTGGGAGGGAGGCGATCTTGTCATCTACGACAACCGGACGCTGCTCCACGCGGCGACCTGGTTCGACGCGGACAAGCACGACCGGCTGATGTGGCGGACGACGGTACGCGGCAATCCCGGCGCGGAATATGCCGGCGAGGGCAACAGCTGGATTCCGGAAGAGAGCGCAGCGTCGTAAATGTTCAATCCCGGCGGACGAACAGGAAGTCGCCGCCCTCGTGGCCGGCCTTGCGGATGTCGGAATATTCCGGCGTCTGATCGGCATTCAGAACCACCGCGTGGCAAATCTTCTCGAACAGCTGGGTGCCGTCGATGACGCCCTCGTTCTCGTCCAACGCTTTCAGGAACTGCGCGGCGAAGACCGAATGCTTGCCGCCGCCGGAATCGGCGACCGGCTCCAGTCCGCCTGACGACAGTACGATCCGGGCACGCTTCTGGACCATATGTGCGATGTAGTCCGACCGGCGTTCCGGCACCTTGATGGAGCGGGTCAATGCGCCGGAATAACAACTGTCGGCAACGACCATGACATGCTTGGCGAAGGTCGCCTGCAAAGTATCGGTGAGGCTCGAATTCGCGAGCCAGCGCGACCGCCGGTCCTGGCGCGCATCGACCGGCAGCCAATAGCCGCGGCCCGACTGTTGGTCGAGCCAACCGTGCCCGGCGTAATAGATGATCAGATTATCGTCTTCGGTGAGCGTCTCGCGCAGATCGTCGAACGCGTCGATGATGTCGTCGCGGGAGGGATTGATAAGGAGCTGTACGGTGAAGCCGTATTTCGTCTCCAAGGTTTCGGCCACGGCGCGCGCGTCGGCGACCGCCGTCTTCAAAGCCGGGAGCTGTTTATAGTCGTTTATGCCGATGACCAAAGCACGGTAGGTCCCGAACTCGATGTTCGGAATATCCCGCAAGCGGATCACCGAAACGATTTGCTGCGCCCGATTGCCGTCGACGTCGTAGGCGGCGATCCTTATCTCACTGCGCCCCATCTTGACCGGAACTTCGGCCGCGAAACGGCCGTCCTCGCGGCCAAAACGGATCGCTTCGCCGTTGACTTCCACGCGAACGACCGGATCGTCGTCCGTCACCACGCCTTCAATCGTGACAATTTTTGATTTCGTTTCCAGTGCGGCGGGGACCCGGATCAGGGGCGGCGACATATCCTGCGATACGCCGTGTTTGCGCTTCTGACGCTGGAGGATCATCGCCTGCCGCTGCAAATCGATCTTCTGGCGCTGCAACGCCATCTCCTGCCGGACGCGCTCGCGTTCCAGCTGCAGACGCATTTCCTTCAGCTTGGCCTCCGCCGCCAACCGCTCCCGTTCCAACGCCAGCCGCTAAGCTTCCACGGTGTCGTCGGACCGTTTCGGGACCGGCACCTGTTCTACGGAGGGTGCCGCGACTCTTCGTTTCGGAGCCGCTACTGGCGCCGCTGCCAGCTGCTGTGCCGGCTCCAGACGCGCAATCTCGCCGTAAGCACCGTCCTCAATCGTGATCAACGCGCCGCCGCCGGAATCGCCGAACGCGATCGTGCCGTTCTTCTGATGCACGAAGACATCGAAACAGCCCGAGAGCGGTTCCGAGCCATCGCCGAAATTCTGGTAGTGGACGGTATCGACTTCCAGGCAATGCCGGTCCCCTTCGACACGCCAGGTCCCGTATCCGTTATCGCCGTTGCTGAAGGCGTCGCCGTCGAACGTGCCATTGGCGTTGAAGGTGATCGCCCAATCGACATCGCTGCCGCCGGAACCGTCGTCCGGGTAGTTCGCCAAATGCAAATCCTCGAAAAGTCGCCGAATTTCCGCACCGCTCAGTTTGCGGTACCCGTCCGGTTGCTGCGCCAGTTGGGACGCGCGCGGCGCCGCCGTACTGAACGCAAACGCGCAAAGAACGAGCGTGCCCACAAGAAACCGGAGATCGAACTTCACGAGCAACTCCAAATTCATTCGACCGGGCATCTTACCGTGCCATCGAACGCCGGTCATCGCCGTATCGCGCTCATTCACCGGAACACGGTCAGCGCAGGGACAACGGAAACGATCAGGAGAACCGCGAACGATACGTTTAAGATTCGGCTTTTCTTCGGATCGTGCAGATGCCGCCGCAGCGCGCTTCCGACCAACAGCCAGGCGATATCGGCGACGACGACAATGCCGGAACAAATCAGGATTTCCGCGACCATCGAAAGAAAGGGCGTTTGCGGATACAAATCGAAGCTCGCGAACAACGCCGCGAAGGCGGCGTAGGCTTTCGGATTGGACAAGTTGAAAATCAGCCCGGTCATGAAGCCCGGCGCCGCGGTGATATTGCCGAGACCGTTCGCCGGCGGCGCCGTCGCGATACGGAAGGCCAGATAGGCGAGATAGGCGAAAGATATCGTCGCAAGTACCGGCGCGGCATACGGAACCGACAATATCGCGGTCAGCAATCCCGCGGCGACACCGAATATCACGAGGGCCGCACCGGTCATGATGCCGAACAGATAGATCCGGGCATCTCGCGCATCGAACGCGGCGCCCGCGGCGGCGAGACTCAATGTCGCGGGTCCCGGGCTTGAAAGAAGCACGATGCCGGCACCCATGAAGGCCCAGAGCTCAGCGGCGTTCATTCTGGTGACCCCGGTGGCACGGCCTGCTGCCCCGCAGTATCAAGCGCTGTCCACTTCGGACATGAAATCTTCGAATTTTCCGCTGGCGCTACGGGGAATAGCCGTGGGGCATGCGAACGTGACCGTCATGTCGTCGGAAAGGCGCGCCGTCATGTGCCGCGCCAACTGTTCCTCCTCCGAGGACGTCAAGTCGCGCTCGACCACCAGACGCGCCTCCAGCACTGTTACTGTTTTCTGTACGATCTGATGCTGGCGGATGGGCGCGATCGCGGTCAGCCCGCGGGAACCGAATGCCGGCCAAAATTTCGCGCCGTCCGGCAACACGAGCATATTGCGGACGCGGCCCAAAAATCGCCTGATCGCCGGAAGCCCGCGTCCGCAAGAACACGGTTCAGCGGCTTCCGCAAAATCGCCGACTTCATACCGGATCAGCGGTGTGATGAAATTTTGCAACGGCGTCACGACGACGCGCCCGGTTTCCCCTGGCGCGCAAGCCGCGCCGTCTTCATCGAGGATTTCGACCAGTACGCTTTCCGCCATGACATGGTAGCCGTCGCCCGCCGGACACTGCAGCGCAACGATCCCCGCTTCCTGCGCCGAATAGATGTCGTGGACCGGCACGCCCAGGACAGTTTGGCAGTCAACACGAGTTTCCGGATCGAGCACCTCGCTCATCGTCGTTACGGCATCGAGCTGGGAAAGATCGATATCATGCGTCGCACAATGGTTAGAAAGTATTTCAGGTTCGACGGATATGTCGTCAGAAGCTGCGGCCGTATTTCATTCAGCCACGTAGCCTGCTCTTCAATCGTTCGCATGACGTCGAAATAGAAAAACGGCCCGGTTGAGTACCCCATCATCCATGGAACCGGCTTGCGCGCGGCGGCAAGTTTCTGCTGCGCAGCGTTCAACCGCGTGATGCCGGCATAGCGCGCAGCCGGATCGTATTCGTGCCAGCGAAAATGCCGCAGATTGTTGGCGTAATAGAACAGGCTGGCGACACCGCTGGTCTTGAAGCGGACCGGTTTGCCCGTGGAACCGGAGGATTGCATGCTGCTGATCCGGCCATGCGATGCTGGCGGTGCATCCGACTCCAGGGCTGCGCTATGCTGTTGCAAGTCCGACCGCGTGAGGATCGGAAGGCGTCGCCAGGCTTCCCGATCGAGCGGCGCTTCGGTATCGATGCAAGCCGCCAGGCTCTCCCGATAATACGGAACCGTATCGAGACAATGCTTGAGCAGCCCACGCAGCTGGCCGAATTGTTGCGCTTGCAACGCTTCCGCCGATAGCCATTGCGACCGTTCGTTCTGCGCGTGAAGCGCCAGCACCGTCGCCGCATCCCCGCTCGGCACACGCGGCCATTGCAGCGAGCCGTCGCGTGAACTCACGGTGTAACGAGGGGCCATCTAACACCCGCGCCTAACTGGCTGCTAAAACCTCTTTCACACCCGCCGCGATCCTGGTCCGCTCCGGAAACACGTGGTCTTCCAAAACGGGGCTATAGGGAATCGGCACCTGCAACGCGCAGATCCGTTTCGGCGGCGCTTTCAGGCACGCGAAGGTCTCGGGGTCTTCGGTGACCAGAGTCGCGATCTCGGCCGCGGCGCCCGCCGTCGGGCCGGCCTCGTCGGCGACCACCAGCCGCCCGGTCTTGCGCACCGACGCCCGAATCGTCTCCGCGTCCATGGGGATCAGGGTGCGCGGATCGACGACTTCTACGGAGATGCCCTCGCTGGAAAGGGTTTCGGCCGCCGCCAACGCTTCCTGCACCTGCCAGGCGAGGCCGACGACGGTGATGTCGCTGCCTTCCCGTTTGACCTCCGCCTTGCCGATCGGCACGACGTAGTCCTCTTCCGGCACCTCGCCCTTGACGCCGAACAGCCGGTTCGACTCGAAACAGATAACCGGATTGTTGTCGCGGATCGCGGCCTTCAGCAGCCCTTTTACGTCGTAGGGCGTGGACGCCAAGGTGATCTTCAGTCCGGCCATGTTCATGAACATCGAATAGGGGCTCTGCGAGTGCTGCGCGGCAACACGGCCGCCGCCGCCAACCGACGCCCGGTACAGGATCGGGAACTGCGCCTGACCGCCGAACATGTAGTGGATTTTGGCCGCCTGATTGACGATCTGGTCCATGGCAACGAAAGCAAAAGTGACCTGACGCCAGTCGACGATCGGCCGGAACCCGGAACTCGCCGCCCCGATCGCCATCCCGGTCAGGGCGCTTTCGGCAATCGGCGTCGCCCGTACCCGGCTTTCGCCGAATTCCTCGACGAGCGGGAACGGCGCGTCGGTCGACATATGGAAAACCTTCGGATCGCGCCGCATCTCCTCGGCCAGCGCTTCCATGGCGGCTTCTGCAAAAGTGATTTCCCGCATGATCACATCGCCTCCTGATCGGCATACAGGTCGTCGAGCGCGGCCTCCGGCGACGGGAAGGGACTGGCCTTGGCAAAACTGACCGCTGCCTCTATAGACGCGACGATTTCCGCGTCCATCGCCTGCCATTCCGCGTCGCTGAACTGTCCCTGCTGGCTCTTGAGGTGATCAACCAGCCGGGCGATCGAGTCCTTTGCCATCCAGGTTTCGATCTCCTCCGGCGGGCGCTGATCCGGCTGATTGACCCGTTCGGTATGGCGCCGCGAGCGATAGGTCTTGCACTCGATCAGGGTCGGTCCCTCGCCGGCCCGGGCCCGCGCGACCGCCGTCTCCGCCGCCTCGTAGACCGCGAAGATATCGTTGCCGTCGACGATCACGCCGGGGATGCCATAACCCACCGCCCGCGCTGCGACGTCCTGGTTCGCGAGCGTCTGCGCCGCCGGGGTTTGCGCCGCGTGCAGATTGTTCTCGCAGACATAGAGCATCGGCAGCTTCCATTTCGCCGCGATATTGATGGATTCGTGGAAGGGTCCGGCATTCGACGCGCCATCGCCGAAGAACGACACCGCGACGCGGTCGTTGCCCTCGAGCTGCGCCGCCAGCGCCGCGCCGGTGACGATGGGGATGCCGCCGGCGACGATCCCGTTGGCGCCCAGCATGCCGATTTCGAAATCGGCGATATGCATCGATCCGCCCTTACCTTTGCAGTAGCCGGTTTCGCGTCCGTAGAGCTCCGCCATCATGCGGTCCAGGTCGGCGCCCTTGGCGATGCAATGACCGTGCCCGCGATGGGTGCTGATGATCTTGTCGCCGTCTTCGAGCGCAGCGCAGACGCCGACGGCGACCGCCTCCTCGCCGATATAACAATGCACGACACCGTAGATGTCGCCGCCATGATAGTCGTCGGACGCGCGCTCTTCGAAGCGGCGGATCGTCTGCATCTGGCGCAGCATATGGCGCTGTATTTCGGGCGTTGGATAGGGCATCGCAGATCCTTCGGCGTGTTTTCGCTGCCGCCATGCTACGCGACGCGCGGCAACGTCTCAACGCGCGAACCGATTATTTGGAGTTTTGCTCTTCTTGCGGGACGCCGGCGGTTTTCAACGCCTTGCTTTGCCGCCGTTTAAGTTTTTTCACGTCGAAGCCGCCGATCAAATCGTGGAACATATTGTGCCAGTTGACCTCCGCCTTGAGGTGCATGAAGACGGAACCGAGACCGATCGCGGCGCGATCCATCAGCACGAACTCGCGCGGCGGCGTCACCCCGCCGAGACGACGCAGTTCCACGTGGACCTTGTTGGCGATCCGCGCGCCATACATGCCGCTGTCAGATTCCTGAATTCTCTGCACTTTGTCTTCCATCAGTGGCGCATAGACGAACTCAGCCCAGATATTCAAGACATCGATCATCTCCTGATCCAGGCCATCGAACCCCCAGGTCTCATAGGCATGCACGGCGCGGTCGCGGTCGCCGTCGCGCAGGCCGTGATAGAGGTCGATGACGCCTTCGACGAAATTCGGCGGAAAGACCCGAATGCAGCCGAAGTCCAGAAGATTGACCGTGTAGTCCGGCCGCACGCTGTAATTGCCGAGATGCGGATCGCCGTGAATGACGCCATATTCGTAGAACGGCACATACCAGGCACGGAACATATTATAGGCAATCGCGTTGCGGGCCTCGAGGTCCGCGTCCCGGAAATCGAGCAGTGGCGCGCCTTCAAGCCACGTCATGCTCAGCAGCCGCACCGTCGACAGTTCCGGCACCGTTTCCGGCACATGGACGCCCTTTTCCGCCTTGAGCATCAAGGTGTAGAGCGCCATGTGTGCCGCCTCGCGGGCATAGTCCAGTTCTTCGCGCAGCCGTGCCGACAGTTCGGCGTGGATCTGGTCCGTGGAAATCGCCTTGTCGTAGCGTTCGTAGACCGTAAAGGCGAGGCGCAGTTGCTTCAGATCCGCCTCCACCGCGGAAGCCATGTCCGGGTATTGCAGCTTGCAGGCGAGCAGTTCACCATCAAGGGATTTGCCCCGGTGTACCTGGCCGAGGGATGCCGCATGTGCCGCATCGCGCTCGAACATGTCGAAACGGGCGCGCCAGTCCTGACCCAGCTCCGAAGCCATACGGCGGCGCACGAAAGGCCAGCCCATCGACGGCGCGTTGGTCTGCAACTGCTTCAGTTCCTGGACGTACTCTTCCGGCAGCGCGTCGGGGATCGTCGCCATGATCTGCGCCACCTTCATCAGCGGGCCCTTGAGCCCGCCGAGCGCCGCCTTGAGGTCGCTGGCATGCTGGTCCTTGTCGATCTCGATGCCGAGATATTTCGACCCGGCGAAGCGAAGCGCCAGCCCACCAACCGCCCCGCCTACCCTTGCATACCGCCGCGCGCGGCCAGTCACGCTGTTTTTGTCGGAAGTTGCCATTCTCTCTAAATGGGGATAGACGCTGCCGCTGTCAAAGTATGCCTAACGCCGGCGCCGGCACAATTCGAAATCGGTGGACAGCATGTTCGAGCCGGTCGCTATTATCAGGTTTGCTGCTGAATTTGGGCGCAACACTCAGAACGTCCATGCCGACAGGGAGAATGTGAATGTCTCAGGAAATCCAAACGCCGCAGGTCGTGAGCGAGCGGGACGTGAAGATGGTCGGGCCCGGCTACGACGAGTCGCATTACATCTCCGTGCCCATAAAGCAGTTTTTCAGCCTCAAGAATGTCGGCAATATCGGCGTTTGCCATACGCAGCCCGGCGACGAAACCTGCGTGTTCGCACTCGAGGCGGACGATGACGGTGCAACGACCCATCAGTACGGTCCGTGCGACGAGTTCTACTACATCCTGGAAGGCGAATTCACCGTCTGGTGGGGCAAGGACGCGGCGGCGCTGGACGAATCGTACATCCTGAAGAAAGGCGACTGCACCTACTACCCCACCGGTTGGAAATACAAGGTCAAGAACACCGGGGATGTGCCGGGCAAGTTCTTCTATTTCCTGACCTCTCCACCGGGTATCGAGCGCCGATTCGATTGACGGAAGGCAGTGCGGTGAGGGTGCGAGACGGTGTCGCCCTGATTTAAGTCTTCGTCTAATTCAGAAAGCGTGGACCTCTGCGTTGTTTCCCTCTCATCCGTGTCCTAGCCTCGGGCTTGGATAGATCAGGGAGGCACCCATGCTGGCGACACGGCAACTTGGTAACTGCGGACTCAGCGTCTCTAAGCTGTGTTTGGGGACGATGAATTTCGGCGAGCCGGGGCGCGGACATCAGGGCGATTGGACGCTCACCCTCGATGAGGCCCGGCCGATCTTCAAGGCGGCCCTCGACCATGGCCTGTTCTATTTCGATTGTGCCGACGTCTATGGCAAGGGAGCCTGCGAGGAAGTCGTCGGCAAACTATTGCGCGAACTGGCGCCGCGCGACCAGTTTGTCCTGTCCACCAAAATTTCGGCTGCGATGGGTCCGAACGGGTGTGGGTCTGGTATGGAAAATATAAGTCATTGATTTAGTGCGTTTTTTGTGTCGAGACGAACGGCCGAAAACGGCTATTCGTGACAATGGGCCGCTCCAAGGCAGGATTTTGTCACGACGGCAGGGTCGAGCAGG
>JAKZTB010000376.1:0-15951 GCA_047517345.1 Alphaproteobacteria bacterium
AACACCGGAGCTCAATGCTGTCGTAGTCGTCCCGAAGAGCAATGCATACTGACATGGCGAATCTCCTTCGCCAGCCTTGAATCACATCCAGCCCAAAAAGGGAATCCCTTGCGAGTCAGAATTTTGCGCCGTTGGTATTAGCTATCAAATTAGACGAGAGTATTTCATCCTCATAGCCGCGGGTTACGAGCGGCAGATAGGTTTCGAGATCATGGAAATGCATCAGGTGCGCTATTTTCTCGCCGTCTGCGAAACCTTGAACTTCACCCGCGCCGCGGAACGGTGCAACCTCGCCCAGCCATCCCTGAGCCGCGCGATAAAGAAACTCGAGGATGAGCTTGGCGGTCTGCTGTTCAGGCGCGAACGCAGTCGGACCCACCTAACCGACCTCGGACGCACGATGAAACCCCACCTCGAGCGCATGTACGAGGCCAGCGAAGCCGCGCGCAACGACGCAAGGAATTTTTCGAATTTGGAAAAGGCACCCTTGAACCTGGGTGTCATGTGCACCATCGGTCCGAGCCGTTTGGTCGGGCTGATTTCAAAACTCCAACGCGAGCTCCCTGGCATTGAGCTGTCGCTGCAAGACGTGGTGCCCAACGAGGTGATGGAGCGGCTGATGGAAGGAAGTCTCGATATCGCGCTGTTCGGGATGCCAGAGGCATTGCCGGAACGGATCGACAAGCACCCACTCTATAGCGAACGCTATGTCGTGGCGTTTCCGCCCGGCCATCGGTTCGAAAAACAAAATCATGTGAAGCTGCGTGATTTTAACGGCGAACCGTATCTCAAGCGGCTCAACTGCGAATATACGGAATACATCGGTGAACTTTTGGCGGAACAAGACGTTTCGCTCGACGTTCGCTTTACGAGCGAGCATGAGGATTGGATCCAGAGCATGATCCTGGCCGGCATGGGTTTCACGATCATGCCTGAATACCTGTCCATGCATCCAAATCTACCGACGCGGCTCATCATCGATCCAGAAGTCACGCGGCAGATTCAGCTCATTACGGTCGCGGGCCGGCGGTTTTCACCAGCGGTCGAGACGTTCCTTCGCATGGCACGGACCCACAACTGGAGCGTTTGAGGACGCCAGAATATGTCAGCCGGGCGCTCTTCTCCGGCGATTGGTGGACGGTACCGGTCAGCACTATCGTGGGAATCCCGGCCTATCTGAACGGCTTCGCGGCGATCCCGATGGTGGCGCGGCTGGTCGAGATGGGGGCCGCTCCCGGCGCGGCGCTGGCCTTCCTGACCGCAGGCGCCGTCACCAGCATTCCCGCCGCCATGGGCGTCTTCGCCCTGGTCCGCAGTTCGGTTTTCACCGCCTATATTTTCTTCGGCGTCGCCGGTTCGCTCGCCGCCGGCTACATTTACCAGGCTATTGCGGTCTAACCGCCCGTGACCCGCCGCGGGCGGTAGATCGCCGTGTGGTGAATGCGCGCGAGGCTCGCTTCGCCGTTCGCCGTAATCAGCACGTCCAGTTCGACGAAACGGTGCCCTTTGTGCTCGTACTCCTTGATCACACGGGCCGGCGCGGCGAGGCGGTCTCCGACTCGTGCAGCGGCGTAATTCTGAACCTCGCTGCCGACATGGATCCACGGGCCAAGTCGGACGTTCATCGAAAGCGCTCGGTTGGCGAGCCGCAGAAGCAGGCCCGGGTGAAGGATCCCTTGTACCGTATAGAGTTCCAAGGTTTCCCGAACGTCGCGCACGTAGTTGGCGTTCTCCTCGGCGCTATAGGTGACCTCGAAAGTACCCATCAGCTGGCCTTCGACCAGCGCTTCAGGCGCCGCATCCGGCCGCGTTTCATGATCCGGCAACGGTGCGGTGGGGATGTCGTCGGCGGGCGGTGGCATCATTGCCGCATTCAGCGCCGCCTGCCCCGTGGCGCAGAGGACGCCCTCACTCTCCACCGTGAGCGCCAAGCTATGGCCGTCCTGCACGGTGCCGCCGACCGACGCGTTGCGGCCGTCATAGACCGGCTTGTGAAAGCGGCAGCCTGCCGTCCCGCGGGAGAGCCAGTCGGGGCCGAACCGGGCCACCGGCAGATGCATCATGTAGGCGTAAACCTCCACGCCGGGCACCAGCCCGCCTTCGAAGCCGAACTTCCGGGCTACCGCATCGTCATGGATCTTGTTCTCCGATGCGGCGGAAAGATTGTAGGCCTCGATGGTGTGTTCGAGGACGGCGACTGTGGTCATGTAGAGTTCCTCAATTTCAAAATATCGATTGTTTCATCGAATTTCCCCTCACCCTACCCTTTCCCCAAGGAGAGGGAAAATATGTCTAGTTCTAATCTCCCTCTCCTTGGGGAGAGGGCGGGGTGAGGGGAAGACCGTCAATGACTCGCGCGGCGGCTAATCATCCGCCATTGGCAGCGACAGTGGCGCAATTTCCAAACTACTCCGTTGCGCATAGTCGCGCGACTCGACGCCGGCTTCCATGCGCACTTGACCTTCGGCGACTTTCACGACGGCGCGTTCGCGGTCGAGGGTCAGGCTTTCGTGGTCCTTCACGGTCTGCCGGCCATCGATGTAAACGTCTTTCACCGCGCGCTCGGCGGCCGAATGGATCAGGCTCGCCAGCGGGTCGCGCAACGGCATCATGACCGGGTGGGTGCAATCGAGGACGACGATGTCTGCCTTGGCGCCGGCCGCCAGCCGTCCGAGATCGTCGCGCATCAGCGCATCCGCACCGCCGACCGTGCCGGCGTGGAACACGTCCGCCGTCTGGGCCGCGTGGCCGTCATGCCTGGCGACGCGGGCCAGGATGGCGGCATAACGCAAATCCTCGATGTAATTGTGCGGGATCGTGTCGGTGCCGATGCCCATGACCACGCCGGCGTCCCGGTAGCGGCCGAAATCCTCCATCGTCGTGCCGTAGCGCATGAATGGGGTCGGACAGTGGGCGACCGCGGTATGGCTGTCGCCGAGCAGTTTCAAGTCGGTTCTGCTGTGCCAGCCGATCCAGCTATTGTCGTCGATCAGCATGGCGTGGCCGAGGATCGTGCCGGTGCCGAGCAGGCCGAGATCGGCTAGATACTGGACCGGGGTCTTGCCGTGACGGTCGACCATGATGTTGAACTCGACCACCGACTGCGAGGCGTGCGTTGTCCACGGGATGCCGCGCTGCTTCGCCGCCGCGTAGCTGTTCACCAGCATCTCATCGGTGTTGTTGTCGATCTGCACCGGGGAGACGACGCCGTTCAACCGCCCGCAGGGATGATTGCGCAGTTCGTCGATCAGATCGAGCGCCGCGGCGAAGTCCTTTTCGCCCTTCGCGATATCCTCGTTGTATTTCAATTGGTGGACGTTGTCCCGATACCAGGACGCGGTGTTGAAACCGGGCGCGGCGTACAGGCGCAGGCCACTGCGCGCCATCACATCGACCCAACCCGGATAGGGAAACGTGATATCGACGAGGGTCGTCACGCCGCTGCGCATCAGGTCGGCGTAAGAAATTTCCGCGCCGTGTTTGAGGTCTTCGCGGTCGATCGAATAGGCGCAGGAGCGTTCGTAGAGGCCGGTCATATAGTGTTCCGGCACGCTGTGGTCCTCACGAATACCGCGATAGAACACTTCGCTCGCCGGATGGGCGTGGATGTCGACGAAGCCGGGAATCAGGCACAGGCCCGCGCCGTCGATGACCGCGTCGGCGTCGCCGTTATAGGCCTTGCCGACGAAGGTGATTTCGGTGCCCGAGAACACAAGGTCGCCGCCGCGAATATAGTTATGACTTTTCTGTCCCGCGTCCCACGCGACGATCCAATCGACGTCCTTGAAATGTGTGGTCGACATGCCGTCCCCCCTGATGCAGCGATTTGTCTAACGTAGGACCGTCACGTGTCGCCGTACAGAGCGCCGGTCGATGTCTTCAAGAAGGGCGCCAAGGGGATCTCTTCCTGCTTGATAAAGCCACGGGCGGGCAGGGCGCCGTCGCGCACCATTTGGATTACCGCGCAGACCGAGGCGGAAGTCGTCCACGCGATGGCGGTGCACATACCGCCAGCAATTTCGATCGGATAATAGGCCCGCACGAACTCCTGGCGTTGGAGCCGCCCGTCGGACCGACCTTCGGCGGAGACGTGAACGTAAACGACATCGTCGTCGACCGGCGGTTTCGCGTGGGTCAGGATCTCGCCCGCAGTATCCCGCTGTTCGCGCATCAGCAATTCATGGAAGAAGAAATTCATCAACGAGGCATGGCCGGGATACCGCATCGTCTTGTAGTCCAGGTTCTCGACCCGTCCGTCATAGGTCTCGCACATGGTGCCGAGCCCGCCCGACGTGGTGAAGGCTTCCAGCTTCACGCCGTTGACGTAGACGGTCTCGATCCACTCCATAGGCGAGACCCATTTATGGGTGCCTTCCTCGATGACCTCGCAATCGTTGAGATACTCATTGACGACTCCCTCCGGCGACCAGTTGAAGGCGTAGCCGAGCAGGCCGGTCGGGTGTTGCGGCAGCGCGCCGACCCGCAGCTTGATCGATCGGACGCTATCGAACTGTTCCGCTAGATGCGCGCCGACGATGCCGACGAAACCGGGCGCCAATCCGCATTGCGGCGCCATGACGCCCTTCGCGGTCGCACTCATGTCACGGATCGCCTGGGTCGTCGGCACGTCTTCGGTCAGATCGAAATAGTGCAGCCCGAGTCGATGCGCGGTCTCGGCGACACTCTTGTTCAGGCGGTAGGGCAGGCAGGAGAGGACGGCGTCGGAATTTTGGAGCGCGGCGCCGAGCGCGTCCGCTGAAACGACGTCCAGATCCCGGCAATCGAAGGGCAGGACTCTTCTGCGGTCCCGGTTGTCGATGCCGGTGACGTCGAAGCCCGCCTCATGCAGCAAGGTCGCCGCCAGCGCACCGATTTTCCCGAGACCGAGGACGGCGATCTTGCTGAACGGCATGGCGCTTCACGTTCCTCTACGCCGGCTGCACGTCGACGAAATTGGTGTTGTAGGTCGTGGCGCCACTGGGTGACGGCCGGTCGGCGGACAGTGTATTGGCGCAGCCTTCCGTATCGTCGCCGTTTTCGTCGGGCGTGTACCAGGCGCCTTCCTTGATCGTGACGACACCGGGCGCGATATCGTCGGTCACCCGGGCCGGGAGCAGGGTTGCGCCCCGACTGTTGTGCACGCGCACCTGCTGGCCGTCGGCGATACCGCGGGCAGCAGCGTCGCCGGTATTGATCCAGACATCGTCCGGATCGACCCGGGCCAGCCGGTCCTGGTTGGCGTGAATCGAATGGGTGCGCGCCCGCGATTTCGCGCTGCACAGGGCGAGCGGAAATTGCGCGTCCGGATCGGTGTCGGGATCGATCTGCGGAATCCAGGTCGGGATCGGCGGCATCGCGCCCAACCCGTAGTAATCCGGTTTCTCGGCCATCGCCGTCGAATAGACTTCGATTTTGCCCGACGGCGTATCGAATTTGTGGTTGTCCGGGTCGCGTATCTGTTTCGCGAAGGCGACCGCGTCGTCCGGCTGCGGGAAGCGGGCGACACCATTCTCCTTGAACGCCTCGAAATCGTCGATGGCATGCTTGGTGAAGTCGCGCAGCCACTCGTCTTCCGAATGGTTGTTGTAGCCGTTGATTCCGACGCGCAACGCCAGATCGGCGAAAATATCGATGTCGTTGCGGCATTCGTACATCGGCGGGATCGCCTGCTTCATATAGATCGCGTAGTGCAACGCCCCGGCCCAGGGCACGTGCACGTCGTTGCGCTCCCAGAAAGTGGTCGCCGGCAGCACGATATCGGCGCAGCGGGTCGTCGGCGTGAGGAAATGATCCTGCCCGACGATGAACTCTACGCCGTCCAGATTCCGCGCCATCTTGTTAGCGTTCGGCGCCTGGTTGAACAGGTTGCCGCCGCAGGAATAGATCAGCTTGATGTCGGCCGGGTAACCGCCGCTCTTGCCGCGCGCCAGCATGTCGGCCAGCTCCGGCGCGGAGACCTTGGAATCGATCGGGTTTTCGCCAGTCGGTATGCCGGTCACGCCATTGCGGCCCGTCGCACCGTTACTGCAGCCGGAATTGCCGCCGACCACGCCGACATTGCCGGTGATCGCGGCCAACGCGTAGGCCGCGCGGTGAAACTGCTCGCCATAGGTCGTCCGGCCCGGCGCGTAGCCGCATTGCAGGGCCGCCGGTTTGGTGCTGCCGAACTCGATGGCGAGGCGGCGGATCGTTTCCGCCGGGATACCGGTGATGTCCGCCGCCCATTCCGGCGTTTTCGGGATGCCGTCCGCTTCGCCCATCAGGTAGGCGCGGTAGGACGCGCCGGCTGGGGCGCCTTCCGGCAAGGCCGCCTCATCGAAACCCTGGACGTACCGGTCGCAATAGGCCTGGTCGTGCAGACCCTCGCTGACGATGACGTAGGTCATGGCGATCAGGGCCGCGGCGTCGGTCGAGGGTTTGATAAAAATATGCTCGTCCGCTAGCTGCTTGCTTGTACGCGTACGCCTGGCATCGACGCAGACGATGCGGACGCCTTGCTCCTTGGCGTATTTCAGAAATTGCGGCGTACCGGTTCCGAACGTGCCATCGGATGGCGACCAACCCCACATCAGGATCAGCTTGGAATTGACGTAATCCGTGGGTTCGCGCCCCGCCGCCTTGTACGGTACCTTCGACCCGAAGGTGTGCCGCACGGCGAATATCTCCGCTTCGCAGGACATATTCGACCAGAGGTCCGAGCAGCCGCCGAACATGTGCAGAAAGCGTTTCGCCGCCGAACGGCTGTGCAGCATCGATAGATTGCCGGAGCGCGACCCGTCGAGAATTGCCGCGTTGCCGTATTGCTCGCGGACGCGCAGCAGTTCGCTGGCGACCTCGTCCAGCGCCTCGTCCCAGGAAATCCGCTCGAACTGGCCGGATCCGCGCGGGCCGGTGCGCCGCATCGGGTATTTCAAGCGGTCGGGGTGATAAATTCGTTCGATCTGTCCAACGCCGCGCGCGCAGGCGGGCAGTGGCGGGTGATCCGGGTTCCAGCGGCGCGAATCCGTGGAAATTTTGACGATCCTGCCATCGATCACATGGGCATTGACCACGCAACGGCCGCCGCAATTGTGGCCGCAGGTGCTGGTGACGACAGTTTCGCCCGGTTGTGCCGCCGGGCGCGGCGCTTCGTAGAGCGTTTGCAATGCCATGTTTCGATCCGTTTTCCTTCGCGTACAGCTTGTAGCCTACTCTAGAGCAAATCAGGATTGATGGGAATCGCCGTAGGCGATTGTCATTGGTCGTGTTGCTTTGCTCTATCTATTAAGAGCGAGCGGATTCACAGGTTTGATGCCCTGCATCAAACCTGATCCGGCCTAGCAAATACCCGGATGAAATACACGGTTGCAAGCGCGTGTCCGACGCATCATCGTCGGGGCCGACGAAACACCAAGACGAATAGGAGAGGGAACATGGCGTTCTACGAACTGCGGCAATACAAGGTCCGTCCGGGCAAGATGGAAGAGTGGCTGAAGGTCATGGAGGAAGAGATCATTCCTTTCCAGGTCTCCAAGGGGATGGTCATCACCGGCAGCTATCGCGGCGAAGAGGACGATTCCGTCTATATTTGGATGCGCCGTTTCGAGAGCGAGGAAGCCCGCGAGAAACTTTACAAGGCGGTCTATGAGAGCGATTTCTGGAAGAACGACATGTCGCCGCGCATTCCCGATATGCTCGACCGCGACGCCATGTTGATCACCCGCATCGTGCCGACACCACTTTCGACGGCGCAATAACCGCCCGACCGCCGGCCGGAAGCATGACCGTCCGTACTGAGGATAGCGTCGAGACACCGTATGGTTGGGTCGTCGTCATCGCGTCGAACCTGCTGGTGGCGACGGCGATCGGGGCCAGCTACCTGATCATCGTAAGCTTGAAGCCGATCGCCGCGGAGTTCGATTGGCCGCGGTCGATCCCGTCGCTCGCCTATTCGATGCTCATGCTGGGCACGGGAATTGGCGGCATCGTGATGGGGCTGTGGTCCGACCGGCGCGGCATGGGCGGCGTCTCGCTGCTCGGCGCGGTCATGGTTGGGACCGGTGCGATCGCCGTCAGCCACACGACCCATTATTGGGAGCTGTTGGCGACCTGCGCGGTATTGCTCGGGTTCCTCGGCGGCGGCACCATTCTCTCGCCGCTGATAACCAATGCGACGCGCTGGTTCGACCGGCGCCGGGGGCTCGCCGTCGCGATCGTCGCCAGCGGGCAGGCGTTTGCCGGCGCGGGCTGGCCGATAATCTTTCAATACGGGATCGACAATAGCGGATGGCGCGATACTTGGTTTTGGTTCGGCGTCTTCGCGATCTGCGCGATGCTGCCGCTCTGCATGCTGGTGCGCCGTCCGCCGCCCACTCAGATCTATCCCGGCGTCGGCGGTCTCGGCGGCGCGGTGTACGCGCTTCGGGCGGCGCCGAAGCTTGTTTTGACGTTGCTCGGCTTCGCCATCATCGGTTGTTGCGTCGCCATGGCGATGCCCGCGGTGCATCTGGTGGCGATGTGCAGCGATCTCGGCTTCGGTGCGGCAGAAGGCGCGCGGATGCTGTCGGTTCTGCTCGCCTGTTCATTTGCCAGCCGACTCGGCTTCGGTTGGCTGTCGGATCGGATCGGCGGGCTGAAGACCGTCCTGATCGGGTCCAGCCTACAGGCAGCCGCCCTGTCCGCCTATATCTGGGTCGATGGGCTGGTCAGCCTTTATGTCCTCTCCGGTATATTCGGCTTGGTTTATGGCGGCATCGTGCCGGGCTATACGCTGGCCGTGCGGGAGTTGTTTCCGGCGCGCGAGGCGGGCTGGCGGATCGGCGTGATCTTCCTGTGCGGCACCTCGGGCATGGCGCTCGGCGGCTGGCTCGGCGGTTTTATCTTCGACCTAACCGGCCACTACCAGTACGCCTTCGTGGCCGGAGTCGTCTTCAATCTCGCCAACCTGTCGATCGTCTGTTTCCTGCTGTGGCTCGCCGGGGCGCGGCCGATGGTTGGCGCGACGGTCTAGCGCCGCGGTTTGCGCGACAGCTTCGCCTCGCGGTGCGCGATATAGGTGGCGCTGCCGACGATGACGATCGAACCGGCGATGGTCCAGATATCCGGCGTTTCGGCAAAGACGTAGTAGCCGAGCAACACGGCCCAGACGAGCTGCAGGAACGATAGCGGCTGGGTGACGGTGATTTCTGCCGCTTGGTAGGCGCGGGTCAGCGTGTAATGGCCGAGCGTGGCCAGGGTCGCGGTGGCGAACAGCCAGGCCAGTTCCTCCAAGGTCGGCGTGCGCCAGTTGGCGATCGCAAAGGGCATCAGTGTCAGGGTCACGAACAGCGACATCCGAGCGATGATTTCACTGCTGGATTCGGTCTGCGTCAGTTTTTTGGAAACCAGCATGGAGGCGGCGAACAGCGGCGCGGCGGCGATCTGCGCCAGGGTGCCCAGCTCGACCGTGACGAAGCCGGGCCGCACGATGACCAGCGTGCCGAAGACGCCGATCAGAACGGCGATCATGCGCCGGATCCGGAACCGTTCTCCGAGGAAGAGCGCCGCCCCGACAGTGACGAAGATCGGCGTCGTGTAGCCCAGCGCGGTGACCTCCGCGATCGGGATGCGCGCCATGGCGAAAAACCACAGCATGACGCCGATGCCGTGCGCGAAGCCGCGCACCGCGTGCACGCCCATACGCGGCGTGATCACGTCACGCGCCTTTATCTTCAGAAGGAACGGGGCGAGCAGCAGCATGCCGAAGGCGTAGCGGATGAAGGCCGCCTGCGGCGCGCTCATATCGCTGCCCAGATGGCGCACGATGCCGGTTACCCCAACGAAAAGTATCGTTGAGACCAGCATCCAGCCCATGCCCTTGACGAGGCTACCGGACATTTCCGTTTGTTTGCCAATGTGCGCCATGCAAGCTGTTTATCACGGATCGAGGCGGCCCGTGCGGCGCAATTATCACCGGTCTGCCATGCGTTTGACCGCTGAACTATCGCCACGCCATGACGGCGCGGATCGCTTGTTCGAGCCGTTGGCGGTCGGGCAGGACCTCGTCCTCGATGTGCTGGCCGAAGGGGATCGTGACGTCGGCGCGGGTGACTCGCTTGACCGGCGCCTTCAGGTCACCGAAGCAACTCTCGGCGATGATACTGGCGACCTCCGCCGCGAAACCGCAGCTGCGGTGGGAATCGTCGAACATCACGGCGCGGCCGGTCTTGGCGACCGAGGCGGCAAGGCCCGCCCGGTCGAGCGGCAACAGCGAGCGCGGGTCCCAGACTTCGATATCGATGCCGTCCGCCGCGAGCGTCTCCGCGCTGGCGAGAGCGTCGTGGACGAGGTGCCCGACCGCGACGACCGTCACGTCGCGCCCCGCGCGCCGCACCGTGCCCTGCGCCAGCGGGATGGCCTCGGCGGCTTTCGCGACCGGCCCGCGCGTGCCCATCAATCGCACCGGTACGAACACGGCGACCGGATCGTCCTCGCGGATCGCCGCAATCGTCAGCCCCTTGGCGTCGGCCGGCGTCGCCGGCATCACCGACTTGATCCCGGCATGGATCAGATAGGGGTAGGGGTTGTCGGAGTGCTGCCCGGCGCGCCCGCCGCTGGCGCCGCAGCCCATCACCAGATAGGTGGTTGCCACATGGCCCTGGCCGCCCAGCATCAGCGGCAGCTTCGCCGCCTGGTCGACGAGCTGGTCGAAGGCCGGAAAGATCAACGAAGATATCTGATACTGGATGATGGGCCGCGCGCCGGCCAGTGCCGCGCCGGTGCCGATGCCGGTCATCGCCGCCTCCGAAATCGGCATATCGATGACGCGGTCGTCGCCATAGGCGTCCTGCAGGCCGCGCATCTCGCCGCGGCCCTGCCCGCGGATGTTCTCGCCCAGCACGATGATCGCGTCGTCGCGGGCCATCTCCTGGATCAGCGCCTCGTTCAGCGCTTCGGTGAAGCTGAGCTCGCGGGTCATTCCGACACTCCCGCCGGAAATCCCGGGTAGGTTTGGGCGTACATATGGTCGCGCGCCGTGTCCGCACCGGGCAAGGCGCTCTCGCGGGCGCGCGCGATAGCGGCCTCGATCTCCCGGTCGATTTCGGCGTCGATGGCGCTGCGGTCGGCGGGTCCCCAGCCGTCCGAAGCGTCGAGCGTTTGCGCGGCGACCGTCAGGGGGTCGCGCTCCCGCCAGCGCGCGATCTCCTCCGCCGTGCGATAGGTCAGATCGCTGCCGCGCAGCGCCGTGTTGTGCGCCTCGAAGCGGTAAGTGCGGCATTCGAGGAAGCCGGCGCCGCCCCCGGTGCGGGCGCGTTCCACCAATCGCGCCGCCGCTTGCTTAACGGTATCGACATCCATGCCGTCGACCGATTCCGCCGCCAGCCCGAACGCGGTTGCGCGGTCGGCGAGCGAGCCGCGCGCCATGTCCGCGATCGGCGACGAGATGGCGTATTGGTTGTTTTCGCAGACGAAGACGACGGGAATATCCCACGCCGCGGCGACGTTGAGGGATTCCAGCAACACACCCTGATTCATCGCCCCGTCGCCGAAGAAGGGCACGGCGACATAGGGCTCGCCGCGGTTCTTGAACATGCGCGCCGCCCCGCAAGCCATCGGCGCGCCGGCGCCGACGATCCCGTTCGCCCCGAAAATGCCGAGGTCCAGATCGGCGATATGCATGGAGCCGCCGCGGCCCCGGTTGTAGCCCGCCTCGCGGCCCATGAGCTCGGCGAACATGCGCATCGGGTCGCCGCCTTTGGCCAGGATGTGGCCGTGCCCGCGATGCGTCGAGGTGATGACGTCGCGCGGTACCAGCGCTGTCGCGACGCCGACGGCGACCGCCTCCTCGCCTATATAGAGATGCGCGTGGGCGCGGATTTCGCCGGCGTCGATCAACGCCGCCGTGCGTTCTTCGAAGCGGCGGATCAGCTTCATGCGCCGATAGAGCGAGACCGGCGAGGCGGCGTCCAGGTTGGATTGCGGCATGGGATGCACATCCATTGCAAGGTTACGGAATCGATCCTAGGGGAAAGTCTTGGGGCGAGAAACCGCCGCGAATTTTGCGACGGGTGGCCCGTATCGTATAAACCACGCCAGATTAGTTCGATGTTAGTAAGGATGACTGAGATAACCGATAAACCGCTGCCGCTGCTGTTCACGCCGATCACCCTGCGCGGCGTTACCGCGCGCAACCGGGTCGTCGTCTCGCCGATGTGCCAGTACCACTCCGACGATGGCGGGCCGACGGACTGGCAGTTCATGCATCTCGGCCGGCTCGCCGCCGGCGGGGCGGGGATCATCTTCGGCGAGGAGACGGCGGTCGAGGCGCGCGGGCGCAAGACGTATCTCTGCGCGGGCATCTACGACGACAAGCATATCGCGGCCTATCGGCGGATCACCGACTTCATCCGAGAGCAAGGCGCGGTGCCGGCGATCCAACTCGGCCATTCCGGGCGCAAGGCGTCCTGCCACGCCGCGACCAAGGATTGGGCGCCGCTCACCGATGCGGATGCGGCGGACGGGTTGCCGCCCTGGCAGGGGCTCGCGCCCAGCGCGCTCGACCAGCTGCCGCGTCGGTTCCTGCCCAAGGCGATGGATGGTGACGATATCAAGGCCGTGCTGGACGCGTACAGGGAATCCTGCCGCCGCAGCATCGACACGGGCTACGATATCGTTGAAATCCATGGCGCGCACGGCTACCTGATCCACCAGTTCCTGTCGCCGGTCAGCAACCAACGCGACGATTCCTACGGCGGCGACCGCGCCGGCCGGATGCGTTTCGCGCTGGAGGTGGCGGAAGTGGTGCGCGACGCTTGGCCGAAGGACAGGCCGGTGTTCTATCGCGTCTCGGCGGTCGATGGCGAAGGCGGACTTTGGGATCTCGAAGAAACGGTAGAACTATCTAAAGTATTGAAGAATATAGATATAGACTTGATCGACTGTTCCTCCGTCGGTATTTCAGGCGACTCCGAAATGCCGATGGTGCCGCGGTTGCCCGGTTATCAGGTCGGGTTTTCCGAGCGCGTCCGGCGTGATGTGGATATCATGACCATCGCCGTCGGCGGGATCACCGAAGCGCGGCAGGCCGAAGACATCCTGCAAGCGGGCCAGGCGGATCTCGTGGCCTTGGCGCGGGAGTTCCTATGGCACACCGACTGGACGGCGCATGCGGCGCAGGATCAGGGGATCGAGGACCCGTTCGGTCAGATGCCGCACGAGTACGCGTACACGCTTCGCCAGCGCGAAGCGGCCAAGACGATGCCAATCAATCAGGGCGGTGCGGAAACCCAGGCGGCGATAAAATCGCTCTTGGGCTAGGGAGTAGGTGATGACAGACGCGGTACCGGAAACGCGGCAGGGCTTCGAAGTCAGCCCTTTGTCCAAACTGATGGCGGCGGAGATAGTCGGCCTCGACCTCACGCAACCGTTCGATATCGCGACACGGGACGCGGTCTATCGGGCCTTCCTCGACCATCAGGTCTTGGCGTTCCGGAACCAGAGTCTGACGAAGGACCAGCAGGTCGCCTTCACGAAGCAATTCGGCACCTTGGAAAAACACGCGCAGCGCAACTGCGGTATCGGCGCGCATCCGCTGGTCCACATCGTGACCAATCTGGACGACGACGGGAAACCGACCGGCAAGGTCGGTTCGCTGCGCTGGCACACTGACAAATCCTTTCGCCCGCAACCGTCGATGGCGACGATTTTGCACGCGGTCGCGATGCCGCCCGAGGGCGGCGATACGGTGTTCGCCAACATGTACGCGGCGTACGACGCGCTTTCGGAAGACGAGAAGATGGAACTGGACGGCGTCGGCGTCGTGCACAGCTGGGAATTGTCGCGCGACAATATCGGCCGCACCATCACCGAATGGGAGAGGCGTGACGCGCCGCCGATGACCCATCCGCTGGCGCGAACCCATCCGGACACGGGGCGCAAGTGCCTGTTCATGGGCACGCACGCGTCGCATCTCGAAGGCATACCGATGGAAAAGGGCCGCGCCCGCATCGAACGGCTTGAGGCGCACGCGACGCAGCCGCAGTTCCTCTACCGCCATCATTGGAAGGCAGGCGACGTGCTGATGTGGGACAACCGCTGCCTGCTGCACCACGCCGACGCCAATTTCGACGCCGTCCGCTACCCCCGAATCCTGCACCGCACCTGCCTGCGCGGCACACCGACGGGCTGACTCGTCACGGCGCCGGTTGTTCGTCCCGCAGCCGCGCTTATATAGTCGGTCAGACAAACGAAACTTACGGGAGGCGGCTATGGCGCAGCGGGATTGGGTAATCGAGCATATGGACCGGTACAAGGAAACCGGCGGCGAGGAAGGCCATATCTGGAAAGGCGTGGACGGTAAGCAGAGCCTGCCGTGTCTGATCCTGACGACCACCGGCCGCCGTTCCGGTAAACAGTTCGAGACCGCGCTGATCTACGGCAAGGACGGCGACAACCTTGTCATCGTCGCGTCGATCGGCGGCGCGCCGAAAAGCCCGCTATGGTACGAGAACCTGGCCGCCCAACCGCAGGTCGAACTGCAGGTCATGGCGGACAAGTTCGCCGCGACCGCCCGCACCGCGTCCGGCGAGGAGCGCGCCCGGCTGTGGAAGATGATGGCGGAAATCTTCCCGACCTACGACACCTACCACGAGAAGGCCAAAGCGCACCATGAAATCCCGGTCGTCGTGCTGGAACGCGCGTAAACGGCGGCGTGGACGCGACGCCGATCGAGCCGATCGCCGCGCAGGACGATGCGGTTCAGGCGGCGCTTCGCGACCTCAACAACGCGAACGCGCGCGAGACCTCGTTCCTGACCGGCGGCGACTGGCAGACACTTGTCGCCGGCGCGTTCGCCGCGACCTGCGTCCCGGACGCGGCGGCCCTGCTGATCACCTTCGACCAGGACGCCGATTACCACAGCCTGAATTTCAAATGGTTCCAGGCGCGCCGGCCGCGCTTCGTCTATGTCGACCGGATCGTCGTCGCCGACCGCCGTCGCGGCCATGGTCTCGCGGCCCGCCTGTACCGCGATCTTTTCGCGCGTGCGCAGGCGGCGGGCCACGGCAGGGTCGTCTGCGAGGTCAATCTCGATCCGCCCAACCCAGGCTCGGATGCGTTTCACAGGAAGATGGGGTTCGAGGACGTCGGGCGTGCGGAACTGGAGCCCAAGGTCAAGACAGTTCGGTACTACGAAAAGCAGTTGTGACGACTAGTCGCCCGCATTTTTCGCGTCCAGCCTCTGCCCGAAACTCTCGCCGCCCGACGCCAAATGGGTGCGCTCTTCTTCCGTATTTTCCCGGCCCAGGATCGCGTTGCGGTGCGGGAAGCGGCCGAAGCGGGCGACGATGTCGCGGTGGCGGGTCCAGCCCTTGATGCTGCGCTCCACATAGGCATGCCAGGCCGGATCCGCTTCCTGCCGCAGCGCCCTCAACAATTCCAATCCCCGGTCCTGCTCTTCGACCTGCTCCGAATGGTGGAACGGGTGGTACAGCCAGATCCGCGCGACCGGGTGCAGTGTCCGGTCAAATTTTATGTCGATGGCCGCGTTGACGATCTCGAAGGCGCAGGCGTCGCCGGCATAGGCGTCCGTCGTACCGCGGTAGAGGTTCCGCGTGAACTGATCGAGCAGCAGGACCAGGGCCAGCGCGCCGTCGGGCGTCGCCCGCCAGCCCATCAATTCGCGGGCGCAGGCAAGCGGCACCAGATCGCCGAAGCGGCTCCCAATCTCCTCGTCGACCGCCGGTCCCCCCTCATACCACCAGTCGCGGTGGGCGGTGGCCTTCTCGGGGCTGTCGCCCAGCCAGAAGGCGACGATGTCGGCGATGCGGTCCGTGTCCATGCGAAGGTGATCCTCGCGCCTCAGTCGACGCGGACCAATAGTTTTCCCATATTGCGGCCCTGATAGAGCATCTCGGGTCCTGTACAAATAGTTCTGCAAAAAGCTCGCTGAAGGAAGGCGGCCATGGCATGCCGGGTGATTGATTGGATCACTTT
>JAKZTB010000377.1:0-2985 GCA_047517345.1 Alphaproteobacteria bacterium
TTCTCCTGCTCGACCCTGCCGTCGTGACAAAATCCTGCCTTGGAGCGGCCCATTGTCACGAATAGCCGTTTTCGGCCGTTCGTCTCGACACAAAAAACGCACTAAATCAATGCCTAGATTTTCCATACCAGACCCACACCCTACGGAAGTGTGGCGAGATACTTTTTGCCGCCGTTGGCGTCCTCGACCCGCGTGTCGCTTTCGAACACGTCGCCGTCGTAACCGCCCTTGGTTTCGTAGGCGCAGACATTCTTGAGACCGCGCGGTGCGAAGCTGTCGACGCGGAGCACGACATAGCCCCAAGCGAGAAGCCGTTTCTCCCAGAGCGGCCCAACGACATCGCCGATCCCCATGCATTGGTGCAACAGTACGACGGCGGGAAACGGCCCGGCCCCCCGCGGCTTGCTCAGCAACCCGGTCAGCTTGGCCGGATCGCCCCAGTCGGTCGCGGACGTAAACTTGACCCGATCGGCGGCCTGCGCCGAAGCGATGGCGAGCATTCCCATGAAAAGCGTAACGGACATCAAATGCCTGAACATGACATGCACCTCCCCTGAAGGTCCGGGATGTCAACGGCTCGAAGTATAGCGGCTCTGCGAGCTGGCGTAAGCCGTTGCCGGAAAATGCGGGCACAAAGCGCCTCGTCCGCTAAGATGGCGGCAATGCAACAGATCCCGGGGAGGAACAATATGCGCGCCATGCAGATCGTCGAATTCGGCAAGCCGTTGGAATTGCGCGAGTACGAGACGCCGGAGCCGACAGGGAAAGAAGTTTTGGTCCGCGTGACCGCGTGCGGCGTCTGCCACAGCGACTTGCACCTGTGGTCGGGGGAATTCGATCTCGGCGGCGGCGAAGTGCTGAGGCTCGCGGACCGCGGCATGAAGCTGCCCTTTACGATGGGCCATGAGCCGCTCGGGACGGTGGAGAGTCTGGGTCCCGACGCGGACGGCGTCGCAGTCGGCGAATCATACATCGTCTATCCCTGGATCGGCTGCGGCGACTGCGCGGTCTGCCGGCGCGGCGACGAGTTGTTGTGCCTCACGCCGCGCGTCATCGGCACCCGCGTCGATGGCGGGTACGCCGACTATGTGATCGTGCCGGACGCGAAATACCTGATCGACTATGCCGGCGTGCCGCAGGATCTGGCCTGCACCTACGCCTGCTCGGGTCTGACCGCCTACAGCGCGCTGCGCAAGGTCGGAGAGCTGACCGACGACGACTACGTCATGACCATCGGCGCCGGCGGCGTCGGACTGAGCGCCGTCCATTTCGCCCACGCCGTAACGCCGGCCAAGATCATCACCGCCGACATCGACGGTACCAAGCGCGCCTCGGCCCGGCAGGTCGGCGCCTTCGACACGATCGACAATTCGGAACCGGACGCGGTGCAGAAGGTACTGGAGATGACCGGCGGCGGCGCCGTGGCGACCATCGATTTCGTCGGCCGGCCGGAAACGTCGCGCTTCGGCGTCGATTGCCTGCGTAAGGGCGGGCGGCAAATTCAGGTCGGGTTATACGGCGAGAAGGCGCAGATCCCGCTGCCCTTCTTCCCGCTCAAGATGATGAGCATGATCGGCTCCTATGTCGGCAGCCTGCAAGAGATGCACGAGCTGATGGTGCTGGTGAAAGACGGCAAGGTGCCGCCGATCCCGATACAGACCCGGCCGTTGGAAGACGTCAATTCCGCCCTCGACGACCTCACGGCGGGCAACGTGCTGGGCCGGGTCGTGGTGAAACCGTAGGGCTCGGGCAGCCTCGTTGCGCCGTTCAAGGGTCGGTGGCGGCGGGCGCAATTTTACCGTTGCCTGACCTGAATTATCTGTCACGCCGTTGCGACGCCGGATCGGGGTGCGCCAACAGGTGCCGGCGTGCTTCCTCGTCCCACTGGCCGGTCGGTTTGCCGAACTCCCGGCCGACTTCGTAACCGCGGCGCAGACCCGGGCGGGCCTGCAACGCCTTGTACCAGCGCTTGACGTTGGGGAACCGGTCGAGATCGACTTCCTGGCGCTTGTAGGTAATCACCCAGGGCCAGCATGCCATGTCGGCGATGGAATAGTCGCCGGCGACGTACTCCCGCTCGGCCAATTGGCGGTCCAGCACGCCGTAAAGGCGCAGCATTTCGCTATCGTAACGCTGTTTGGCATAGGGCACTTGTTCAGGCGCGTAGAAGCGGAAGTGGCCCGCCTGACCGAACATCGGCCCCATGCCGCCCATCTGCCACATCAGCCATTCCATAACCGCCTTGCGGCCGCGCAGATCGGTCGGCAGGAAGCTTCCGGTTTTCTCGGCGAGATAAACCAGGATGGCGCCGCTCTCGAAAACGGCAACCGGTTCGCCGCCGCCCGGCGGATCGTGATCGACGATCGCGGGCATCCGGTTGTTCGGGCTGATCGCCAGGAATTCCGGTTCAAACTGTGCGCCGCGGCCGATGTTCACCGGGTGGACCGTATAGTCCAGCGCCATCTCCTCCAGCGCGATCGAAATTTTCCAACCGTTCGGCGTGGGCCAAAAATGGGCATCGATCATCTGCATTCCTCTACTTGACGAGAGTGGGCGAGCGAATTTTGTGACATAAAATTGACCCGATATCCATTGTTGCTCTCGCTACGGGTCGATGTGAGAGTTATTCGCGAAACGCTTTTATAATTTAACATACTACCTGGATTTTTTGCTGTCCTATCAGCCGTTTTCGCCTTAAAAAATTAGTGTAATTGGTGTTTCGCCTCCAAAGGATCGCAGCGACATTTAGAGGCGAGGCTACTATTTGCCGCCTCGTATTCGGGGCGATTTTGGTGAAAACGAACATCAGCCAGGAACAATATGGCGCGCAACCGAAACAGGAACCTGAGCGGTCCCGAGAAGGCGGCGGTGATGATGCTGGCGCTGGGGGAAGACCGCGCCGGGCCGCTGCTCGAACGGTTCGATACCGAGGAGGTCCGCGACCTGAGCCAGGCGATGGTGACCTTGGGCACGATCGAATCGAAC
>JAKZTB010000378.1:0-13045 GCA_047517345.1 Alphaproteobacteria bacterium
TTATTGCGCCAGCTGGAGCCGTTCTGGTCGCTCAGATGGTCCTCATCGTCTCGGAGGATGGCGAAACCGCCTTCGTCGCGTTATGTTTCGCCGTCGAGTGAAACCCGGTCAATAGCGCCTTTTTCAACGGGCTGTTATGGCAATTCGCGTCGGTTCACCGCCCAATGAGTTACGACCGCTGCCCGCCCAAAATACGACATCCGGTGAATTCTCGCCGCAGTGTGGATTCATCGCCGCTTCCTGGATCACGGTTGCGCGCCGCCGGCCGCTGCGCACAATCCGCTCCATCGACCGGTCCGGTCTACCCCATCGCCTCGCGCATCGCGTCGCCGACCGTGGACGGTGTGTCAAGCACGGCGACGCCGGCTGCTTCGAGCGCCTTGCGCTTCGACCGGTAGGTGCCGCGGTCGCCCAGGACGATGGCGCCGGCATGGCCCATGCGCTTGCCCGGCGGCGAGGCGGCGCCGGCGATGAAGGCGACGATGGGCTTGTCCATGGTCGCGGCGTATTCGGCCGCTTCCTCTTCCATCTCGCCGCCGATTTCGCCGATCAGCACGACGCCCTTGGTGCGCTCGTCCGTGTCGAGCGCCTTGAGTGCGTCCAATGTCGTCGAGCCGATGATCGGGTCGCCGCCGATGCCGATGAAGGTCGAGGTGCCGTAACCCGCCTCGACCATCTTCATGCAGACCAGCGTGCCGAGGCTGCCGCTGCGCGAAATGATGCCGATGTCGCCGGGCTTGAAAACCCGTTCCTCGAAAACCGGCATGAAGCCGACGAAGCACTCGCCCGCGGTGACGACACCGGTCGTGTTCGGGCCGATCACCCAGGTGCCGGACTCGCGCGCGGCGGCGAGGAAATACATCACGTCCTGCACCGGGATATGTTCGGTCAGGCAGACGATGCCCTTGGCGCCGGCTTCGATGGCATCCAGCGCCGCCGCCTTGGCCAGCATCGGCGGGATGAACATCGCGGTCACATCGAAGCCACCGTCCTGCAACGCCTCGACCGCCGAGGCGTAGACCGGCACATCGCACACCATGGTGCCCGCCTTGCGCGGGTTGACGCCGCCCATGATGGACGTGCCGTATTCCTGCATGCGCTCGGTCCAGAAACTGCCCTGCTTGCCGGTGATGCCTTGCACCAGAACACGCTCGTGTTTCCTGACGATCATGACGCCTGCCGCGCGGCCGCAACGGCCTCTTTCACCGCATCGTCCATCAGATCGTAGGGCTCCATATTGAGCCGGTTGCGGACCAGGGCGATCGCCTCGTCCTCGTTGGTGCCGTGGATCGTGAAGAACACCGGCAGGGTCGGCTTGAGTTCGGACCAGGCGTTGACGATGCCTTCCGTCATCACGTCGGTGCGCGCGAAGGCGCCGCAGAAATTGACCAGCAGGCATTTCACCCGCGGATTCGAGAGCACCAGTTCCAGGGCCGGTTTGCCCAGGGTGTAGGCCTCGCCGCCGATTTCCAGGAAATTGGCCGGCTCGCCGCCGTAATGCCGGATCACGTCCATCGTCGTCATCGTCAGCCCGGCGCCGTTCGCCAGCACGCCGACATCGCCGTCGAGCTCGATATAGCGCAGGCCGAGATCGCGGCCGCGGGCCTCCAGTTCGGTCAGCTTCTCCGGCGCGCCTTTCGCGGCCAATTCCTGCCGCCGGTTGGCCCCGGAATCCTCCAGCGAAAACTTGCAGTCGAGCGCCACGATCTCGCCCGCGCCGGTCGCGATCAGCGGGTTGATCTCCACCAGATCCGCATCGTTGCCGACATAAACGCCGTACAGTTTCTCCAGCACCGCCGCGACGGCGGCCGAACGGTCGCCCAGCCCGATGCCGGCGAGCGCCGCTTCGGTCGCGGCGCGGTCGACGCCGCTGCGGATGTCGATCGGCAGGCGGGCGATCTTGTCCGGATCGGCGTCCGCGACCGCCTCGATATCCATGCCGCCCTCGGTCGAGAACAGCATCAACGGGCCCTTCGACGCTGCGTCGGTCAGCACGCAGGCGTAATACTCCGCCGCGATATCCGCCTGCGCCTCGACCAGCACCTTTTCGACCCTATTGCCGGCGATATCCATACCGAGAATTTGCTCCGCGGCTTGTTCCGCTTCGGCCGGGCTGGCGGCAAGCTTGATGCCGCCCGCCTTGCCGCGCTTGCCGGTCGGCACCTGCGCCTTGACGACGCATGGGCCGATGCGTTCCGCCGCCGCCGCCGCTTCCGCCGGCGTTGCCGCCAGCGCGCTTTCGGGCACGGCGATGCCGGCCGCGGCGAGCAGAGGTTTCGCCGCGTGTTCTTCGAAATTCATTTCGCTACTGCCCGTATTTCGCCCAATGCGCGCCGAACAGCGCTTCTTCGCTCGGCTTGTCCTCGGGGATTTCGGTAACCAGGTGCGTGATGTTGACGAAATGCCGCCAGTTCAAATTCTCCGAAATCGAATTGCCGGCCCAGGTACCGCAGCCCATCGACAGGGTGAATTCGAGCCCGTTGGTGAAGGACCCGCCATTGCCGAAGGTGTGCGCCTGATTGACCAGAACGCGGACGACTTCGAGGTCCGCCGCCAGCTCGCGATAATGATCCGCGTTCGCCGTATGGATACCGACCGAATGGCCCGCACCCTGATAGTGCAGGACATCCTGGACCTGTTGTTTCGCCGCCGCGAAATCCGCGGCCCGGTAGATCGTCAGCGCGAGCGACAGTTTTTCGCCCGAGAAGGGTCGGTCCGGCCCGGCGCCCCGGTCCTCGACCATGAAGAACTTGGCCGACCTGGCGGCATCCGGCAGGCCGCAGGCCTCGGCGAAGATATCCGGATCCTTGGCGATGATGTGGCGGTTCAGCTTGCCGTTCTTCCACAACGCGTCTTTAACCTGGGCGACTTCGGTCGGGGAGCAGAGGTAACCGCCCGCAGCCTCGAGCGCTGCGATCGCGTCGTCATAGACCGCATCGACGATGGTCACCGAGTTCTCCGACGAACACGACGTCGCGTTGTCGAAAATTTTCGAGGCGCTGACCTTCTCCGCCGCGTCCGTCAGGTCGGCGCTATCGTCGATGATCACCGGCACGTTGCCCGCGCCGACGCCGATCGCCGGCGTGCCGCTGGAATAGGCCGAGCGCACGTTGTTCTGGCTGCCGGTCACGACCACCAGATCGACCGCCTTCATCAGGGCGGCCGTCAACTCCTTGGTCACCGGATTCGGCAGGATCTGGATCAGGTCCTCCGGCGCGCCGACCTTGGCCAGCTCGCTGCGCATCAGCTCGACCGTCATACTGGTCGTGTTCCAGCCGGACGGGGAGGGCGCGATGACGATCGCATTGCCGCCCTTGAGCGCCATCATCGCCTTGTTCACCGGTGTCGCGGCGGGATTGGTGGACGGCGTCACCGCGCCGACCACGCCGACCGGCTTGGCGTATTTGACCAACCCTTTCTCGGGAATTTCCTCGATCACGCCGACGGTCTTGACCCGCATCAGGTCGCGCAAGGTGCCGAAGGTCTTGCGGGTGTTCTTGATCACCTTGTCCGGCACATTGCCGAGCCCGGTATCCTCGACCGCCAGCGCCGCGAGCCGCTGCGCATTCTCCGGCTTGTAGATCGACCAGGCCAACGCCGTGACCGCCTCGTCGATGCGCGCCTGGTCGGCGTCGCCGAATGCCGCCATCGCCGCCCGCGCCCGGCCCATCAGACCGTCCAGCACCGCAATCACATCCATGACGTCGGGCGCTTGCGCCGCCGCAATCTGGCTCATCCGGTCTCTCCTACTTGTTCGGTGTAAGGGGGTGCCGCACCCCCGAATACGCAGTATTTATCGATTAATGAAACAGTGCGTTTCATTTTGTGGAAATTTGCACGGCTGTCAATGGTATTTGGGCTGAATTCATGCCCATGCAACGCTCAATGGTCGCGCGGCGGGGCCGCCGCATTGCGCCCCGCCGCGTGTCCGGTTCGCTACGTCCTAATCCGCCGCCTCCTGCGCCATCAAATCCTTATCGACGCCACGGGTCTCGTGCACGGCTGGAGAATAGATTTCGATCAACTCCAGATCGTCGGAGCAGGACAGTTCGTTGTGGACGATCTCCGCCGGCTGCAGCACGCAATCGCCGGCATTGAAGGTTTTCGCACCGCCTTCGCCGTCATAGATGAATTTGATCCAGCCCTTCATCACGTAGAACATCTGGAAATCGCACATATGCTGATGCGCACCGGTGGTGTGCATATCCTGGTCTTCGCCCCGGTGTTCCTTTTTGATCCGGACGACATGGGCGCGGAAGGCGCCATTCGTGGCATCGGCAATCCCGAGATCGCGGTATTCCATAAATTCACGCAAGCCGGTCTGGTAGACGGCGTCCTTGGCATAGCTGGCAGAAAAATTTTGTTTCTTGTCGCTCATGATCCGATCCCTCCGTTTCGCATAGAGTCTAACGTAGGGCCGAACGTGTTTTCGGGTCAAATGGCCGTTCACTCTGTCTTGGGTCGCCAATTCGCTAAATGCCGTTTTGCGTTGTTCAGGACGGATTCATCCATCAGCGTTTCGATTGTGTCGCGCCGTGATAAAGCCCAATTGTTACCCTGCCGGGCAGCGAGGCTGAGCCAGAGCCAGGCTTGCGCCAGATCGAGCGGGACGCCACGGCCGCGCGCGTAATAGTCGCCGAGATTGAGCTGCGCGATCGTGTGACCTTGTTCCGCCGCACGGCGGAACCATTGCGCGGCGAGCCGGAAATCCCACGGGACACCGAGGCCCTGGGCGTACAGACCCGCCAGCGCCGCCTGCGCCTCCGCATCGCCGGTCAGCGCCAGTAAACGCCACTCGGCGCGCGCGGCAGAGTAGTCGCCGGCGTCGTAGGCGGCGAGGCCGTCCCAGAAATCCGCACGGGCCGGCAACGCGAACAGCAGCACAACCAATATGGGACACCACCGCATCCGAATGCCTTGCCTTTTTGCCGCCACGAGGGACAAAGCGACCCTATCAGCATCCGCGATCCTGGGCGGACAACATCAACATCTATTGAAGCGAGCGGAGCAATCCGTTAATCGGTACCGCGTGGCGCAATCGTGACCGCGGTCACCGCCGCGCCGGCAGTGTTTAGGATATTTATTACCGTTCCCGGGTCCGTATACCGTTTCCCCGCCCGTCGGAGTCACAAGAAGGCAGAGTCATGGCCGCGAAAAACGTTTGCCTGGTCGGCGCCGGGAATATCGCCAACACGCACGCCGCGGTTCTGGCGACGATGCCTTCCGTGCAGGTCAGTGCCGTCGTCGATCCGAATCTGGGCTTGGCGCAGGCGATGGCGAAATCGCTCGGCGGGGCGAAAGCCTTCGCAAATTTGGAAGACGCGCTGGCGGACCGCGACTTCGACCGCGCCCACATATTGGTGCCGCCGCCGCTGCACGACCCGATCGCCACGACGTTGTTGAATGCGGGTGTGTCCGTGCTGTGCGAGAAGCCGCTGGCCGAGACCGCCGCCGATTGCCGCGCACTCATCGACCTCGCCGCCGCGAAAACGTCACCTTGGGCGTCAACCAGAACTTCGTCTACAATCCGGCCTTCCGCGCCCTGTTGGAGAAGGTCCGCAGCCAAACACTGGGACGGCTACGCCACGTCAACTGCATCTACAACATGCCGCTGCGCCAGTTGGCGGCGAAGCAGATGTCGCATTGGATGTTCGACAAACCGCTCAATATCCTGCTTGAGCAAGCGGTCCACCCGCTTTCGCAAATCTGCGCGCTGATCGGCGACGTGTCGAAGGTCGCGCCGTTATCAGCGGAGCCGATCGAGTTCTCGCCGGGCCTGCAGCTGTACCACGCCTGCAACGTCAACCTTCAGGGCGCCCATGCCGACGCGCAGATGCAGTTCGCGGTCGGCCGGGAATACCCCTTCTGGCAGATCACGGCGGTCTGCGACGACGGGGTCGCCGTCGCCGACGTGCTGACCAACCGCGCCTACACTCATGGCCGGACCCGTTTCCCCGAATTCGCCGACGCGTTCGTGACCGGACGCCGTGCAGCACGGGAAATCGCCGTCCAGAGCCGCGTCAACGCCGCCGACTATCTGCTGTCGCTGCTCGGCGTGCAGGAGCGTACCGAACCGTTCGTTGTCAGCATGAAAGGCAGCATCGCGGACTTCCACGCCGCGGTCGATGCGGGACGCGCGCCGGAATCGGACGGTGAATTCGGGGCCGAACTGGTCCGGATCTGCGAAGAGATTACCGGTAAGGGCTTTACTGCGATGCCCCCCGCTGCCGTACCCACGGCAAGCGAGCCGGCGGAGAAAGCCGACGTCGTGTTGCTCGGCGGGACCGGATTCATCGGCGCCCACACGGTAAAACAGCTGCTCGGGTCCGGCCGCACCGTCGCGGTCATGGCGCGCAGCCCAAAAAACCTGGCGCCGGTCTTCTTCGAGGACGGCGTGACCCTGCTGCGCGGCGACGTCACCAAGAAAGAAGACGTCGCACGGGCCGTAAAGCTGTCCCCGCTGGTGGTCAATCTCGCGCACGGCGGCGGCGGCGGCAGCTGGGAAGCGATCGAGCGAAGCATGGTCGGCAGCGCTCGGCTGGTCGGCGATTGCTGTCTGGAGGCCGGGAGCGAACGGCTCATCCAGATCGGCTCGATCGCCGGTCTCTATCTGGGCAACGCAGGCGATACGATCACCGGCGCGACACCACCCGATCCGAAGGCCGAGACGCGTGCGGACTACGCAAGGGGCAAGGCCGCGAGCGATCTGGCCCTGCTCGACATGCACCGCGACAAGGGTCTGCCGGTTTGCATCCTGCGGCCCGGCGTCGTCATCGGCGAGGGTACGAGCCCGTTTCACAGCGGTCTCGGCTTTTACAACAACGAGCAATTTTGCCTGGGCTGGAACGAAGGCCGGAACCCGTTGCCTTTCGTGCTCGTCGGCGACGTGGCGAACGCCATCGTGGCCAGCCTGACCGCGCCGGATATCGCCGGTAAATGCTACAATATCGTCGGCGACGTCACCCTCTCGGCACGCGAATATATCTACGAACTGGCCACGGCGTCCGGCCGGCCGCTGCACTTCTACCCGCAATCGCCCTACAAGCTGCTCGGCATCGATATAGGCAAATGGGTCATCAAGCGCCTGATCGGCCGCGACGCGCCCTTTCCCAGCCTGCGCGACACCAAGTCGCGCGGCCTGAACGCCCGCTTCGATTGTTCCGATGCGAAGGCCGATCTCGACTGGAAACCGGTCGCCGATCGTGAGACGTTAATCGATCAGGCGATCCGCGCCGTCGTTCAACAATAGCAACCGGTCAGAATTGACTGCCGATACCTCGCAACACCGCACCGTCTTTCACGTCTTCTCGACGCTAAATGTCGGCGGCCCGCAGGTCCGCTTCGCGACGACGGTGAACAAGCTCGGTCCGGGATTCCGGCATACCGCGTTCGCCATGGATCATGGCTACGAGAGCACGAAGCTGCTCGCGCCGGATGCGCCATGCGAAGTGCACGACATCGCCTACGACAAAGGCCGGACGGCGCGAAACTTCTTCACCTTCCGGCGCGCCTTGAATGCGTTGAAGCCGGATTTTCTGGTGACCTACAATTGGGGGGCGATCGAGTGGGCCGTGGCGAATCTCGGCCGCGCCTGCCCGCATATCCACATCGTCGATGGGTTCGGGCCGGAGGAAGCGGACCGGTAGTTGCCCCGCCGGGAGCTGTTCCGGCGCTTCGCGCTGGCGCGCGATACGACCGTCGTCGTCCCCTCCCATACGCTTGAGGAAATCGTCACGGAGGTTTGGCGCCTCGATCCAGCGAAAGTGGTCTACCTGCCCAACGGTATTGACTGCGCGCGTTTCGAGCGGCCGCGCGACGATGCACTCGCCGCGAAATTCGGTATTCCAGCGGACACGACCGCAATCGGGACGGTGGCGGCCTTGCGGCGCGAAAAGAATCTCGGACGGCTGCTCGACGCGTTTCACGGCATGCAAAATGTCGAAAAGCTGCGCCTCGTCATCGTTGGCAACGGGCCGGAGCGCGCGCCGTTGCAAGAAAAGGCGAAACAGCTCGGCATCGGCGATCAGGTCATTTCACGGGCTATATTTCGGACCCCGCCACGGTCTTGAGCCTGTTCGACATTTTCGCAATATCGTCCGACCCCGAGCAGATGCCGATCAGCGTTCTGGAAGCGATGGCCGCCGGACTGCCGGTCGCCGGCGTCGATGTCGGCGACGTCCGGCACATCGTCTCGAATGCCAACAAGGACTTCATCGTCGATCGCGATGCGGGCCGGCTCGGAATCGTATTGGAACAGTTCGCGGCCGACCCAACGCTGGGCAAAGATGTCGGCGAGGCGAACCGCCGGCATGTTAGGGCCGTCTATGACGAGTCGACGATGTTGAACGCCTACGCGCGGCTCTTTTCGGGCCGAGCGGCGGCCTAAATGTGAATAACCTCACGAGACTCCACACCTCGACCGCCTTGATGATCTAGCCGACGACTTCGCCGGGCGACGCGGATCCGCGATCACATATTGCCTAAAGTAAATGACCATAATATTATGACTATAGCCAATTATAAATAGTAAATCGGAAAATCGATGAAAATGCGAATCGCTTCCAGCGCATTTAAAGCGCAATGCCTGCGTCTCATCGACGAAGTTGCGGAGGGACGCTCCGAGGTGATCATCACGAAGCATGGCAAACCAAAAGCACGCCTCGTCCCCTACGACGACGAACCCCGGCCTCTCTTCGGCTATCTTCGCGGCTCTGTCACGGTTCGAGGCGACATAACCGCACCGCTCGACGACACTTGGGACGCCACGGACGAGGTGTCGCGGAAATGACCGAAACATTGGTCATCGACACCCACATCTGGATTTGGTTGATGGAAGGCGACGCTTCCTTGAATAAATCTGCGCTCGCCGAAATTGAGACGGCGGCGCAAAGGGGTCAAATGCTGGTCCCGGTGATATGTGTATGGGAAGTCGCGATGCTGGCGCGGCGGGGTCGAATCGTCCTGACCGAACCCGTGTCGCGATGGGTCACAAATAGCCTATCGGCGCCCGGTCTTTCGCTCGCACCGCTTACGCCTGAAATCGCCATTGACTCCTGTCACCTTCCGGCACCGAGTGACGGGGTAGCAGAACTCATGGACCCCGCCGACCGGGTGATTGTCGCCACGGCGCGGATTGAAAATGCGACGCTTGTGACGCGCGACAAACGAATGGTCGCATATGGCGACGCAGGCCATCTCCCGATCCTTGCCGCCTGACGCAATCTTCAACGGGAACGGCCCTTCACACCCTTCGCACGCGCGTGTATCACTGCGGCGAGGCGCATTTCGCGAAAATCACGAAGAGGTCGACGATGCCGAATCTCGTACCGCCGCATGGCGGCGGGCCGCTCAAACCGTTGCTGGTCGGCGATGCCGAGCGCGCGGACGCCCTGGCGCGGGCGCAATCGCTGCCCCGTATCGCCCTGTCCAGCCGCGAGCTTTCCGACCTGTTCATGCTCGGCATGGGCGCCTATACGCCGCTCGACGGGTTCATGGGCGAGGCGGACTGGCGCGGCGCCTGTGTCGACATGAAACTGTCGAGCGGGCTGTTCTGGCCGATCCCGATCACGCTGTCCTGCGGGCAAAACGAAGCGGATGCGATATCGCTCGGCGAAGAAGTCGCCTTGGCCGACGAAGAGGGCGCAATTGTCGGCACGTTGCGCGTCGAGGAAAAGTACGAGATCGACCGCGCGCTCGAATGCGAATATATTTACGGCACGACCGACGAAAACCATCCCGGCGTGCAGAAGGTCATGGAGCAGGGCGCGGTCAATCTCGCGGGGCCGGTCGCCGTCCTGTCCGAAGGCCATTATCCGGAAACCTACAAGGGTCTGTATTACCGCCCGGCCGAAACCCGCGCGCTGTTCGAAGAGAAAGGCTGGTCGAAAGTCGCCGCCTTCCAGACCCGCAACCCGATGCACCGCAGCCACGAATATCTTGCGAAAATCGCGGTCGAGATCGGCGACGGCATCCTTATCCATCAGGTGCTGGGCGCGCTCAAGCCGGGCGACATCCCGGCCGAGGTCCGCGTCGACGCCATCGACACGCTGGTCGAGAACTACTTCGTGCCGGGCACCGCGATCCAGGCGGGCTACCCGATCGAGATGCGCTATGCGGGCCCGCGCGAGGCGCTGCTGCACGCGCTGTTCCGGCAGAATTTCGGCTGCTCGCACCTGGTGGTCGGGCGCGACCATGCCGGCGTCGGCGACTATTACGGCCCGTTCGACGCGCACCATATCTTCGACACGCTGGAGGACGGCAGCCTGGTCACCCAGCCGCTGAAGATCGATATCACCTTCTACTGCCGCAAATGCGAGGGCATGGCGACCGGCAAGACCTGCCCGCACGGCGAGGCGGACCGGCTCAACATTTCCGGCACGCGGCTGCGCGAGATGTTCGCCAACCGCGAACCCGTTCCGGCGGAGTTCAGCCGCCCGGAAGTCGTCGAAGTCCTGCAGGCCTATTACGACAGCATCGGGTAGGCACAGACCATGGCGAATCCGCGACAGCGGCGGCGAAAGCGCGCCTGAGCTTGCTCCAACACGAGATAGAGCCGAGATCGCGGCGTTTCTGCGGCAGTCGGGCAGGTCGGATTGACAGCCCATAGGCCCTATACTACTAACTCGTGAACGATTTTCGTATGTAACATCCGGCTCAGTACGCATGGTGAGGCGCGGGGTTCATGGTGAGCCGCTGAGCGCGTTACGTGCAGGATTTACACGGGGCAGCCATGCCATCGGTCCGTGGATCGACGGTAATTGGCTAACATTGGGGTAATTTAATGTTCACCAGCAATCCCTTCGCCGAGCTTTCGGCGTCCATACCGCCCGCCGTGATGCAGACCTACGTCCTCGTCATGATCGTCCTGGTCATGGGTGGCACGCTGTACGACGTCCTTCATAAGAGGAGCGCCAAGTACTTCTTCGACAATTGGCGGAATGCGAACAACAAAGGGAACAAGCAGGTCGGCGGCGGGGAAATGGTGTCCCTGGCGGTCCAAACCGCTGTCGTGGATGGCCTGACCTCCGGTGAATTCTGCGACGCGCAGCGCAGAATTGCCCATCTCCTGACGATGTACGGGTTTCTGGCTTACCTGATCGCAACGGTCGTCATGGTGTTCGGTTACCCAACGCCCGCCACTCCGACGCCCGCTATCCTGCCGACACTGTGGACCCTCGGCGCGCTGTTGGTTTGCATCGGCGGCTACTGGTTCTGGTTCTTCATCCGGGTCGATGTCGCCGCCGAGGGCAATTCGCCGTTCCGCATCGTGCGCGCCGACCTGTTCATCCTCTCGCTTCTGACGAGCGTGACACTGGGCCTGATCTGGGCCTACCTGCAGGCGACGGGCAGCGCGGGGACGACCGTGTTCCTCTGGCTTTACATCCTCGCCTCGACAGTGCTGTTCGGGTCCGTACCGTGGTCCAAATTTTCGCACATGTTTTTCAAGCCCGCGGCGGCATTTCAGAAGCGGGTGGAAGAGGCGAATGAATTTAGGAGCAACCTGCCGGCTCCTGCCGACAAGCCTGAAATTCTCGGCAGCGTCAGCCGCCTGCCGCGCAATTATTGATCAGCCCACAATTGATCTTCGATACAGGAGATAACGGAATATCATGCCGACATTCGTTTATATGACCCGTTGCGACGGCTGCGGACATTGCGTCGATATCTGTCCGTCCGACATCATGCATATCGATAAAACCTACCGCCGTGCCTACAACATCGAACCCAATATGTGCTGGGAATGCTATTCCTGTGTGAAGGCCTGTCCGCAAAACGCGATCGACTGCCGCGGCTACGCCGACTTCGCCCCGCTGGGCCACTCTGTCCGGGTGCTCCGCGAAGAGGCAAAAGGTACCGTCTCATGGAAGCTCAAATTCCGCGATGGTCGCGAGAAGAATTTCGAGTCCCCGATCCGAACCACGCCCTGGGGCTCGATCAAGTCGGCGTCCGATTACGAGGCGCCTAGCCAAGAAGCCCTGAAATCCCAGGAGCTTGCACACGAACCGGATGCGCTCAACATCGAGGGCGGGCTGCCCGCGTTGACCCCGGATCAACTCAAGCAGGGAGTGGTCTAGTGGGTCTGTTCTCGCGGAGAAAATCGGTATTCGTGGATTCCGATGTCCTCGTCATCGGCGGCGGCATGGCCGGCTGCGGGGCCACATACGAATCCCGGTACTGGGGACGCGACAAGAAGGTTGTCGTCGTCGAAAAGGCGAACATCGAACGCAGCGGCGCCGTCGCGCAGGGCCTGTACGCGATCAACTGCTACATGGGCATGCAATGGGACGAGAACAAACCCGAGGACCATGTCCGTTACGCCCGTAACGATCTCATGGGTCTGGTGCGGGAAGACCTCGGCTACGATATCGCCCGGCATGTCGACTCCACGGTGCACAAGTTCGAGGAGTGGGGCCTGCCGATCATGAAGGACCCGGAAACCGGGCGCTATCTGCGCGAAGGCCAGTGGCAGATCATGATTCACGGCGAAAGCTACAAGCCGATCGTCGCCGAGGCCGCCCGCAAGGCTGCCACCAAAGTCTACAACCGGATCATGGTGACCCACCTGCTGATGGACAAGACGAAGTCCAACCGGGTCGCGGGAGCCGTCGGTTTCAATGTCCGGACCGGGGATTTTTACGTTTTCCGCGCGAAGGCCGTGATCGTCGCCGCCGGCGGCGCGTCGCACATCTTCAAGCCCCGCGCAACCGGTGAAGGCATGGGAAGAACATGGTATGCCCCTTGGAGCAGCGCCTCTTGCTATGCGTTGCCGATCCTCGTCGGCGCCAAGATGATGCAGATGGAGAATCGGATCGTACTTACCCGATTCAAGGACGGCTATGGTCCGGTCGGCGCCTATTTCCTGCACCTAAAGACGTACACCGAAAATGCGTATGGGGATGAATACGAGTCCAATTGGTACGAGCACACCAAGGAGATAGTCGGGGACTACGTTGACCGGCAACCGATGCCGACCTGTCTGCGGAATCATGCAATTCTGGAGGAGATCAGGGCGGGCAGAGGTCCCATCCGCATGGTAACGAAGGAG
>JAKZTB010000379.1:0-3201 GCA_047517345.1 Alphaproteobacteria bacterium
GCGTCTTCGAAGATTACGACGCCATCATCGAGGCCGGTTGCCAAGCCTGGAACAAACTAATCGACCAGCCCGAGACGATCATGTCCATCGGAATGAGAGATTGGGCGATTTCAGGTCAATAATTAGTGCCGTTGGTATAACTGATCCATTCACCTGTCTCGTTGCACAGCAATGTTCTCGTATTGGCCACGCCGCCCAAGGGCAATAGGGGTTCGCCGTTGAGTTTCAGCACGGATTGTAGGCGGCCGGATTCGTCCGGTACGGTAATATCGGAGTGCAACAGGGACACGTAGGCGGATGTGCCGCTGGAACGTAAATCTAATACCGCCTGCCGGCCGCTCTTGCCGCCTGCGCCGCCATCAACCAAATAGGCCTTTGGCTGCGGTTTGATTGTGAACTCCGCCGCCAGTGCGGCTAGTCCGGCGGAAAGCATGCAAAGTGCGAGGATCTGGCGCACGGCGGCGCGGTACTTGAAAGAAACGGCGCACGCAACGGCAAGCGCTGCCAGACCGAGCAACAACACCGCACCCGCAATGTCGATTTCGGGTAAGAGCCTGGGCGCCAGGGCGGCGATGGCCCCCAGCGATCCGATGCCCACGAGGCCAATAAAGACGTTCGTGACGGTGTTCATCGCCGCCGGTTCGTTGGGTCTAACCGGCGCAATTTCGACGATATGCCACCACGGCGAGGCCTGTTCGCTGAAATGCGCATGGTGACAATCCATCGCCACGGCGACCGCAGGCCATTCGAACGAATCCGAAGGCTCTGAGCCACCGGCGTGCCCTAATTCTTTTCAGCCGGAGTACCCGGCGGGTTTAAGCTTGACTGTTATACGCCGGGTTTGTTTTCGTCCCAATAACGCTGGTTGACCGTCGTGACGAAGCCGTCATGGCCGAGCTCGAGGCAACGGCGCACCGTGCCGGACTCCACAAGCAGCAGTCTGTGGCCGCACAGCCGATAGAAGACGGACGCCTGTTGCATGCCGGGCTTGTCCAGCGCGTTCGACCCGAAGGTTTTGCGCCAAAGATCGCCTGCCGGTTTGCTTGAGTCGAGCGTGACATGGGGCAGTGCGTTGATCATTTCGTTCAGCACGCTGGCCGCGGCCATATCCACCGCCACTCCGCCGACGACCGTCTCCGACGATCTGGCGAAGGCGGCGACGGCAGCGCCGATTTCCACGGTAGTCTGCGGTTCCGGGTCGCCTTGTACCGGAACGGGCGCCAAAGCGACGCGGCCTTCGATCGCAAGCGCGGCTTTCGACACGCCGAGTGCGCGGACCGTTTCTTCCGGAATGCTGATCTTCACGGCCCAAGAACCGCGCGCGCTTTCTATATGCGCGATATCGCCGATCGGCAGTTCGGCGACGCTGCCGTCGGCGCGGGTACCGACCAGCGCGATATTGTTCGGTTGCACGGCGCGGTACGCGGTGCCCCAGGCGGGGATGTCGCGCTCCTCCTGCAGGCAGATCGCGCTGACTTCCACGGTGCAGGTGCCGTCGACGCAATGGATCGGCAATGTGCTGTTGGCGAGCAAGCCGAGCATTTGCGGGGCGGCGTTGGCGATGTTGACGGGAAGCGCGGCACAAAGCGCGGCCGTCGCGAGAATGAGCCGGAATTTCATCGGGACCCTCCTTCGCTGCAAATTCTGATCGCTCAGCCTATGCCCGATTCCGGCGCAGGTGAAGCGGGGAATGCGGTAAGCCGCGCCGCTAGACCGGATCAGGATTGATGCAGGGCATCAATCCTGTGAATCCGCTCGCTCTTGATAGATAGAGCAAAGCAACAGGACAAATGACAATCGCCTACGGCGATTCCCATCAATCCTGATTTGCTCTAGTCGCCGGGCTGGGCCGGCATGTATTGCTGGAACCATTCCACGGTCGGCACCATGACTTCGCTGAAAGCCGGTTCGACATAGACCTCGTAATGGCCGTACCCCTTTAGCATGATCAGCTTCTTCGGTTCGCCCGCCTTGGCGTAGAGCGACTCCGATTCCTCCGGCGGTACCAGCCGGTCGTCGTCCGTGGTGATGAACAGGATCGGACGGGGCGCAATCTTGTCGACGACCCAATCCGCGTGGAACTGCAGGGTCTCGTCGATAAATTCGAGCGGCAGGGTGTCGATCGCGTTCGGATTGTCCTTGCGCGCCGCGGCGGCCAACGCGGCCGATTGGCGGTCCGGCAGCAGGATTTCACTGCGGTCGGCGCGTTCGGATTCGCCGGTCATGGTGCGCTGGACCCGGTCGCCCGCGGACCGTTCCAGCATATCGACCCATTCGTCGGGATGGCGCACGCTGCGCATCCAGCGCTGACCGTGGCCGACACCGACAACACTGACGACGCATTTGACCCGTTGGTCGATCGCCGCCGTCCAGACTACCGTGGCGCCGCCGTAGCTGGTGCCATAGATACCGATGGAGTCCGCATCGACTTGGCTCTGCGCGCCGAGAAAGGTCATGGCCGATTGCACGTCGGCGACCCGGCTGTAAGGCGCGAGCCGGTCGCGGGCGCCTTCGCTCTTGCCCCAGCCCTTGTAATCGAAGGTGAGTACGACGTAGCCCGCGTCGCACAGCACCCGCGCGTTGTCCGGCAGGTACAGGTCCTTGACGCCGGTGTAGCCATGGCACAGCACAACGCCGGCCCGGATATCGTTATCCGCCAAGCCGTCCGGAAGATACAGGTCGCCGTCGAGTTTGTGGCTTTCGCTGTAGAAGCTGATCGGTTGTTTTTCCATCCCGTGGTTCTCCATGCCCTCTCGTTCTCTTTAGAGCAAATCAGGATTGATGGGAATCGCCGCAGGCGATTATCATTGGTCCTGTTGCTTTGCTCTATCTATTAAGAGCGAGCGGATTCACAGGATTGATGCCCTGCATCAATCCTGATCCGGTCTAGTGACGGTAGCACCGAGATCGGTTTACCGCCACGCTGGCACCAAATTTGGATAGAAATTCAAGCAGTTCGCCAGATGTGACGAGTGTCACCGCTAAAATTGCCGAATCGCGCTATCTTTCATCGAATTACGCGGTTTACCCGGTCTATTTGATGAATCCAGTGCTCTCCATAGGTAAGCGTTCGTTCAGGCCGTGGAATCAGCGCGGGCGTTTCCATTCGCCCCGGCCGATTTTAGCGATTGAGGGTGCGTTTCCAATCCCGTCGCAGGGGCCGGAGCCAGACATCCTTTTTAGGCTTGTCGGACTGCCTGT